>NZ_JBEZIQ010000020.1:0-150056 GCF_040651155.1 Kitasatospora sp. NPDC048545
CGCCCGGTTACATTCCGAACCCGGAAGCTAAGCCTCACAGCGCCGATGGTACTGCAGGGGGGACCCTGTGGGAGAGTAGGACGCCGCCGAACAATTCTTCGAGAGAAGCCCCCGCCGGGTGAACCGGACGGGGGCTTCTCTGTTGTATGGTCAACGTGCATTGTCCTCACACGGTACAGGAGGCCCCCGGGTGGAGGTCCAGGAGACGCGGGTCCAGACCGATCGCGTCCTCACCATCCCCAACCTGCTGAGCATGGGCCGGCTGGTCGGCGTTCCGCTCTTTCTCTGGCTCATTCTGTGGCCGGTCTTCGGGGGGCCCAACAATGACGGTTGGGCGTTGCTGATCCTGATGCTCAGTGGAATCAGCGACTACCTGGACGGAAAGCTCGCCAGGCGGTGGGGGCAGATCAGTCGGGTGGGCCAGGTGCTGGACCCGCTGGCCGACCGGCTCTATGTGCTGTCCACGCTGGTCGGATTGACCTGGCGTGAGATTCTGCCGTGGTGGCTCACGGCGATTCTGCTGGCCCGGGAGGTGTTCATCGCCGCGCTGCTGCCCATTCTGAACAAGCACGGTTACGGGCCGCTGCAGGTGAGTTTCCTGGGGAAGGCCGCCACCTTCAACCTGATGTACGCGTTTCCGCTCCTGCTGCTCGGCAGTGTGGACAGTTGGATCGCGCGGCCGGCCGAGGTGGTGAGCTGGGCCTTCATCTGGTGGGGGACCACGCTGTACTGGTGGGCGGCCATTCTGTACGCGGTTCAGGCGCGGCAGATCATCAAGGGGCGTCCGGCGGGCTCGGCGTCCGCAGTCTGAGACGTGATCTGAGAGAAGCCCCACGCTCCACCGGTGCGTCGGACGATACCTTCCGGGTAGAGAACCCTCTGGAACGGTTTGATGGACCTGCTGGTCCACCACCGCGAAGGAGGACGCACCCGTAATGAAAGCCGTTGTAATGGCAGGGGGCGAGGGCACTCGACTCCGCCCGATGACCTCCAGCATGCCGAAGCCACTGCTTCCGGTCGCCAATCGGCCGATCATGGAGCATGTGCTTCGGCTGCTGAAGCGGCACGGCCTCTCCGACACCGTGGTCACCGTGCAGTTCCTGGCGTCACTGGTCAAGAACTACTTCGGTGACGGTGAAGAGCTGGGCATGCATCTGACCTACGCCCACGAGGAGACACCTCTGGGCACGGCGGGGAGTGTCAAGAACGCCGAGGACGCGCTCAAGGACGACTCCTTTCTGGTGATCTCCGGTGACGCGCTGACCGACTTCAATCTCTCCGAATTGATCGACTTTCACCGAAGCAAGGACGCGCTGGTCACCGTCTGTCTCACCAGGGTGCCGAATCCACTGGAGTTCGGTATCACGATCACGGACGACGACGGCAGGGTCGAGCGCTTCCTGGAGAAGCCGACCTGGGGGCAGGTCTTCTCCGACACGGTGAACACGGGTATCTACGTGATGGAACCCGAGGTCTTCGACTACGTCGCGGCGGGTGAGTCCGTCGACTGGTCGAGCGACGTCTTTCCCCAGCTGTTGAAGGAGGGCAAGCGGGTCTACGGATACGTCGCCGAGGGCTACTGGGAGGACGTCGGCACCCACGAGAGCTACGGCAAGGCCCAGGCGGACGTCCTGGAGGGCAAGGTCGAGGTCGAGCTGGACGGGTTCGAGATTTCGCCCGGAGTCTGGGTCGCCGAGGGGGCCGAGGTGGACCCCGAGGCGGTGCTCCGCGGGCCGCTGTACATCGGGGACTACGCCAAGGTCGAGGCCGGCGTCGAGATCCGCGAGCACACCGTGCTGGGCAGCAACGTGGTCGTCAAGCGCGGCGCGTTCCTGCACAAGGCCGTGGTGCACGACAACGTGTACATCGGGCCGCAGAGCAACCTGCGCGGCTGCGTGGTCGGCAAGAACACCGATGTGATGCGGGCCGCGCGGATCGAGGACGGTGCGGTGATCGGGGACGAGTGCCTGGTCGGCGAGGAGTCGATCATCGGGGCGAACGTCCGGGTCTACCCGTTCAAGACCATCGAGGCCGGCGCCGTCGTCAACACCTCGGTGATCTGGGAGTCGCGCGGGCAGGAGCACCTCTTCGGCGTCCGCGGCGTGTCGGGGATCCTGAACGTCGAGATCACCCCGGAGCTCGCCGTCCGGTTGGCCGGGGCCTACGCGACGACGCTGAAGAAGGGTGCCACCGTCACCATTGCGCGTGACCACTCGCGTGGTGCCCGTGCGCTCAAACGGGCGATGATCTCGGCCCTGCAGACCTCGGCGATCGATGTCCGCGACCTGGAGAACGTGCCGATGCCGGTGGCCCGGCAGCACACGGCCCGGGGGAGCGCGGGCGGGATCTTCCTGCGGACCACCCCGGGGGTGCCGGACTCGCTGGACATCCTGTTCTTCGACGAGCGGGGCGCCGATCTCTCGCAGGCCGGGCAGCGCAAACTCGACCGCGTCTACGCGCGCCAGGAGTACCGGAGGGCCTTCCCGGGCGAGATCGGGGACCTGACCTTCCCGTCCAGCGTCTTCGATTCCTACGCGGGCAACCTGCTGCGGACGGTGGACACCACCGGGGTCCGGGAAGCCGGGCTGAAGGTGGTGGTGGACACCGCGCACGGCAGTGCGGGTCTGGTCCTGCCGAGCATCCTCGGCCGGCTCGGGGTGGAGGCGCTCACCGTCTCCAGCGGGCTCGACGAGGCGCGGCCGACCGAGGACGCGGAGACGCGGCGGGCCGGGCTGGCCAGGCTCGGCGAGCTGGTGGCCTCCTCGCGGGCAGCCTTCGGTGTCCGGTTCGACCCGGTCGGTGAGCGCGTCGCGTTCGTGGACGAGCTGGGCCGGGTGATCGACGACGACCGGGCGCTGCTGGTGCTCTTGGACCTGGTGGCGGCGGAGCGACGCAGTGGCCAGGTGGCGCTCCCGGTGACCACGACGCGGATCGCCGAGCAGGTCGCGGCGTACCACGGCACCCAGGTGATCTGGACCACGACGACCCCGGACGACCTCGCGAAGGCGGCCTCCGCCGAGGGCACGGTGTTCGGCGGGGACGGGCGCGGCGGCTTCGTGGTGCCCGAGTTCAGCGGGGTGCTGGACGGGGCCGCGGCCTTCGTCCGGCTGGTCGGCCTGGTGGCGCGGACCCAGCTCACGCTGAGCCAGATCGACGCGCGGATCCCGCAGGCGCACATCCGGCGCCGGGACATTGCGACGCCCTGGGCGGCCAAGGGCATGGTCATGCGCTCGGTGGTGGAGGCGGCCGGCAGCCGGCGGCTGGACACCACCGACGGTGTCCGGGTGGTCGAGGCGGACGGGCGCTGGACGCTGGTGCTGCCCGATCCGGCCGAGGCGACCACCCACCTGTGGGCGGAGGGCCCGGACGACGAGGCCACCGAGGCGCTGCTGGACGAATGGGCGGCGGTGGTCGAGGGCGCCGGGCGGTGACGACCCGGAGTCGGTGACGGTACGGCCCCGATCGGCGGGGCGCGCGGCATCGTTCGTGCGCCCCGCTGTCCGATTTCACCTCATTCGGAATAATCCGCCACTTCCGTCATGTGTGCGCCGTGTGTGCAGCTCAGGGGCCGTGCACGGGCCCCCTCGTCGTCGTGGGACGATGGTCCGCATGCCAGCAACGCCGACGCCGAGTGCCCCGAACGGGCGGTACAACCGCCCGGACGCCTCGATGTCCCTGCTGACCAACGTGATGGACCACAGCCTGGACGAGGGCTACGCCGAAGCGGCCGCCGCGCGGGGCGGTGCCCACGACAGCCGGATACCCGGAACGCTCCGGGGACTGCTCACGCTGGGCGCGGGTCTGGCGCTGGTCGGAGCGGTGGTGACGGTGGGCGCGGTGAACGCGCACAAGGCCGAGCCGTCGCTGGCCAAGGAGCGGGACGCGTTGATCCACCGGATCAACGACAGCAACACTGCGGCCGACCAGATGCAGAAGCAGGTGCAGGAGCTGCGGCGCAAGGTCGACAGCACGCAGCAGCAGGCGCTCGCCTCGGGGGAGGGCGACACGGGTGGTCTGACCGGCGCCGTGGGGCTGGGCGAGGTCACCGGGCCGGGCATGAAGCTGGTCCTGGAGGACGCCGCGGGGACGGGAGCGGGCGGCAACGTCGACCCGCGGGCGGGGCAGGGCTTCTCCAACAGCGGCCGGCTGCGGGACCGCGACCTGCAGCTGGTGGTGAACGGACTGTGGGGGTCGGGGGCGGAGGCCGTCGCGATCAACGGGCAGCGGCTGACCGCGCTCTCCGCGATCCGGGCCGCGGGCGAGGCAGTGCTGGTGGACAACCGGCCGCTGGTGCCGCCGTACAGCATCCAGGCGATCGGGGACGGGCCGAAGCTCCTCACCGCCTTCGAGAACGACATGGCCGGGCAGTACCTGCGGCTGCTCCAGGAGAAGTACGGCATCAAGTCGACGCTCTCCACGCAGAAGAGCCTGACGCTGCCGGCGGCGGTGGGGGTGACGCTGCGGACCGCGCAGCCGGTCACGCCCGAGTCCTCGTCGGCCGCGAGCCCCCCGGCCACGCCCGCGGCGGGCGGAACGTCCTCGGCCGGCCCCGGAACTCCGGAGAGCCCAGGCGCGTCCGTCTCACCATCGGCCCCACCGGCTTCACCATCCGCTTCACCAACCGCGACCAGCGGTGGTCCGACCCCCAAGCGGCGCCCGTCGACCGGAACCGCCAAGACCACGACAGGGACAGGAGCAGCCAGACCGTGATTGCCGTACTGGGTCTTGTGATCGGGGTGGTCGTCGGCCTCTTCGTCCAACCCGAGGTGCCTGACGCCGTTGTGCCCTACCTGCCGATCGCGGTGGTCGCGGCGCTCGATGCGGTGTTCGGCGGTGTCCGGGCGATGCTCGACGGGATCTTCAACGACAAGGTGTTCATCGTCTCGTTCCTGTCGAACGTGGTGGTCGCGGCATTGATCGTCTTCCTCGGTGACCAGCTGGGCGTCGGCTCGCAGCTGTCCACGGGCGTGGTCGTCGTCCTCGGCATCCGCATCTTCTCCAACGCGGCCGCGATCCGGCGCCATGTCTTCCGTGCCTGAGTCGGGCCGCACGGCGGCGGAGGAGGAGCGGGAGCCGGAGGCGCCGGTGGCCGCGCGGACCGCTGAGCGGACCGTCGGGAAGCCGCCTGCACAGCCGGACCGGAGGACGGCTGAGGAGAGGACCGAGGAGAGGACCGAGGAGACGGCCGGGAAGGTCGTCGAGGAGGGCACCGAGGCGCCCGGGCCGGAGAAGGGCGCGGACACCCGGCCGGCTGCTCCGGCGGACGCCGACGGGTGTGCCGAGGATGCCGGGGCGGCACCGGCGGAGGAGGAGTCCGACGCTGAGGCTGAGCTTGAGGCCGCCTCGACGCCCGAGCCGACGCTCAGGTTGCTGAAGCCGGTCCTGCCGGAGCGTTCACCGGGGCCGGAGCGCGCGCCCGAGTCGCCGGCCCGGCCGGTGCCCGCGCCCGGGCCGGCCGCCCGGGCCGCTGCGGCCGTCGAGCCCGCGCCCGCCGTCGTGCCGGAGTCCGAACCCGAGCCGGTCGCGGAGGAGGCCGTGGCGCAGCCGCCCGCCGCCGTGGACCGCAGCGCCGGTCGGCGGCGCCTGCAGGCGGCGCTGTGGCCGCCGCGGTTGTCGCGCGGACAGTTGGTGGTGGCGCTGCTGCTGTTCTCGCTCGGCCTGGGGCTCGCGATCCAGGTGCGGTCGACCAACGACCACCACAGCCAACTGCGCGGGGCCCGCCAGGAGGACCTGGTGCGGATCCTCGACGAACTGGACAGCCGTCAGCAGCGTCTCCAGCAGGAGAAGGCGGAGCTGGAGCAGTCCCTGGCGAAGTTGGAGAACAGCTCCAACCAGGCCAAGGAGGCCCAGGAACAGACCAGGAAGAAGGTGACGGAACTCGGTGTTCTCGCCGGTACCGTCAAAGCCACTGGTCCGGGCATCGTACTCACGGTCGATGATCCCCAAGGGCAGGTGAAGGCAGATATGCTGCTGGACACCCTGCAGGAACTTCGAGCGGCGGGGGCGGAGGCGATTCAGATCAACGATGTGCGCGTGGTGGTCAACACCTACTTCACCGACCTGTCGGGCGGTGGGGTGCAGATCGACGGGAAGAAGGTCTCGCAGCCCTATCGGTTCACCGTCGTGGGGAACCCGCAGGATCTGACACCCGCGCTGAACATCCCGGGAGGTGTCGTCCGCACGCTGGAGAGCCACCAGGCGCGGGCGACGATCACCCAGCAGCAGAGGGTGGTCGTCGACGCCCTCGTGGATCCGAAGACGCCGCAGTACGCCAAGCCGGCATCGAAGTGACGAGGCGTCCGACGAACGGCCCGTCAGGGGTCGGCGGCACCCGCTGCGGGGCGTCGCCGTCACGTGGGCGAGACTGGTTCACACCAGTACGCTCCGGAGCAACAACCGCAGCACCAACTGTCGGAGTGCCACTCCAGCGGGCCCGAGCCGCAACCGGTTTCGCAGCCCGTCCGAGGTTCTCACCCTGCCCCGCGGGCGGGTCTGTCACACGCAAGGGGATTCGCCCGTGAGTTTCTTCTCGAAGTTGTTCGGTCGCAACAAGGACCGTGACGCCGCCGCCGTCGAGGCGCCCACCGCGCGCCACCGCCGGCCGGAGGACGAGCCCGCGGTGCCGGGCATGCGACCCGCCCCCGAGGCCGCTCCGTACGCCGGACAGCAGTTGTTCCGGGACGGCGGCGCCGCCCAGTACGCGGGGAATCAGGCGGGCTACGGCGCGTCGGTTGACCCCTCCGGCGACCCGCGCATAGGTTTCCCGTCAGGACCCTCAACCTCTGGTGGAGGGTTTGCCCCGGACCCGTACGCCGGGCACAACCCGTCGGGTGTGCCGCGCCAGGAGGCTGTGAACATGGCTGGCTCCTCTCCGTGCCCCAGGTGCGGCAACCAGAACCCGGCCTCGGCCCGGTTCTGCTCCAACTGCGGCACCGCCCTGCGCGGCGGTCTGCTGCCCGAGGGGGCGGCGGAGACCACGTCGACCATCTCCATCTCCGGCCTGGAGTCGTACGACCCCAACACCACGACCGGCACCGGTGCCACGCCGGCCCTGTCGGCCGAGGTGCTGTCGGCGATCGACGCGCTGCCGCCGGGCTCGGCGCTGCTGATCGTGCAGCGCGGCCCGAACTCGGGCAGCCGGTTCCTGCTCGACTCCGACGTCACCACGGCGGGGCGCCACCCGCAGGGTGACATCTTCCTGGACGACGTCACGGTCTCGCGCCGCCACGTGGAGTTCCGCCGCACCCCGGCCGGCTTCAGCGTCGCGGACGTGGGCAGCCTCAACGGCACCTACGTGAACCGGGAGCGGATCGACGAGGTGTCGCTGAACAACGGCGACGAGGTCCAGATCGGGAAGTACCGGCTGGTGTTCTTCGCCGGCCACAACCGGGGGTACTGAAACCAACGTCGGCAGGAGCCCGAGTGAATACGAATACCCCTTCCTCTTCTCTCGGGGCGGCCACCCCAGTCGCGTCCGGTCCGCAGGCGGACCGCGGCGGGCGCGGGGTGGTCGCGGGCCCCAGGCAGCCGGTCCGCGCGGAGCGGTCCGCCGGGCGGCGCCGCGGCGGTGACGAACTGCTGAGCATCGGCGCGGTGCTCGCCTTCCTGCGCGACGACTTTCCCGAGGTCACCATCTCCAAGATCCGCTTCCTGGAGGCGGAGGGGCTGGTCGAGCCGCAGCGCACGCCCTCCGGGTACCGCAAGTTCAGCCCGGCCGACGTCGAGCGGTTGGCCTACGTCCTGCGGATGCAACGGGACCACTACCTGCCGCTGCGGGTGATCCGCGAGCACCTGGACGCCATCGAGCGCGGCGAGAGCCCGCCGGCGCTGCCCTCCGCCGCCGACACCCGGCCCGGACCGGTGGAGGAGGCGGACCGCGAACTGGTGGCCTCCGCCGACGTCCCGTCCGGGGTCCGGCTGGGGCGCGCCGAGCTGCTGGCCGCCGCCGAGGCCGGCGAGCGGGAACTCGTCGAGTGGGAGTCCTACGGGCTGGTCGCGCCGGGCCCGGACGGCGGGTACGACGGCGAGGCGCTGCAGGTGGCACGGCTGGTCGCGGAGCTCGGCCGGTACGGCCTGGAGCCGCGGCACCTGAGAGCCATGAAGGCGGCGGCGGACCGCGAGGTCGCACTGGTGGAGCAGGTCGTGGCACCGCTGCGCCGGCACCGGAACCCGCAGACCAGGGCCCACGCCGAGGCCACCGCGCGGGAGCTCGCGACGCTGTCCGTGCGGCTGCACGCCGCAATGGTCCAGGCCGCTCTGCGGACCCGCGGGTAGCCGTACGAACGGCCTCCGGACGCCGGGGGCACCGCGCTGACCAGCGGCGTCTGCTCTGCGCTTTCATATCCGGGACCGGAGCCATAGGGTTGCCTGTGTGAATGAGCTCGACGTCGTGGGTGTCCGAGTGGAGATGCCTTCCAACCAGCCGATCGTGCTGCTGCGGGAGGTCGGGGGAGATCGCTACCTGCCGATCTGGATCGGCCCCGGCGAGGCGACCGCGATCGCCTTCGCCCAGCAGGGCATGACGCCGGTGCGCCCGCTGACGCACGACCTGTTCAAGGACGTCCTGGAGGCGCTCGGCCAGCAGCTCACCGAGGTGCGGATCACCGATCTGCGGGAGGGCGTGTTCTACGCCGAGCTGGTGTTCGCCGGCGGGGTCGAGGTGAGCGCCCGGCCGTCCGACGCGATAGCGCTCGCGCTGCGGACCGGCACGCCGATCTACGGGAGCGAGGAGGTGCTCGCCGAGGCGGGCATCGCGATCCCGGACGAGCAGGAGGACGAGGTCGAGAAGTTCCGGGAGTTCCTCGACCAGGTCTCGCCCGAGGACTTCGGGGGCGGCGGCCCGCAGTAGCGGGGCCGCGACTACGGCTGTTCGGCTTATTCGTTTTGCCAAAAACCGTCGACCTACCCACACTAGGGGCACGAAAAACCACTCTCCTGAGTGACGTGGTTTGTCTGGCCCGGCGTGGCGATCGTTGACGGGTCATAGGGGACTGCCTACCGTCAGGAGTGGCTGTCCGGGTGGCCGATGCCCGCAGTCGGGTTGCCCGCAGCACAAGTGGACGGAGGCAAGCATGAGCAGCACCGGCGATGACGCGGCCGTGGGAGGCCTGTGCGCCGTGCACGTGCCGCGCACCGCTCGCACCGTCACGGACCTGTCCCGGGTGGGCAGGTTCCCGGCCGTGCAGCCGGGGCAGCCCGCCATCGAGCGGCTGGCCCCGACATCCGAACTGATCGGCTACCGCGGCCCGACGGCCTGCGCGGCGGCCGGCATCACCTACCGCCAGCTGGACTACTGGGCCCGCACCGGGCTGCTGGAACCCAGCGTCCGGACGGCGTACCCGGCGACCAGCCAGCGGCTCTACAGCTTCCGCGACGTCCTGCTGCTCAAGATCGTGAAGCGGCTGCTCGACGCGGGCGTCTCGCTCCAGAACATCCGGGTCGCCGTCGCCCACCTGCAGGCCGCGGACCAGGCCGACCTGGCCGGGATGACGCTGATGTGCGACGGCGCGACGGTGTACGAGTGCGCCACTCCGCAGCAGGTGGTCGATCTGCTGAAGGGCGGTCAGGGGGTCTTCGGCATCGCGGTGGGAGCGGTCTGGCGGGAGCTGGAGCTCACCCTCGGGCGGCTGCACGCCGAACGCACGGACACCGGCGAGACACTGGTCGGGCAGGACCCGGCCGACGAACTCGCCCAGCGGCGCAACCGGGCGGTCTGAGCACCGACTTCGACGGGGCCGCGGGCCCGGACGGGGAACCGTTCGGGCCCGCGGCCTCGTCGTGTTGCCTGGAAACGATCGAGGGAGGGGCACGTGGGGGTCGGCACCGGGATATCGGGGCTGCTGCGGCGCAGGGCCGGACTGCTGGGGACACGGCTGCGGCAGCGGCGGACGCAGCGCAGGGTGTTCCAGGTCGGGACGGTGCTCTGCACGCTCGCACTGGCACCGAGCGCCTGGGTGTGGATCTCGGCGGGCGACCGGGTCGGCACGGTGGAGAGCGCGCCGTCCGCGCCCGTCGCGGTGGTCTTCGGCGCCGGGCTGGACCAGGGCAAGCCCTCGCCGTACCTGGAGCACCGGCTGGTCGCGGCGGTAGACCTGTACCGCGAGGGCAAGGTCCGAGCGATCCTGGTGACCGGCGACAACGGGCGGGTCGAGTACGACGAGCCCGACGCGATGTTCACGTACCTGACCGGGCACGGGGTGCCCGCCGAGCGGGTGGTCCGGGACTACGCCGGCTTCGACACGTGGGACTCCTGCACCCGCGCGCACCGGATCTTCGGGGTGGACCGGGCCGTGCTGGTCAGCCAGGACTTCCACGTCCGGCGGGCGCTGGCGCTCTGCGAGGCGGCGGGCATCCGGTCGTACGCCGTCGGGGTGCCGGAACTGCACGACGAGACCTGGCTGTACGGCGGGCTGCGGGAGGTGGCCGGGGCGGGCAAGGCGGCGGTCAACGCCTGGCTGCGGCCGGACCCGGTGTTCCTCGGCCCCAAGGAGGACGGCATCCCCGAGGCGCTGGCGAGCGCGGCGGCCAAGCAGCCGTAGGCGGGCGTCCGGCCGGGTTCGTACGCACTGTCGGACCCGTACGCGATGATCGGCGGGTGCGATCACTGCCGAGCATCATCCACCTCGACATGGACGCCTTCTTCGCGGCGGTGGAGCAGGCGGCCAAGCCGAGCCTGCGCGGCAAACCGGTGATCGTCGGCGGGCTCGGCGGGCGGGGGGTCGTCTCCACGGCCTCCTACGAGGCGCGGAAGTTCGGGGTGCACTCGGCCATGCCGATGGCGCAGGCTCGGCGGCTCTGTCCCAACGCGGCTTTCCTGTCGGGCCGTTTCGAGGCCTACCGGCAGGTCAGCGAGACCGTGATGGGCCTGCTGCGGGAACTGTCGCCGCTGGTGCAGCCGCTCAGCCTGGACGAGGCCTTCGTGGACCTGGAGGCCGGTCCGTACGGCCCGGTGCTGGCGGAGACGGACCACGACACCGGCGAGCGGCTGGTGCTCGCGCTGGCGGAGGATCTGCGGGCTGACATCCGGCGGCTCACCGGACTGACCGGTTCGGTGGGGGCCGCCGGGTCCAAACTGATGGCCAAGATCGCCTCCGAGCAGGCCAAACCGGACGGCCTGGTGCTGATCGAGCCCGGGCAGGAACGGGCCGTGCTCGGGCCGATGCCCGTGCGGGCGCTGCCCGGGATCGGGCCGGCCACCGAACAGGTGCTGCGCAGGGCCGGGCTGAGTACCGTCGCCGACCTCGCCGAGGCGGGCGAGACGGAGCTGGTCCAGCTGCTCGGACGGGCGCACGGCGCCGGGATCCACCAGATGGCGACAGGACTGGACGAGCGGCCGGTGGTGGCCGACCAGGACGCCAAGTCCGTCTCGGTGGAGGACACCTACGAGGTGGACCTGGCCGACCGGGAGCGGGTGCTGCGCGAGGTCGAGGCGCTGGCCGCCCGGTGCGTGCGGCGGCTGCGAGCGGCCGGGCGCTCGGGGCGGACCGTGGTGCTCAAGGTGCGGCGGTTCGATTTCTCGACGCTGACCCGCTCGGAAACGCTCGGCGGACCCACGGACGACGAGTCCGTGATCACCGCGACCGCACGACGGCTGGCCGAACAGGTGGACATCACCGGCGGGGTCCGGCTGCTCGGCGTCGGTGTCGCCCAACTCGCCGACTACACCCAGGAGGACCTGTTCGCGCAGGCCCTGCGGGAGGAGGTGGCGGAACACGCGGAGGCGGCGGAGGAGGTCGAGACCGCCGAGGAGGAGCCGGAGGCCGTCACGGTGCGGCGGTGGATGCCCGGACAGGACGTCCGGCACGCGGAGTTCGGGCCGGGCTGGGTGCAGGGCAGCGGCGTCGGGAGGGTCACCGTGCGGTTCGAGACGCCCTGGAGCGGGCCCGGGAGAGTGCGGACCTTCGCGGTGGACGACCCGGCGCTGGAGCCGACGCGGCCGCTGCCGCTACGCCAGGACGAGGACCCGGACACGGACGGCGGGGCGGACGACGGGCGCTGAGGGGGCGCCGAGGGGCGGGGGGACGACGGGGGGACGACGGGGGGCGGGAACACGAAAGCGGCCCCACCCGGTGGGGGAGTACCGGGTGGGGCCGCATCACCGTGCCGGGCCCCGTACGTTCGTGATGCCCTCGCGACGTACGGAGACCGGGCCCCGCGCCCTGTCCCTGAGCGCGGGGCCGGACGCCTCGTCAGGCGTCGGTCTTCACCAGCTCGTCGCTGGAGTCCTGCTGGGCCGAGCCGCCGACGACGGTCAGCGGAGCGGCCGACTTGGCACCGCGGATCAGGAACGGGACGACACCGGCGACCAGGCAGACCACGGCCGCGACCCAGAACGCGTGCTTGTAGGCGTCCAGGGTGGGCAGCGACAGCGGGATCTGCGGCGGCAGCTTCATGGTGTCGCCGGTCAGGATGGCGGCCATGACGGCGGTGCCGATCGCGCCACCGACGGTGCGCAGCACCGAGTTCATGCCGTTGGCGATACCGCTCTGCTCGACCGGGACGGCGCCGTTGATGTAGGCCGGCATCGCGGCGAAGGCGAGGCCGACACCGAGGCCGAAGATCGCCGAGGCGGTGTAGATGTCGCCCTCACGGCTGTGCCGCAGGGCCAGGTAGGCCATCGCGACGGCGCCGAGGACACCACCGAGGACCAGCGGCAGACGCGGGCCGCGGCGGGCGATCAGCAGGGCGCCGAGCGGCGCGGCGACCATCGAGCCGATCGCGGACGGCAGCAGCATCACACCGGCGTGCAGGACGGTGGCGGTGAAGCCGTAGTGGGTCAGCTTCTCCGGGGTCTGGGCGAAGTTGCTGATGACCATGAACGAGCCGTACATGCCGAAGCCGATGAGCAGGCCCGCCAGGTTGGTGAAGGCCACGGCCGGGCGGGACATCATCTTCATGTCCACCAGCGGGTGCGCGACCTTGGTCTCGATGACGCCCCAGACCAGGGCGACGACGGCGGCGACGGCGAACAGACCGAGGGTCTTGGTGGAGGTCCAGCCCCAGTGGTTGCCCTGGCTGACCGCGACCAGCAGTGCGGAGAGCCAGCCGGCCAGGGTGAGGGCGCCGAGCGGGTCGGCGCCGCCCTCCTTGTCGGTGACCGGGTCCGACGGGACGCGGAAGGCGACCAGGGCGATCGCGATCAGGCCGAAGACCAGGCCCATCCAGAAGATCGACTTGTAGTTCCAGTGCTCCAACAGGACACCGGTGGCCACCAGGCCGAGGCCGGATCCGACACCCATCGAGGCGCTGATGGCGGCGACTCCGCCGGTCACCTTCTGCTTGGGCAGCTCGTCGCGGACGATGCTGATCGCCAGCGGCATGACGCCACCGCCGGCGCCCTGCAGGACGCGGGCGACGACCAGCCAGGTGAACGAGTGGGTGCTGACGGCCAGCGCCGAACCGGCGACCAGGCCCGCCAGCGAGATCAGCAGCATCGGCTTGCGGCCCCGGAGGTCGCCGAAGCGGCCAAGGAGGGGAGTCAGCACGGCTGCGGAGAGCAGGTTGGCGGTCATCAGCCAGGTGACGCTGGAGGCCGAGACGCTCAGTTCCTTGGCCAGCGAGGGCAGGATCGGGACGACCGCGGTCTGCACCACGCTGAACGACAGCATCGCCAGGATGAGGGCCGGCAGGACCCGGGCGCTGCTCTGCTTCTCGGCCGCGGTGGTGGGCTGGGGTGCCTCACTCACGGTTGCTTCCTCCCGTACATAGTGAATGAACTGAAGTAACCATGCAGGGAAATACTTCAGAGTGTCAAATATCGAGCGGTTAAGCTTTGGCAAAGGGGAAGAGTCGGGGCTTCCGGGGGCCGCCTGCGGCGGGCTGCGGCTGCGGGGTGGGGGCGGGGCTTGAGGAGCCAGGGCATGGGGAAGGACCCCGACCGGGGGTGGTCGGGGCCCTTGTGGGGGTGGGGGTCAGACGAGGGGGCGCAGGGCCGAGGGGCGGGAGTTCCCCGGTGCCGGGGTGGTCGTCGACGGAGGTGGCGTGGTGGCGGCCGGAGGCGTGGTGTTGTCGTGGACTTCGACGTGTTCGCGACGGAGTTCGTCCCGGATCACCTCCTCGGCGGTGTAGCGCTCGACGACGAGGCGGACGCGCTCGATGGGGGCGAGGTACTTGCGGACCACCGGGCGTTCCCCGCGGAGAGTGACCTCCTCGACGGCCTCGGCGATCTCCTTCTCGGTGAGCGAGGCGCGCTCGGCCTCGCCGACCGGCATCCGCTCGACCCGGACGCGTTCGCGGACCACCGGGACGCGGCGCTCGATCTGTTCGCTCGTCACGTACTTGCGCAGCTTCGCGGTGCCCACCGTGTGCCATTCGGTGGTGATGTCCAGCCGCTCCTCGCGGCAGGTGATCTCCACCGGTTCGTTGCGGGAGGCGGCGCCCGCGCTGGACGCGGGGGCGGCGGACGTCGGGGCGGACATCGCTGCGGGCTGCGGCTTGGGCTCGACGGTGGGTGCGAGTGTCGCGGCCGCCGCGGGCGCGGCGGCGGGTGCGGGGGTGCTGACGGTGCGCACGCTGTCCTCCGTGGCGGTGCTGGTGCCGTTGGCAGCCCTGGCGGGCTCTGGGGAGCGGAGGGCGTGCGGCTTGGTGGCGGCCGCGGCGGCCGCGGCAGCCGGAACGGCCGTCGTGGTGCCGAAGTCGTGGTCGGGCTGAGCGGTCCGGCCGCTGTCCTCGCCGGCCGGGTGGTCGTCCGCCGGGGTATCGAGGCCGTAGTAGCGGTACAGCTGGAGCTCTTGGGCGGGGGACAGGTGCTGGCCCACGCCGAAGTCCGGGGACTCCTTGACCAGTGACTTGTCGTACGGCACCCGGAGCTCGTCGCCGGAGAACTCGCTCGTGGTGAGCGGGACGAAGGCGTCCCGGCCGAAGATGCCGGTCCGGACGGCGGCCCATTCGGGCTGGCCGGTGGCGTCGTCCAGGTACACCTCGTCGACCGTGCCGATCTTGTCTCCGTTTCGGTCGACCGCCTTGTGGCCGATGAGGTCCCGGGGGTCGATGTCGGTCTGCACGCTTTCCTCCAGTGCGCTGAGCCAGCGGAACTCCCGCAGGAAGGCGGCAGGAGCGCCCGTCCCGTCCGCCACTCCACACCAAATGCCATGAATCGGACGGGCGCGACCGGGGTGCGCCGGACGGGCTGCGGGCTGGGCCGTCCGGGGGACGCGCGTAGACCCGGGGTGACGGGAAGCACCCGTGATCGGATGGCCTCCCGCTGGTACCCTGGGCGGCGACCGCAGAGCCCGCTCGGGAGAGTCTCCGACCGCGAAAACCGCTGGTCGGGGCGCCGAAGGAGCAACTCCTCCCCGGAATCTCTCAGGCATCCGTACCGTGTGGGGTAGGTCACTCTGGAAAGCAGGGCAGGAGCGTCGGCACGGAAGCCGGCGATCACCACCCTCACCGACGGTGCAAGCCGACGGCGTGCCGCAGCGCGCCGTGCGGGCGAAGCTCTCAGGTCCCGATGACAGAGGGGGAGGCCTGACGGGTCCGCCCGCCGTGGCTCATTCGCTGTTCCGCAGCGAGGAAGGCCGGTAGGCGCGCGTACCCCCGCCGGTCCGTGACCAGGAGGCCTCGACCACCATGAACGCCCAGCCGAACGCGGGACGCCCCACCGGCGCCTCGACCCTCACCGAGCTTGAGCTGGCCAGCCCCTTCGAGAACCGCCACATCGGCCCCGACGCCGCCGCGCAGGAGAAGATGCTGGCGTCCGTCGGCTACGGCTCGCTGGACGAGCTCGCCGCCACGGCCGTGCCCGAGGCGATCCGCTCCATCACCGGCCTGGACCTGCCCGCGGGCCGGACCGAGGCCCAGGTCCTCGCCGAGCTGCGCGAGCTGGCCGGCCGCAACCAGGTCCTCCAGCCGATGATCGGCCTGGGCTACTACGGCACCTTCACGCCGCCGGTGATCCTGCGCAACGTCATGGAGAACCCGGCCTGGTACACGGCCTACACCCCGTACCAGCCGGAGATCTCGCAGGGCCGCCTGGAGGCGCTGCTCAACTTCCAGACCCTGGTCTCCGACCTGACCGGCCTGCCGACCTCCGGGTCGTCGCTGCTGGACGAGGGCACGGCGGCCGCCGAGGCGATGGCCCTGGCCCGCCGCGTCACCAAGGTCAAGGGCGGTGTCTTCCTGGTCGACGCCGAGACCCTGCCGCAGACCACCGCGGTGATCCAGACCCGTGCGGAGCCGACCGGTGTCGAGGTCGTCGTCGCCGACCTGTCCGACGGCATCCCGGCCGAGATCGCCGAGCGCGGCGTCTTCGGCGTTCTGCTGCAGTACCCGGGTGCCACCGGTGTCGTCCGCGACCTCACCTCGGTGATCGAGCAGGCGCACGGCCTGGGCGCGATCGTCGCGGTCGCCGCCGACCTGCTGGCGCTGACCCTGCTCAAGTCCCCGGGCTCGCTGGGCGCCGACATCGCCTGCGGCACCTCGCAGCGCTTCGGCGTGCCGATGGGCTTCGGCGGCCCGCACGCCGGCTACCTGTCGGTGCGCGCCGAGTACGCCCGCTCGCTGCCCGGCCGCCTGGTCGGCGTCTCCGTCGACTCCGACGGCAACCGGGCCTACCGCCTGGCGCTGCAGACCCGCGAGCAGCACATCCGCCGTGAGAAGGCCACCAGCAACATCTGCACCGCCCAGGTGCTGCTCGCCGTGATGGCCTCGATGTACGCCGTCTACCACGGCCCGGACGGCCTGGCCGACATCGCCCGCCGCACCCACCGCTACGCCGCCGCCCTCGCCGAGGGCCTGCGGGCCGGCGGCGTCGAGCTGCTGCACGGCGAGTTCTTCGACACCGTCACCGCGGTCGTCCCGGGCCGCGCCGCCGAGATCGCCGCCGCCGCCCGCGCCAACGGCATCAACGTCCACCAGGACGGCGAGGACCGGATCTCCGTCTCCACCGACGAGACCACCACCCGCGAGCACCTGGCCGGCGTCTGGGCCGCGTTCGGCGTCGACGCGGTCGAGGTCGCCGAGGCCGCCGACGCGCTGCCGGGTGCGCTGCTGCGCGAGGACGAGTACCTGACCCACCCGGTCTTCCACAGCCACCGCTCGGAGACCGCCATGCTGCGCTACCTGCGCCGCCTGTCGGACCGGGACTACGCGCTGGACCGGGGCATGATCCCGCTGGGCTCCTGCACCATGAAGCTCAACGCGACCACCGAGATGGAGGCGGTGACCTGGCCGGAGTTCGGTCAGCTGCACCCCTTCGCGCCGATCGATCAGGCCCAGGGCTACCTGACCCTGATCCGCCAGCTGGAGCAGCAGCTCGTCGAGGTGACCGGCTACGACGCCGTCTCGATCCAGCCGAACGCGGGTTCGCAGGGCGAGCTGGCCGGTCTGCTGGCCGTCCGCGCCTACCACCACGCCAACGGCGACACCCAGCGCGACATCTGCCTGATCCCGTCCTCCGCGCACGGCACCAACGCGGCCTCGGCCGTGATGGCCGGCATGCGCGTCGTCGTGGTGAAGACCCTGGTCGACGGCGACGTGGACGTCGAGGACCTGAAGGCCAAGATCGAGCAGCACCGCGACAACCTGTCGGTGCTGATGGTCACCTACCCGTCGACCCACGGCGTGTACGAGACCGAGATCACCGAGATCTGCGCCATGGTGCACGAGGCCGGCGGCCAGGTGTACGTGGACGGCGCCAACCTGAACGCCCTGGTCGGCCTGGCCAAGCCGGGCAAGTTCGGCGCGGACGTCTCGCACCTGAACCTGCACAAGACCTTCTGCATTCCGCACGGCGGCGGCGGCCCGGGCGTCGGCCCGGTCGCGGTGCGCGCCCACCTGGCGCCGTACCTGCCGAACCACCCGCTGCAGTCGGAGGCCGGCCCGGCCACCGGTGTCGGTCCGATCTCGGCCGCGCCGTGGGGCTCGGCGGCGATCCTCCCGATCTCCTGGGCGTACGTCCGGCTGATGGGCGGCGAGGGCCTCAAGCACGCGACCCAGGTCGCGGTGCTGAACGCCAACTACATCGCCAAGCGCCTGGCGCCGCACTTCCCGGTGCTCTACACCGGCCCGGGCGGGCTGGTCGCGCACGAGTGCATCATCGACCTGCGCCCGCTGACCAAGGAGACGGGTGTGACGGTGGACGACATCGCCAAGCGCCTGATCGACTACGGCTTCCACGCGCCGACGATGTCCTTCCCGGTGGCCGGCACGCTGATGATCGAGCCCACCGAGTCCGAGGACCTGCACGAGATCGACCGCTTCTGTGACGCGATGATCGAGATCCGGGCCGAGATCGACAAGGTCGGCTCGGGCGAGTGGGTGGCCGACGACAACCCGCTGCGCAACGCCCCGCACACCGCCGCCGAGCTGGCCGGCGACTGGGCGCACGGCTACTCGCGGCAGGAGGCGGTCTTCCCGGCGGGCGTGAACCCGGCGGACAAGTACTGGCCGCCGGTGAGCCGGATCGACGGCGCGTACGGCGACCGCAACCTGGTCTGCTCCTGCCCGCCGCTGGACGAGTACGGCGTCTGACGGACCCGGGCGCCGGGGGCGCCCGGACGTTCGGCAGGGCCCCGGCGGAACTCTCCGCCGGGGCCCTGCCCGTACCGCGACGGCTCGGCCGGCCGCGCCGGTGGTATGGCCGGCCGGTCGCGTGGTCGGGCCGGTGGTCAGGCCGCGTGGGCGACGGGGCGGCGCGGGGCGATCACCCTGCCGTCCGGCAGCAACTCTCCGGTGTCCTCGAAGAGCACGACGCCGTTGCAGAGCAGGCTCCAGCCCTGCTCCGGGTGGCAGGCCACCGACACGGCCGCCTCGCGGTCCTCGGATTCGGCCGACGGGCACTCAGGACGGTGCTGGCACATACGCGTACCCTCGCTTCGCTCTGCGATCCTCCCCGTGGTGCGGTCGCCGGAGGTCGTGCCGTCCCGGGGGCCGCCGCGGTAGCCGGATCCTGTCCGCACGCCGACCAGGTGTTGACCGGCGCTCAAGTGGGTAGGACAGGTGGTCCTTCCACGCTGGTTCCCAGTGTCGGCATCTGCGGACGTGCGCGCAGGCATTTCGTGACACGCGCCACAACTCCCGCGCATAGATCACCCGTTCAGGTGGGGCCGGGGGGAGAACGCGCACCGGTGGGCCAGCCGGGGGATGGCCCGATCAGGCCATGGCGGATGCCCCGTTCGAGTGCTCTCTGTTCGGGTGACGTTCCCCGGGCGCGGGAGGTACGGACACGGCGGAGGGCCGCCGGGCGGGTGGTCCGGCGGCCCGTGCGGGTGCGGGTGGTTCAGGACGTGCCGAGCAGCAGCGGCCTGGCGAGCGGTGCCCGGGCGAGCAGCGGCAGCAGCTCGGCGGCGGGGTAGGCGCGGTGGGCGGTGACGCCGAGCGGGGCGGGGGCGAGCGGGATCAGCAGGTCGCCGGCCGGGCCGGTGTCGGGGCTGTGCAGCCAGAGCGCCGTCGCGTACTGGCCCGGGAAGGTCAGGAGCCGGGGCTGCCGGCGGATCCGGGAGCTCTGGGCGAGTTGCCAGGCCTCGCGCAGCGCCCGGACCGTCGAGTCGAGGTAGGGGCCGGCGGTGAAGTGGGAGAAGGTGTGGCCCTCGACGGCCTGTACCACTTCGGCGGCGGCGGCGACGTCGGCGCCGTCCTTGATCAGGAAGCGCCACCCGGTGCGGCGGGCGGCGGGGAGCTCGGGGCGCGGGCCGTCCAGGACGTGCACCGCGAGCGGATGCGCGGGGACCAGGGTGCCGGCCGGACGACGCAGCGCTGCGGCGGCGGGCTGGCGCAGCGCGGTCTCCGAGTCGAGTGCGCCCAGGACCGCGCGCAGGGCGCTCGGCGGGGGCTGTGGGGTCTGCAGAGTCATGGCGGGGTCCGCCTCTCCAAGCGAGATCGGCGTTGCGAGTGCGGCATACCGGCATGGCGCGGCGCGTCATCGGTGACGGGGGCTGGCCGGGTCCGGTTGTGCAGGATCGCGGTGCCGGCGCGGTCGCCGCCCTCGACGAGGGCTTCGGGGCGGAACGTTCCGGCCGGCGCGCTGTGCGAATTCCATCGAACAGAAGCGCAGGGTGATCTGTTTATCACAGGCCGTGGCGCCGGGCAAGTCTGCAGATGGTCTGAAATTCCGTCAGATGCCTTGCATTGCAAGCCAGTACAAGCATTCGGGTATCGATCTTCGAGGTGGGCATGATGCTTGCACGGTCGGTCGGCCGGGTGGCTCAACGGGGTGTCTCAGGAGGAGGGGACCGTGGGCGAGAAGGTCGTGGCGACTCGGGCGGATCTGGCGGACCGGCAGCTGTACCGGCGCAAGCTCCAGGCCTGTCAGGAGGCGCTGGGGCGGATGCTGCGGGAGGACTGCTTCGACCGGCCGCGGGCGGTGATGGGACTGGAGATCGAGCTCAACCTCGCCGACGAGCAGGGCCTGCCGGCCATGAACAACGCCCAGGTGTTGAGCGAGATCGGCTCCAGCGACTTCCAGACCGAGCTGGGCAAGTTCAACATCGAGGTCAACATCACGCCGCACCGGCTCTGCGGGCACGTCTTCGAGGAACTGCGCGAGGAGATCGACACCGGGCTGCGCTACGCCGACCGGAGGGCCGCCGAAGCGGGCGCCCGGATCGTCATGGTGGGCATCCTGCCGACGCTGGAGCACGGCCACACCGGGCTCGACGCGATGAGCCACAACCAGCGGTACACCCTGCTCAGCGACCAGATCCTGGCCGCCCGCGGGGAGGAGATCGCACTCGACATCGAGGGCGTCGAGCACCTCCAGCTGGAGTCCATCACCATGGTCGCCGAGGCCGCCGCGACCTCGCTGCAACTGCACCTCCAGGTGACCCCGGAGCGCTTCTCCTCGGTGTGGAACGCGGCCCAGGCGCTCTGCGGGCCGCAGCTCGCGCTGGGGGCGAACTCCCCGTTCCTGTTCGGGCGGGAGCTGTGGCGGGAGACCCGCCCGGTGCTCTTCCAGCAGGCCTGCGACACCCGTTCGGCGGAGCTCAAGGCACAGGGCGTGCGCCCGATCACCTGGTTCGGCGAGCGCTGGGTGGACTCGGCGTACGACCTGTTCGAGGAGAACCTGCGCTACTTCCCCGCGCTGCTGCCGATCTGCGACGACGAGGACCCGCTGAAGGTGCTGGCCTCCGGCGGCGCGCCCAAGCTCGCCGAGATGCGGCTGCACAACGGCACCATCTACCGCTGGAACCGGCCGATCTACGACGTCTCGGGAGGGGTGGCGCACCTGCGGGTGGAGAACCGGGCGCTGCCGGCCGGGCCGACGGTGGCCGACACACTGGCCAACGCCGCCTTCTACTACGGGCTGGTGCGGGTGCTCGCCGAGCAGCCCCGGCCGGTCTGGACCCGACTGCCCTTCGAGCGGGCGGACGAGAACTTCCGGCAGGGCGCCCGGTACGGCATCGACGCGGTGTTCCAGTGGCCGCGCCCCGGACGAGCCGGACGCGGCAGCGGCCTGCAGACGGTGTCCGCCGTCGACCTGGTGCTGGGCGAGCTGCTGCCGATGGCCTACCAGGGCCTCGACGCCTGGGGCGTGGAGCCGGCCGACCGGGACCGCTACCTGGGCATCATCGAGCAGCGCTGCCTGCGCCGCACCAACGGTGCGGCCTGGCAGAGCGCGACCTTCCACCGGCTGCGCGAGCAGTACGGGATGGACCGGCCCGCGGCGCTCGCGGCGATGACCCGGCGCTACGCCGAACACATGCGCGGCGGGGAGCCGGTGCACACCTGGCCGGTCGGCTGAGCCCCGCACGCACCGGGCCGGTCGGCTGACCGGGCCGCTGTGTCAGGATGATCGCTCCGGCGGTCGGCCGACGGCCGGAGCGACCGCCCGTCCGCTGGAGCCCCCGTGACCGCAGTCCCGACCGCGCCGCAGGCCGCGCAGCCCACCCGCCGTCAGCTCGGGGCGGAGCTGCTGATCGTCCTCGGCCTCTCGCTCGGGGCCAGCGGGATCAGCGCGCTGATCAGCTTCGCGGGCTCGCTCACCGAGCCGATCAAGCTCGGCCAGCAGGTCGCCACGCTGAACGGCTCGCGGGCGCCCGGACGGCCCTGGCTGGACCTGGTCTGGCAGCTGTACTACATCGGGCGCGGCCTGATGCCGGTGGTACTGGTCGGCTACCTGCTGGTGCGCGAGGGCGTCACGCTGAAGGTGCTGGGCTTCGACCTCGGGCAGAAGCTGCGCGACCTCGGCCGGGGCGCGGCCGTCGCGGCGGCGATCGGCGGGTCCGGGCTGGCGCTGTACCTGGCCTCGCAGGCGGCCGGGTACAACCTGACGGTGGCGCCCTCGGGGCTGCCGGACGTCTGGTGGCGGGTGCCCGTGCTGGTGCTGTCGGCCTGGCAGAACGCCATCCTGGAGGAGGTCGTCGTCCTCGGCTACCTGCTGCGCCGGGTGGGGCAGTGGGGGTGGTCCTGGCCGGCTGCGGTGGTGGCCAGTTCGGTGCTGCGCGGCTCGTACCACCTGTACCAGGGGGTCGGCGGGCTGGTCGGCAACATGGTGATGGGGGCGGTGTTCTGCCTGCTGTACCGGCGCTGGGGGCGGGTGATGCCGCTGGTGGTGGCGCACGCGCTGATCGACACGGTGGCCTTCGTCGGGTACGCGTTGCTCGCCGGTCACGTCAGCTGGCTGCCGACCGCCTGACCGCCCCGTCCTCGGGAGCTCGGCCTTTGGTCGGGACGGCCCGGCGGCGCGGCGGGCGGGTCAGCAGGCGGTCGACGTGCCGGCGCTCCAGGCCCTGGCCGGGGTCGATCGGCAGCAACAGGCGGTCGCGGCGCCAGAGCGACCTGCGGACCAGCCGGGCGGGGATCACGTCGTCCACCCAGGCGAACGGGCGGCCCCCGGCGTAGCGCAGCAGCGGGGCCCACTTCGCGGCGGAGAACAGCTCCATCAACGGGACGCGCGGATCGCCGGGCTGCGGGACGTAGCCGGCGAGGCGGACCACCGGGAGCGGGTCCAGACCGATCAGCGGGGCGACGTGGGTGTTGGCGTGCTCCTCCCAGGTGGTGGCCCAGACCAGCTCGTACGTCCCGGCGAGTTCGCGCAGCCACGCGCCGTGCCGGGTGGAGAGCAGGACGGAGTAGCCGAACAGAGCGTGGGTGTCGAACCCGGCGTCCGGATCGGGACAGACGGGGTTCAGCACCCCGTCGACGTCCAGGAACAGCAGTGGCTTCGGCACCGGTGGCCCCCCGAGCGGTGGTGTTTCCTACCCTCTCGGACGACCCACCCGTCCCGTTGGTTGCCCACCGTCAGGCGCACGCGGGGCGCACGGGGCGCTCACGGTGCGGGCACGGGCTCGGTGGCGGGCACCGGTGCGTCGGTGGTGCTCCGGCGGCTCAACCGGCGCACCTGCGGCTCCAGCAGGACCGCCGCGCTGAGCACCAGGCAGGCGACGGCGCAGGTCCAGAGCGCGCCGCCGAGACCGAGCGCCACGGCGGCCGGGCCGGCCAGCGCGGTGCCGACCGGGGCGAGAGAGTAGGAGCCCAGCTCGTCGTACGCGGAGACCCGGGAGAACATCTCCTCCGGGATCTCCTGCCGGAGCGCGACCATCCAGTTGACGCCGAAGACGGTGACGCCGACGCCGGAGAGGAACATCGCGGCGACCAGCAGCGGCAGCGGCACCGCGGCGGCCAGGGCCAGCGCGGGCAGGCCGAACAGGAACACCCCCCAGTTGCCGACCAGCAGGATCCGGCGGGGCCGCCAGCGCGCCATCAGCAGGCCGGTGGCCACCAGACCGACGCCGTAGGCGGACATCACCAAGCCCCAGGCTCCCGCGCCGCCGAGCCGCTCCTCGGCGACGGCCGGCCCGTACACCGACTCGACCGCGCCGACGCAGGCGACCAGGACGGAGAACTGCAGCACGATCACCCGGAGCCAGCGGCGGGAGGCGAACTCCTGCCAGCCCTCGCGCAGGTCCCGCAGCACGCTGCCGCCGGAGGGGGCGGGGGACTTCTCCGGCTCCAGGAAGAAGCGCAGTGCGGCGGCGACCAGGAAGCACAGGGCGTCCAGGGCGAGCACCCAGCCGGGGCCGACGGCGGCGGTGAGCGCTCCGCCGAGGGCTGCGCCGCCGATCTGGGAGGCGTTCTGGCCCATCCGGAAGACCGAGAAGGCGCGGGCCGCGTGCTCCTCGGGGACGGCCTGCATGATCATGCCGCCGGAGGCGGGGGAGTAGAGCGCGTAGCCGGCGCCGCCGGCGGCGGAGAGCAGCAGCAGCTGCCAGAGCTGCGCGTTCCCGGCCAGGACCAGGGCGGCCAGCACGGCCTGGGAGGCACCGCTGAACAGGTTGGCGGCGACCATGATCCGGTGGCGGGGCAGCCGGTCGGCGAGGGCGCCGCCGAGGACCAGGAGCAGCACGGTGGGCAGCAGCCGGGCGGCGGTGACGTAGCCGACGTCGGTGGTGGAGCCGCCGTTGCCGAGGACGGCGAAGGCGGTGGCGATGGGGGCACCGGCGTTGCCCAGGCCACTGATCACCGTGGCGGCGGTCTGGATGCGGAAGTTGCGGCTCGCCCAGGAGGATCGGCGCGGGCGCGTGGGTGGGGTGGGCACCCGGCGACTATGGCGGGAGTCCGTACAGGTGTCCATCGGGTTTTCGCACCTGACGGTCCGGCCCGCAGCGGGTGGCCCGGACGGCACCCGGGGGGGCCGGCCGGTCGGCTCAGCCGAGGTGACCCCGGAGGAAGGTGAGGGTGCGGCTCCAGGCGATCCCGGCCTGGAGCGGGTCGTACGTGCCGAGCAGGTCCTCGTCGTTCATGAAGGCGTGACCGGCCGGGTAGAAGTGGATCTCGGGGCGGACGTCGGTGGCCTCGCCGATCCGGATCGCGGCCTCGTCCACGGCGGCCATCGGGATCGAGCCGTCCAGTTCGCCGAAGTGGCCGAGGACATGGGCGGTCAGGCCGCGGTAGTCGAAGTCGGGGTCGGGCGGGAGGCCGTAGAAAGGCACCACGGCGGCCACTCGGTCGCCGGCCCGGGCGGCCAGCAGCAGGGCGAAGCCGCCGCCCATGCAGAAGCCGACCACCCCCACGGCGTCGCCGACCACGCCGTCCAGCGAGAGCAGGTGGTCGACGGCCCCGGCGAGGTCCTCGACGGCCCGCTCGACGGGGAGTTCGCGCTTGAGCCCGGCCGCCTCGGCGGGGTCGTGGGTGGTCGCGCCGCCGAACAGGTCGGGGGCGAGGACGGTGAAGCCCTCGGCGGCGAAGCGGTCGGCCACGGTGGCGACGTGCGAGGTGAGCCCCCACCACTCCTGCACCACCACCAGACCGGGCCCCGCGCCCTGCGGCGGGTGGGCCAGGTACCCGTGCGCGGTGCGGCCGTTGCTCGGGAAGGTGACGTTCTGCCGGGAGCTGCCCTGGTCAGGCATGGCTTCCTCTCCGTGGGTCGGGCCGCGAGCGGCGGGGGTTCGAGGGGACGGGCGGGGTCAGCCCATCTCCTCCAGGGCGCGGCCCTTGGTCTCCTTGATGAAGAAGGCCACGAACGGGATGGAGAGCAGCGCGAAGCAGGCGTAGATGACGTACGTCGCCGAGAGGTTCCAGTCGGCGAGGTCCGGGAAGCTGACGGTGATCGCCCAGTTGGCGATCCACTGGGCCGACGCGGCGACGGACAGCGCGAGCGCGCGGATCCGGTTGGGGAACATCTCGCCGAGCAGGACCCAGACCACGACGCCCCAGGAGAAGGCGAAGCAGAACACGAAGACGTGCGCGGCGATCAGGGCGACGACCGCATGGGTGTTGTCCAGGGTCGCGGAGTCGCCGGTGCCCTGCCGGAAGGAGAACGCCCAGGCGGCGGTGCCGAGCGCGGCCGCCATGCCGATCGAGCCGGCCAGGGCGAGTGGCTTGCGGCCGATCCGGTCCACCAGGACCATCGCGATCACCGTACCGATCACGTTGACGATCGACGTGGAGAGGCTGATCAGCAGCGAGTTGGACTCGTTGATGCCGACGGACTGCCAGAGGAAGGACGAGTAGTAGAAGATCACGTTGATGCCGACGAACTGCTGGAACACCGAGGCGCCGATGCCGATCCAGACGATCGGCAGCAGCCCGAAGCGGCCGCCGAGCAGGTCCTTGATCCGGGGCTTGTGGGAGGACTCCAGCACCGCGCGGATCTCCGCCACCCGGGAGTCCAGGTCCACGCCCTCGCCCTCGACCTCGACCAGCACCGTGCGGGCCTGCTCCTCGCGGTGGTCGGCGATCAGGAAGCGCGGCGACTCCGGGATGGCGAGCGCCATCAGGCCGTACACCAGGGCGGGGATGGTCTCCACGCCGAGCATCCACTGCCAGGCCTGGATGCCGCCGAGGTGGCCGGTGGACTCACCCCCGGCGGCCTGGTTGAGCGCCCAGTTGGCGAGCTGGGAGACGGTGATGCCGAGCACGATCGCCATCTGCTGGAAGGAGGCCAGCCGGCCGCGGTAGGCGGTCGGCGCGACCTCGGCGATGTAGGTGGGCGCGATCACCGAGGCGATGCCGATCGCGATGCCGCCGACCACGCGCCAGGTGGCGAGGGCCTCGATGTTCGGCGGGAACATCGAGCCGATGCCGCTGGCTGCGAACAGTACGGCGGCCAGCAGCATCGTGCGCACCCGGCCCAGGTGGTCGGCGAGCCGGCCGGCGATCACCGCGCCGACTGCCGAGCCCAGCAACGCGATCGCCACCACGAAGGCGGTGGTGCCGTGGCCCACCTCGAAGTGCTTCTGGATGCCCGTCACGGCGCCGTTGATCACCGCGCTGTCGTAGCCGAACAGGAAGCCGCCCATGGCGGCGGCTGCCGAGATGAAGATCACGTGGCCGAGGTGAGCCTCGCCGGACACCCGCCGGCCGTTGACTGAGGACACGCGCGCTCCCGGGGAGGACGGGCCCGCTCTGACGGCGAGTGGGCAGGGCTCGCCTCACATTCGAGCAGCGCCGGGCCCGCCCTGCCCGTGTTCGGGGCCGATTTCGGGGCCGATCGGGTGACGCGGGGTCAGTCGGCGGCGCGCGGCGTGACGGCGCGCCGGGTGGCGGTGCGGGCGTCGCCGGCCGGTGGTGCGGTGGTGCGCCGCTGGTGACGGCGGAGCAGCTGAGTGCGGGCGGCGGCGTACTGGTCGCGGCCGCGCCCGCCGTCGTCGGCGCGCTCGGCGAGGCGGTCGGCCATCGCGTGCTGCGCCTCGGCGGGCTTCTTGTCGTCGTACTTGAACTTGGCCCGCACCTCGTCCACGGTCAGCCGGAGCCCGCGCAGACCGGGCAGTTGACGGGCCAGCTCCCCGCTGCCGGGCACCACCCGGACCTCCGGCGTCTCGGGCTGGAAGTGCGCCAGCTGGCGGTTGAGGATCTCGGCCTTGCCGGCCGCGGACTCCACGACCTCGGCGGTGCAGTGGAAGTGGACCGAGGCGTAGTAGCTGGTCGGCGTGCCCGGGGCGCCGCGCCAGTGGCCCGGGGCGAAGGCGTAGCCGTCGGTGACCGCGAGGGTGACCTTGGGGTCGGCCCGGACGGCGGCCAGCAGCGGGTTGGGCGCGGCCAGGTGGAGCAGGATCTCGCCGTGTTCGGCGTCCAGCAGGAAGTGCGTCGGGACGAGCACCGGGCCCTCGCCAGGGGCGCCGTTGGCGGCGAGCAGGCCGAAGTCGCGGCCCTCGGCGAGCCAGGCGCGCCACTCGTCCTCGTCGCCGCGGTCCCAGGATCTGATCAGCATCGGGGTGTTCCTCGTCAGTGGGGGTAGCGGCGCAGGTGCGCGGGGAGCGGTGCGGTGCCGTCGTGCGGGACGGGGGTGCCGTGCACGGTGGTGACCGGGATCAGGCCGGACCAGTGCGGCAGGTCGGCGTCCTCCGGGTCGTCGTCGGCGTCGTCCGCGCGGGTCTTGGCGGAGACCTCGTCCAGCTCCAGGCGGAGGACGGCCGTCGCGGCGAGCTCCTTGGCGTTGGCCGGGCGGACCTCGGCGGACCGGCCGGGGACCGCGTGGTCGACCAGGGCGGCCAGTGCGACGTCCAGCTCCTCGGGGTCGGTGACCTGGTGCGCGGTGCCGTGGGCGACGACCGAGCGGAAGTTCACCGAGTGGTTGAACGCGGACTTGGTCAGCACCAGCGCGTCGACCTGGGTGACGGTGACGCAGACCGGCATGCCCTGCTCGCCGGAGGCACCGCGCATCGGCCGGCTGCCGGTGGAGCCGTGGACGTAGAGCCGGCTGCCGACCCGGGCGTAGATCGTCGGCAGGACCACGGGGGCGCCGTCGGCCACGAAGCCGAGGTGGCAGACGTAGGCGCTGTCGAGGATGGCGTGGATCTCCGCCTGCTCCCAGGTGGCCCGGTCCTTGTAGCGGGTGGGGGTGGTCCTGGGGGTGCGGGAGTAGGTCGGCGGGCCTTCCGGGGCGTCTGACATGACAACCTCTATGTACTAGTGCATAATCGTCTTTGTGCTAGGAGACTATCCGCTGAAAGGGCGACGCGCCAGTGAAATCGCGGCGCACATCGAGCAGGGCGTGAGCAGCGGAATGCTCGCCCCCGGAACCGCGCTGCCCCCGCTGCGCGACCTCGCCGCCGAACTCGGCGTCAACCCCAACACCGTCGCCGCCGCCTACCGCCTGCTGCGCGACCGCGGCGTGATCGAGACGGCCGGCCGCAAGGGCAGCAGGATCCTCCCCAGACCCGCGCTCGTCCCGCGGGACCAGATCAGCATCCCCGTCCCCCCGCACGCCCGGGACCTCTCCACCGGCAACCCCGACCCGGCGCTGCTGCCCGACCTCGGACCCGCCCTCGCTGCCGCCGCCGCGGCCGCCCGCGCCGAACCGGTGCTCTACGGACACCCGGCCGTCGCCCCGGACCTGCTGGCGCTCGCCCGCGCCTCCTTCGAGGCCGACGGCCTGCCCGGCGGACCGATCGTCGTCGCCTCCGGCTCGCTCGACACCGTCGAGCGCATCCTCGGCGCCCGGCTGCGCGCCGGCGACGCGGTGGCCGTCGAGGACCCGGGCTGGGGCAGCCTGCTCGACCTGCTGCCCGCGATGGGCCTGCGGCAGCTGCCCGTCCGGCTGGACGACGAGGGGCCGCTGCCGCAGTCGCTCGCGGCGGCGCTGGCCGAGGGGGCCCGGGCGGTGGTGGTCACCAGTCGGGCGCAGAACCCGACCGGTGCGGCGCTCACCGCGCGCCGGGCCGAGGAGCTGAAGGCCGTCCTGGCCGAGCATCCCGGGGTGCTGCTGATCGAGGACGACCACGGGCACGGCATGGTCGACCAGCCGTACCACCCGCTGGTCGGTGCCGGGTCGCGGCACTGGGCGGTGGTGCGTTCGGCCGCCAAGGCGTACGGGCCCGACCTGCGGGTCTCGGTGGCGGTCGGTGACGCGGAGACGATCGGACGGGTCGCCGGACGGCTGCGGCTGGGCGCCGGCTGGGTCAGCGAGCTGCTGCAGCGCACCGTCGCCGAGCTGTGGCGCGCCGACGCGGCGCCGGTCGCGCGGGTGGCCGCCACCTACGGGGCCCGGCGGGACGCACTGCTGGGCGAGCTGGCGGCGCGCGGGATCGAGGCGCACGGCCGGAGCGGGCTGAACGTCTGGGTGCCGGTGCCGGACGAGACCTCGGCGCTGGCGGCACTGGTGCAGCGCGGCTGGGTCGCGGCGCCCGGGGCGCGGTACCGGATCCAGTCGCCGCCCGGGCTGCGGTTCACCACGGCTCGGCTGGAGCCGGCGCAGGCCCGGGCGCTGGCGGAGGACCTGGCGGCGGTGCTGGGGGCGGACGGGGGCCGATCGCGGCTGGTGTGACGCCCGGGGAGTCCTGTGGCCGGTGTGAACCGCAGGCGGCATCCCGGGATCCGGTTGCCGGTCTGGTCTGAACCCGGCGGTAACAAAAGCGGAAACCTGCTGCAGATACCTAGCGGTAACAGGCGGGGGCATGTCATCTTCATCGCGCCACCGGCCGGCGGCCCACCCTCACCAAGGCGTCTTCCCGTTCCCCATGCCACGGGGAGACCGAGCCGCAGGAGTTCCGCCGTGCCCGAAAACAGTTCGAGCATCACCCGCAGCGCGCCTCGACTCGGACGGCGGCTGCTCGCCGCAGCCGCCGCCCTCCCGCTCGCCGCCGCGGGTCTGGCCGTCGCCGCGCCGGCCTCCGCGGCCCCGGCCGCGCCGGCCTCCGCGGCCCCGGCCGCCCCGGCCGCCGTACCCTCCGGCCCCACCGCCAGCGTCACGCTCGGCGACAGCTACATCTCCGGCGAGGCCGGCCGCTGGAAGGGCAACTCGGCCGGCACCAGCGGCAGCCGCAACGGCAGCGACCGCGCCTGGACCGGCAGCTCGTACGACCCCTCGCGGGTCTACGGCGCCACGGCGGCGAGCGGCTGCGACCGCTCCGACGTCGCCGAGGTGCTCAGCGCCTCGACCGGCGCCCAGAACGAGATCGACCTGGCCTGCTCCGGCGCCGTCGCCGCCAACGTCTTCCGCGCCTCCAACGGCGGCCAGTCCTTCAAGGGCGAGGCCCCGCAGGCCGACCAACTCGCCGGTGTGGCACGGCAGAACAACGTCAAGCTGATCACCCTGTCGATCGGCGGCAACGACCTGGGCTTCGCCGACATCATCTCCACCTGCGTGCAGGACTACCTGATCTGGTACTCGTACTGCCACGACTCGGCGCAGTCCCAGATCGACGACAAGATGCCCGCCGCGATGGCCGGCGTCGGCAAGGCCGTCGACGAGGTCCGCGCCGTGATGGCCGACGCGGGCTACGCCCAGTCGGACTACCGGCTGGTGCTGCAGTCCTACCCGTCGCCGATCCCGCGCGGCGCGGAAATGCGGTACCCGGAGAGCGGCTGGACCCGCTCCAACACCGGCGGCTGCCCGTTCTGGGACGGGGACGCCGACTGGGCCCGCGACTCGATGGTCCCGCAGATCTCCCAGGCGCTGGCCGGCGTCGCCGCCTCCAAGGGGGCGCAGTTCCTGGACCTGTCGGACATGCTGCAGGGCCGGGAGGTCTGCTCGACGGCCACCAAGCAGCCGACCGCGAGCTCCGGCCCGTCCGCGACCACCAGTGAGTGGGCGCGTTTCCTGGACGGCGGGCTGAACTCCACGCAGGGCGCGCTGCAGGAGTCGATGCACCCCAACTACTACGGCCAGCAGGCGGTCGGGCGCTGCCTGACCCTGCTGTGGGGGCGCCCGAGCGGCGACTACGCGTGCCGCAACACGGCCGGGCAGGACGCGAGCGGGATGTACCTGACCGCGCGGTGACGATGCGGTGAGCCCGGCGGTGACCGGGTGCCGGCCGGCTGCGGTGCCGGGCGGCCACGGTGCCGGCCGGTTGCCGGCGCGTGCTTCGGCGCCCCCGCGGAATCGGTCGCGGGGGCGCCGGGGGCGCCGGGGGCGTCGGCGGCGTGGTGGCCGGTGCGCCGGTCGGAGCGGTCGTCGTCCCGGTCGGGTCGCGCCGGCCGGGTCGCGCCGCGGGGTCGCCGGGGTCAGCCCTTGGCGAGCAGGGACTGGGCGTGGGCCCGAACCTGATCCTTCGTCAGATAGGCGTCGGTGTACTCGAAGTCACGCAGCCGGGCGGGCTGGCGGGCCAGGAAACCGGTACGGACGAAGTCGTCCCCGGCGGTCGCGTTGAGCAGCCAGTTGGCACCCACCCGGAACTTGGCCACGTTGGTGCGCATCGCCATCATGTGGTAGCCGCGGGCGACCAGCTGGGCGGGCACCCCGCGCAGCTCCACGCCGACCGGCTTGGAGACCGCGTCCTTGCCGCCCAGGTCGACCACCAGGCCCAAGTCCTTGTGGTAGTAGGGCTCCAGGGGCTGGTTGCGGAGCGAGGCGATCACGTTGTTCGCCACCACCCGGCCCTGCCGGGCGGAGTGCTGGGCGGTCGGCGGACAGACCGCGCCGTCGCCCTTCGCCAGGTCGGGCACGGCGGCGGCGTCGCCGAGCGCGAAGACGCCCTCGAACTGCGGCACCCGCATCTCCGCCGTCACGGCGAGCCGGCCGCGCACCGTCTCGGCGTCCAGCGTGCCGATCAGCGGGCTCGCGGCTACCCCGGCCGTCCAGATCAGGGTGCGGCTGGGGAGCACCCGGCCGTCCGTGAACTTGACCGACTCGGCGCCGACTTCGGCCACCGAGACCCCCAGCGACACCTCGATGCCGCGCCCCCGCAGGACCTCCAGGGCCGCCTGGCCGAGCGCGTCGCCGAGCTCCGGCATCAGCTTCGGCGCGATGTCGATCAGGTGCCACTTGATCTGCCGGGCGTCGAGCCGCGGGTAGCGGTGGGTGGCGGCAGTGGTCAGGCGCTGCAGGCAGGCGGCCGTCTCGGTGCCCGCGTAGCCGCCGCCGACCACCACGAACTGCAGCCGGGACTCGCGCTCCCGCTGGTCCAGGGTGGCCGAGGCGAGGTCGAGTTGGGCGATCACGTGGTCGCGGACGTAGGTCGCCTCGGCGAGCGTCTTCATGCCGCGGGCGTAGTCGGTCAGGCCCGGGATGTCGAAGGTGCGGGTGACGCTGCCGGGGGCGAGGACCAGGATGTCGTACTTCTGCGCGACCACCTCGTCGGTGATCTTGCGGATCACGCACACCCGGGAGGCCGGGTCCACGCCGATGGCGCCGCCGGGGACGATGTGGGTGCGGCGCAGCGAGCGGCGCAGGGACACGGCCACGGACTGCGGGGTGAGGACGCCGGCGGCGACGTGCGGGAGGAGGGGGAGGTAGAGCTGGTAACTGAACGGCGTGACCAGCGAGATCTCGGCCTCCGAGGGTGACAGCTTGCGTTCGAGGCGGCGGGCGCACTCCAGTCCGGCGAAGCCACCGCCCACGATCAGGATCCGAGGTCGTTCCATCGCTCATCCCTTTGCCGTGAAGGTCCCCATTACTGTCCGCCACACTCGCACGGAGCAGCGGGGGCTGCCACCGGGGTGGGGCGGAGGAGGGAGGAGGGGGGAGAGGGGGTGCGGCGGGGCGCGGGTGGTCGCTGCGCCGTGGTGGGGGAGAAGGGGTGGCGGCACCGATAGGCTGTGGGCGTGCTACCCGAGGTGACGGCGATCCGGTACGTGACGCCACTGCGAGAAGGCGGCTCGATGCCGGGCCTGGTCGAGGCCGATGATCGTCGGCTCTATGCGCTGAAATGGGTCGGTGCGGCGCAGGGGCGCAAGGCCCTGGTCGCGGAGGTGCTGGCCGGGGAGCTGGGACGGCGGCTCGGGCTGCCGGTGCCGGAGCTGGTGACCGTCGACCTGGACCCGGTGCTCGCGCGCAGCGAGCCGGATCACCAGGTCCAGGACCAGATGCGGGCCAGCGGCGGGACCAACCTGGGGATGGCCTTCGTCAGCGGTGCGCTCAACTTCGACCCGCTCTGCTTCGAGGTCGATCCCGAACTCGCGGGCCGGGTGCTGTGGTTCGACGCGTTCATCGGCAACGTCGACCGGTCCTGGCGCAACCCCAACCTGCTGGTGGCGACCGGCGGGCTGCGGCTGATCGACCACGGCGCGAGCCTGATCTTCCACCACAACTGGCCCGGCGCGGCCGGCTGGGTGCGCCGCCCGTACGACGCCTCGGACCATGCGCTGCTGGGCGCCCGGCCGGACCTGGGGGCTGCCGACAAGGAGCTCGCGCCGCTCGCGGAGGCGGCGGTCGAGGCGGCCGTGGCGCAGATCCCCGACGTCTGGCTGATGGACGAGTTCGGCTTCGACTCGCCCGACGAGGTGCGCGCCGCGTACCGTTCCCAGCTGACCGGGCGACTGGCCGGTCCGCGCGACTGGCTGCCGGAGGTGTCCGCATGACCGATCCGTCGACGCACGTGCTGCCGGTCGCGGTCGAGCTGCACGACTACGAGTACGCCGTGATCCGCGCGGTGCCGCGGGTCGAGCGCGGCGAGTGCGTCAACGTCGGGGTGCTGCTGTACTGCCGGCAGAGTTCGCACCTGGCGGCGCGCACGCACCTGGACCAGGCGCGCCTGCTGGCGCTGGACCCGGTGGTGGACGTGCAGGGCGTGCGGCGGGCGCTGCACGGGATCGAGGCGGTCTGCGCGGGCGGCCCGCAGGCCGGTCCGGCAGCCGGGGACAGCCCCGGGCAGCGGTTCCGGTGGCTGACCGCGCCGCGCAGCGCGATCGTCCAGCCCGGGCCCGTGCACACCGGACTGACCGCCGACCCGGACGCGGAACTGCGGCGGCTGTTCGACCAGCTGGTGCTCTGAGCGGAGGCCCGGAGCGGGCCGGCGGGCGGGGTGTGAGGTGGCTCCCCGACGGTTGCCCCGGTCAAAGCTTGAGTTGCTGAAGCACCTGGTCGTACGCTGACCCCATGGGTTCGACAGCGACGACGACCGTACCGACCAACGCCGAGCTGATGGAGGCGTTGGCCGCCGTGGGCGCCGCGTACTTCCAGGACTTCGCGGGGGCCGCGGCCCGGCACGGGCTCTCCTCCTCGCAGGCCAAGGCGCTGGGCGCGGTGCAGGAGCCGGTGCCGATGCGCGCGCTGGCCGGGCGGCTGGGCTGCGACGCGTCGAACGTCACCGGGATCGTGGACCGGCTGGAGTCGCTGGGCCTGGCCAACCGGGCGGCGGCCGCCGGTGACCGCCGGGTGAAGATCGTGGTGATCACCGCCGAGGGCCGGGAGATCCTCAACCGCATCCGCGGCGAGATGAGCCGCACCCACCAGGCCTTCGAGGCGATGACCGACGAGCAGCGGATCGCCCTGCACTCCATCTGCGGGCAGGTCCTGCCGGTGCTGGCCGGCCGGACCGGCGGCGCGCAGTAGGTTCCGCGCCGCCGGTGCCGGTGCCGTCGGTGCCGGTCGGGTCCGCTGCTCCCGGAACGGTTCCGAGCCGTTCCGAGCCGTTCCGAGCCGTTCCGAGCCGTTCGGGCCGGTGCCGAGCGGTTCGGGCGGGTGCGGGGCCGGTCAGAGCAGTTCGGCGAGTTCCGGCGGCAGCGGTCGGTGGTGGAGCAGGGTGAGCGCGCGGGTTGCCCGGGTGAGGGCGACGTAGCGGTCGCGCGGGGCGAGCGCGGCCGGCTCGACCACCACGACCGCGTCGAACTCGAGGCCCTTGGCGGCCGCGACGGTCAGCGCGCCCAGCTCCTCGGCCAGGCCGTCCGGTGCGATGACACCGGTGGTGCCCGCGGCCGCGGGCAGACGGGCGAGCGCGGCGGCGAAGTCGCCGTCCGGGACAGGGACCGCGCGCGGGTGCTCGCTGCCCGGCCGGACGGACTCGGGCGGCCGCATGCCGGGTTCGGCGGCGCGCAGGACGGCTGCGGCGAGGGCCATGATCGGCTCCGGCGTACGGTAGTTGACGGTCAGCCGTTCCTCGCGCCAGCGGCCGGGCAGGTGCGGGTCGAGCATCCCGGCCCAACTGCGGGCGCCGGCCGGGGAGCCGGTCTGGGCGAGGTCGCCGACGATGGTCAGGGAACACGACGGCACCCGGCGCAGGACGGTGCGCCAGGCCATCGCGGACAGTTCCTGCGCCTCGTCCACGACGACGTGGCCGTACGCCCAGGTGCGGTCGGCGGCGGCGCGTTCGGCGGTGGAGCGGTACGGGCCGTCGTCCCGGAAGCGTTCGGCCAGTGCGGCGGAGTCCAGCAGGGCGTCGTCGGTCTGCCCGGTGATGGTCAACACTCCTTGGGCAAAGGCGAGTTCGGACTCCTCGTCGGTCTCCTCCGCGGTGGCGGGGGCGGTGTAGGGGGCGGACGGCCCGTCCTCGCCGAGGAGTTCGGCGGCTTCGTCCAGCAGCGGGACGTCCTCGGCCGTCCACGGCGAGCCGGGTTGGCGGAGCAGGGCGGCGGCGTGCTCGGGGGCCGCTTCGGCGAGCAGCTCGCCGTCGCCCAGCAGCCGTTCGAGCAGCTGCTGCGGGGTGAGCAGGGGCCAGAGCGGGTCGAGGGCGGCGCGGACGTCCGCCCGGGCCCACAGTTCGCGCGGGGCGTGGTGCGCCTCCTCCTCGTCGTACGGGCGGCCGAGCGAGAGCGCCTGGGCGATGGCGAGGGCGTCGAGCAGGGTGCGCAGGTAGAAGGCGCGGGCCCGATTGTGCGGGATCCGCAGGCCGCGGGCGGCGTCCCGGGCCTGGGCGCACGCCCGGGCGGAGACGGTCAGTCCCTCGCCGAGGTCGAGGCCGTCGGCGGGGGCCGACTGGTGGGCGGCGAGGGCGCGGCGGAGGACTCCGGCCATCCAGGGGCCGCCCTTGGCGACGGCCGCGGCGGGGGCGTCGCTGCCGGTGGCGGTGATGCCGGGGAGGAGTTCGCCGACGGTGCGCAGCACCACCTCGGCCTCGCCGAGGGCGGGCAGCACCTCGTCGATGTACCGCAGGAAGCCCGGGTTGGGACCGATCACCAGGACGCCGCGGCGCTCCAGCGCGGCGCGGTGGGTGAACAGCAGGTAGGCGGCGCGGTGCAGGGCGGTGAGGGTCTTGCCGGTGCCGGGCCCGCCCTGGACGACGAGCGCGCCGCGCAGCGGGGAGCGGATCACCCGGTCCTGCTCGGTCTGGATGGTGGCGACGGCGCTGCCCATCCGGCCGGTGCGTTCGCGGCCGAGGGCGGCGAGCAGGGCGGCCTCGCCGACGAGCCCGCGCCGGCCGGAGTCGTCCGGTCCGGCGAGGTCGAGCGCCTCGTCGTCCAGGCCGGTGAGGGTGCGGCCGCGGGTGTGCAGGTGGCGGCGGCGGACGACGGGGCCCGGGTCGGCGGGGGTGGCGGTGTAGAAGGGGCGGGCGGCGGGGGCGCGCCAGTCGAGCAGCAGGGGTTCGTACGCCTCGTCGGTCAGGCCGGTGCGGCCGATGTAGTGGACGGTGCCGTCGCGCTCGTCGAGGCGGCCGAAGCAGAGGCCGCGTTCGACGGCGTCGAGCCGGGCGGCGTGGCGGGCGGCTTCGCGGGCGCGCACCGCGCGTTCCAGCCGGGCCTGGTGGGTGCCGCCGGGCCCGGCGCCGTCGTGGGCGCCGTCGGCGGTGCGGTGAGCCCGTTCGCGGACGGTGTCCAGCCGGGCGTAGAGGGTGGTGAGTCGGGCCTGCTCGGTGTGCAGGGCCTCGGCGAGGGCGTCGCCGGAGTGCCCCGCGGTCGCTGGAAGTTCGTTCATCGATGTGGTATCCTTGCGGTGAGAAGGTTGTGGCAGTCCTTCTAGTGGGCGCTCAATCGACCGAGCCTACCCCATCCGCCGACGTTCGGCGTGACCTCGGCTGTTACTCTTGCGAAGCGTGAGCGCGAAGCCCCAGATCCCCAATGTCCTGGCCTCCCGGTACGCCTCGGCGACCCTGGCCCAGCTGTGGTCCCCCGAGCACAAGGTGGTCCTTGAGCGCCACCTGTGGCTCGCCGTCCTGAAGGCCCAGCAGGACCTCGGCGTCGAGGTGCCGGCCACCGCCGTCGCCGACTACGAGCGGGTGATCGACCAGGTCGACCTCGGCTCGATCGCCGCCCGTGAGCGGGTCACCCGCCACGACGTGAAGGCCCGTATCGAGGAGTTCAGCGAGCTCGCCGGCCACGAGCAGATCCACAAGGGGATGACCTCCCGCGATCTGACCGAGAACGTCGAGCAGCTGCAGATCCGCCAGTCGCTGGAGCACGTGCGCGACCGCACCGTGGCCGTCCTGGTCCGCCTGGCCAAGCTGTCCGCCCAGCACTCCGAGCTGGTCATGGCCGGCCGTTCGCACAACGTGGCCGCGCAGGCCACCACCCTGGGCAAGCGCTTCGCGTCGATCACCGACGAGCTGCTGGTCGCCTTCCGCCGCCTGGAGGAGCTGATCGCCCGCTACCCGCTGCGCGGGATCAAGGGCCCGGTCGGCACCGCCCAGGACATGCTGGACCTGCTCGGCGGCGACACCGAGAAGCTGGCCGAGCTGGAGCGCCGGGTCGCCGGGCACCTCGGCTTCGAGAACGTGCTGACCAGCGTCGGCCAGGTCTACCCGCGCTCGCTGGACTTCGAGGTGCTCACCGCCCTCGTCCAGCTCGCCGCCGCGCCGTCCAGCCTGGCCAAGACCATCCGCCTGATGGCCGGCCACGAGCTGGTCACGGAGGGCTTCAAGGAGGGCCAGGTCGGCTCCTCCGCGATGCCGCACAAGATGAACACCCGCTCCTGCGAGCGCGTCAACGGCCTGGCCGTCATCCTGCGCGGCTACGCCTCGATGACCGGCGAGCTGGCCGGCGACCAGTGGAACGAGGGCGACGTCTCCTGCTCGGTGGTGCGCCGGGTCGCGCTGCCGGACGCCTTCTTCGCCTTCGACGGCCTGCTGGAGACCTTCCTGACCGTCCTCGACGAGTTCGGCGCCTTCCCCGCCGTGATCGAGGCCGAGCTGGACCGCTACCTGCCGTTCCTCGCCACCACCAAGGTGCTGATGGGCGCGGTGCGCGCGGGTGTCGGCCGGGAGACCGGGCACGAGGTCATCAAGGAGCACGCCGTCGCCTCCGCGCTGGCGATGCGCGCGGGCGCCCGGGAGAACGAGCTGCTGGACCGCCTGGCCGCCGACGAGCGGATCCCGCTCGACCGGGCCGCGCTGGACGCGCTGCTGGCCGACAAGCTCTCCTTCACCGGTGCGGCCGGCGCCCAGGTCGCCGAGGTGGTCCGCCGGGTGGAGGCCGTCGCGGCCGCCTACCCCGAGGCCGCCAAGTACGCGCCGGGCGACATCCTCTGAGGTGCCGCATCCGTTGACGCACCGATGATGTGACGCAGCGTCAGCTCTCGGGCGAGGGCCCTGCCGCCGGACCGGTGGCAGGGCCCTCGTGCGTGCGGACGTGGCCCGGGTCGAGCGGCGGAGTGGTGCCGCAGTTCCACTCGCAGTCCGGCTCGGCCACCGGGTGGTCCTCGGGGTCGAGCACGTTGCCGCGGACGGTGGCGAAGGCGATCAGCCCGCCGCCGGCCAGCAGGCCCGCGCAGATCAGCATCGCGGTGTGGAAGGCGGCGTCGACCTCGGCCGGCACCCGGTAGGCGTCGCCGCTCAGTCCGGCCAGCGCCGGTAGCGCGGCCACCGCGAGCAGACCGGCCGCCCGGGCGGCGGCGTTGTTGACCCCGCTCGCGATGCCCGCGTGCCGGACCTCGACGGCGGCCAGCACGGTGGCCGTCAGCGGTGCGACCAGCAGGGTCATCCCGCAGCCCATCACCGTGACGGCGGGCAGCACGTCCGCCCAGTAGGAGGAGTCGGCGCCGATCCGCAGCATCAGCAGCACGCCGGCGGCGCACAGCAGCGGGCCGACGGTGAGCGGGATCCGCGGGCCGATCCGCTTCCCCAGGCGCCCGGCGCGCGCCGACAGCGCCAGCATCAGCACGGTGATCGGCACCAGCGCGAAGCCGGAGGCCAGCGGGGAGAACCCGGCGACGATCTGCAGCTGCACCACCAGCAGGAAGAAGACGCCGCTGAACGCCGCGTACACGCAGAGGGTGACCAGGTTCACGGCGGTGAACAGCCGGGAGGAGAACAGTCCGAGCGGCAGCATCGGCTCGGGCGTGCGGCGTTCGACGACCACGAAGGCGGCGCCGAGCACCACGCCGAGCACGCCGCTGATCCAGACCGCGGCGGACACGCCCTCGCCGGCGGCGGTCAGGGCGTAGGTGATCGCGCCGAGGGCGAGCGCGGCGAGGACCGCGCCGAGCGCGTCGAAGCGGCCGGAGGCGCTCTCGTCCCGGCTCTCCGGCACGGACCGGGTGGAGACCGCGATCACGGCCGCCGCGAGCGGCAGGTTCAGCAGGAAGATCCAGCGCCAGCCGGGGCCGTCCACCAGCCAGCCGCCGAGGAAGGGGCCGACCGCGGCCGACACCCCGCCGAGGCCGGACCACAGGCCGACCGCCGTCGATCGGTCGTCGGGGTGGAAGACCGCCTGGAGCATGGCGAGCGAGCCGGGGGTGAGCAGCGCCCCGCCGATGCCCTGGACGGCGCGGGCGGCGATCAGTACCTGGATGTTCGGTGCGACGGCGCAGGCCGCGGAGGCGGCGGCGAACCAGACCACGCCGATCAGGAAGACCCGGCGCCTGCCGTACCGGTCGCCGAGCGCGCCGCCGAGCAGGATCAGGCCCGCCAGGGTGAGCAGATAGGAGTTCAGCGTCCATTGCAGGGACGCCAGGGAGGCGCCGAGGTCGGCGCCGATCCGGGGCAGGGCGACGTTCACCACGGTGCCGTCGAGCATCGCCATGCTGGAGCCGAGCACCGTCGCCAGTAGTACCCAGCGACCCTGCGCGGTGCCCAGGCGCAGGGTGCCGGCCTCGGAGGTGGCCACGGCCTGATCCTGCGCCCCGTGGGGCGTACGTGACAAGGCTCACCGGTGGCGTGTCGGCGGCGGGGGCGCTGTGTGAGCGGTCGGCTGCGCGGTGTGGCCGACTTCGGCGCAGGGTCGCGGATCAGTGGCTCGGGGTGAATGGATGGTGTACGCACCGTACTGGGGATCATCCGGAGGGTCACCGGACCCAGGGGGGATCGTTGCGGCTTCAAGAGATCGACATTGCTTCACCCGAACGGATGGGTTTTAGTTCAGCGACCGCCCGGCCAGTCCGGACGGATCCGCCGGGTGGAACGCCGAGTCCTGCCGCTGCCCGGCGGTTCGATCTGAACTCTGTACGGCAGGAGCGGGGGACCCACAGGTAAGTCGCCGGACCGGAGTTCGCGCCTCAGGGCGCGGGCGTCCAGGGCCGGCTCGGGGTGAAGCCGCGCATGCGGCCGGGCAACTCCAGCCCGAACCCGACAGCTCACCTCGCAGGCGTCGGAGAGGAAACTTCCATGCCTGCTCAGGCTCGTCGTATCGTCCTGCCCCGCGCCGCCCGCATCGGCATCGCCACCGCCGTCACCGGTGTCTCCTTCGCCCTCCCGCTCGTCACCGCGATGAGCGCCCAGGCCCACACCGCCCCCGCTGCCCCGGCCGCGCCCGCCGCCGTCGCGCCTGTCGCCGCCGCCAAGCCGGTCGAGAAGGCCGCTCCGGCTGCTCCGGCCGCCGCGGCCGCCACGTCCGAGAGCTACCGCGTCGTCAGTGGTGACACCCTGTCCAAGATTGCCGACGTCAAGAACGTCGAGGGTGGCTGGCACGCGCTGTACGAGCAGAACCGCTCGGTCGTCGGCGCCAACCCGAACCTGATCTTCCCGGGTCAGCAGCTCACCCTCGCCGGCCACGCCGCCGCGCCGGCCGCCGCGCCGTCCGCGGACGCTGCCCCGGCCAAGCCGGCCGCCCCGGTTGCCCCCGTGAAGCCGCAGACCCAGGTCACGGTCAAGACCGAGGCCGCCAAGCCCGCCGCCCCGGTGCAGACCCAGGTTCAGACCGCCGCTCCGGCCACGGCCGTGACCGCCGCTCCGGTCGCCGCCACCTCCGGCTTCGTCGCGCCGCTGGCCAACCCGGTGCTGGGCGAGGCCTACGGTGTGGCCGGCTCGATGTGGGCCTCCGGCCACCACACCGGCCAGGACTTCGTCGCCTCCACCGGTACCCCGCTGCGCGCCGTCGCCAACGGCGTCGTGGTCAAGGCCGGCAACGGCGGCGCCTACGGCAACGAGGTCGAGATCAAGCTCGCCGACGGCCACTACGCCCAGTACGCGCACCTCTCGGTGATCGGCGTGAAGATCGGTCAGACCGTCACCGTCGGCCAGCAGATCGGCCTCTCCGGCGCCACCGGCAACGTGACCGGCCCGCACCTGCACTTCGAGATCCGCACCGGCTCGGAGTACGGCTCGGACATCAACCCGGTCACCTACCTGCGCGCGCACGGCGTCGCGCTCTGACCCTCCGGGGATCAGGTCCAGGGTTTCAGGAACCACCACTGCTGCGGAGCGAATCGGTCCTCCGGGATGGTCATGTCGGGTGACCGCTCGACCGGATGATCGCCGTGCAGTGGACATGGGCGCGGGACACGCCCAGGCCGGCCCGGCTCGCGGGATTCACCTCCCTCGCGAGCCGGGCCGGCCGCTGCCGTTTCCGGGGCGCTGCCGTTTCCGGGGCGCGACGTTCCGGGTGCGTGACCTTCCGGGAGGCGGGGCGGCAGGGGCGCGGGGCGGTTCGATGCGGGGCGGGCCGTTGTCGAGGCCGGCGGCGTCGGCGGTTTCGTTGCGCGGGTGGTGAGTCGGCCGGGGATCGCGGGTGGGCGACGGGTCTGCCGAACGCGCTGGAACAGGTGGGGAGTTCGGTGCTCCGGCGGCCGGGCTCGGGCGGTTCCGCGTCGTCGGGTGAGGGCCGTTGGGCGAGGGTCGTCGGGTGAGGGGCGGCGGGCCGGCTTCGTCTGGCGAGCGGTCGCGGGGTGTCCGGTCAGCCGCGGTGGGCCGGCAGGCCGTACTGGGCGGCGGCCAGCAGGTCGTGCATCCGGTGGCCGAAGTCCTCGGTGTCGCGGGCCGGTTCGGGGAAGACCAGGCGGACGTCGCGGTGGCCGTCGGGGTGGTCCAGGCGCAGCACCAGGCCGTGGCGGTCCAGGGCGAGCGGGCGGACGTCCGGGTTCCGGGCGAGTAGCGCGGGGTCGAGGAGGCGGGTGAGGACCTCGATCGCGTCGGCGTGGTCGTCCGCGAAGTGGGTGAGCATCGCGGCCTCGTGGCGGGCCATCGGGTCGGGGCCGGCGAGGGAGAGGTCGGCGGCGGTGACCGCTCCGGTGCCGTACGGGGTGGCGAGGACGGCGTGGGCGACGTCCACGCGCAGGTGGACGCTGAGGCCGTCGTCGGCGAGGTGCGCCAGTCGCAGCCGGCCGGCCAGGGTGAGCCGGCCGCGGACGCGGTCCCGGACGGCGACGGGGGAGACGTCGGTGACGTCGAGGACGACGGCGAGGCCGTCGGTGGCGTGGGCGGCGGCCACGGTGAGCGGGGCGTCCAGCGGGGCGCGCATCCGCAGGCGGGAGCCGTGGGCGGAGACCGGAGTGTCGAGGTCGTGGTGTTCGCCCAGGGCGCGGACGGCGAGCGAGGAGGTCGTGCTGAGCAGGCTCTGGATCCGTTCGGCGGTGGTGGGCTCGGGGACCTCGGTGTCGCCGGTGGGCTGGCTCATGGACGGACCTCCAGATAGTTAGGTGAGCCTAACCTAATGTTCGCGGTTGGGGTTCGGCAAGCAGGCGCCGGGACGTGCCGAAGGGCCCGGACGGGCGGTCCGGGCCCTTCGGCACGTCGGGCGGCGCGGTGTCAGGCGACGACGGCCTGGGCGTCGATCTCGACCAGCATCGGCTCCTGCGGGAGCTCGACGAAGACGGTGGTGCGGCAGGGCTTCACTCCACCGGGCTCGATGTTCTCCTCGATGAACTCGGCGTAGGCCTCGTTCATCAGTGGGAAGTCGGCGCGCTTGGTGAGGTACACGCGGAACATCACCACGTCCTCGATCGTGGCGCCGCCGGCCTCGACGACGGCCTTGACGTTCTCCAGGGTGCGCCGGGTCTGCGCCTTCACGTCGCCGTGGTGGAGGTACTCGCCCGTCGCCGGGTCCTGCGGGCCCTGCCCGGAGACCTGCAGGATCGGGCCCTTGCGCACGCCCTGGGAGAAGGTCCAGGCGGGGGCCGGGGCGCCCTCGGTGCGGATCTCGGTCTTCTCGCCGATCGGGGACTGCTCGGGGGGCATGGGACTCCTCGGATCTCGTGACGGTTCGTCAGCGGTGTTCGGGGCGGCCGCAGTCGGCCGAGACGGTGCGGGCGGTGGCGAGCAGCTGCGGGAGGAGGTCCAGCACCTGCTCGTACGGGAGGACGACGTCCGGGACGGAGATGGACGCGGCGGCGACGACCCGGCCGCTGGCGTCCCGGATCGGTGCGGCGACGCAGTTGATGAAGGCCTCGTGCTCCGCGTGGTCCTGCGCCCAGCCCTGGGCGGCGACCTTCTCCAGCTCGGCGAGCAGCGCCTCGGGCGTGGTGAGGGTGTGTTCGGTGTGCGGGGTGAAGTCGATCCCGGCCACCACCCTGCGCCGCTCCGGCAGGGGCAGGTCGGCCAGCAGCACCTTGGACACGGCCGCGCTGTGCAGGGCGGCGCGCAGGCCGATCCGGGAGTACATCCTGACCGGGTGGCGGGAGTCGAACTTGTCGATGTAGACCACCTCGCCGCCCTCGTAGGCGGCCAGGTGCACGGTCTGACCGGTGGCGGCGTTCAGCTCGGCCAGGTGGGGGGCGGCGATCCGGCGGATGCCGCGCTGCTCCAGTGCCAGGCCGGAGAGGGCGAAGAGGCCGGCGCCCAGGTGGTAGCGGTAGGCCGCGTCGCGGTAGACGAACCGTTCCTCTTCGAGGCTCTGGAGCAGTCGGAGCACGGTGGTCTTGTGGACGCCGAGCACCTCGGCGAGCTGGTCGAGGGAGCGTTCGCCCTCGCCGAGTTGGGCGAGGATGCGCAGGGCGCGGGTGACGGTCTGGCTCATCGTGCTCCGCTTCGAGGGCTGGGGTTCCCGCTCATTGTGCCCGGGCCCGGGCGGGGGCCCGGCGTCCGGTCACCGGCGCCGTGGGCGTCGTCGGCGGGGGTGGGGCCGCCGGTCCGTGCGCCGTGGCGGGCCTGCGCGGGGTCGCTGGCCCGTGCGCGGTCGGGGGTGAGGGCGGGGCCGGTGATGCCGTCCGCGCTGACCCGGGTGGCGGCCCAGTCCGCGGGGGAGGCGTCGAGCAGGGCCGACACCACGGCGGCGGGCGGCAGTTCGGCCTGGTCGCCGTGGGCGGTCAGCGCGCAGGCCGCGCTCAGGTGGCCGAGCCGCAGCCGGCGGCGCTGGTCCAGGCCCCGGACGGTGCCGGCCAGGTAGCCGGCCGCGAAGGCGTCGCCCGCGCCGGTGGCCTCCACCACCTCGACGGCGAGGGCCGGTTCGGTGACCGTCGTGCCGTCCCGCTCCAGGGCGGTGACGTGCCGGTCGGCGTCCTTGACCACGAGGGTGGCGGGCGTCGGGAAGCGGCGGCGCAGTGCGACGGGGTCGCCGGTGCCGAAGGCGGCCTGCGCCTCGTCGGCGCCGAGCAGCAGCAGGTCGGCGGCGTCCAGCAGCGGCGGCAGCACCGACGGGTCGCGGTCGCGCCAGAGCGACGGGCGCCAGTTGAGGTCGAAGCTGACCAGCCGGCCCGGGCGGCGGTCGGCCAGCAGGGCGCGCAGCAGGGCGAGGCAGTCGTCGGAGAGGGCGGCGGTGATGCCGGACAGGTGCAGGAGGCGGGCGTCGGCCAGCAGCGGGGCGGCGGCCGGGTCGGCGAGCAGCGCGGGGGAGAGCGCCGCGGCCGCGGAGCCGCGCCGGTGGTAGTGCAGCCGGCTGCGGCCGGGGCCGAGGTCGTGGTCGTGGCCGGTGGTGCCGCCGACCTCTTTGAGGTAGAGGCCGGTCGGGCGGTGCGGGTCGACCGCGACCGCCGAGACGTCCACGCCGCGGGCGGCGACCTCGGCGAGCAGCCGCCGGCCGAAGCCGTCCGCGCCGACCCGGCTGATCCAGGCGGTCGGCACGCCGAGTGCGGCCAGTGCGCCGGCCACGTTGGACTCGGCGCCGCCGACGGAGAGCCGGAAGTTCGCCACCGACTCCAGCGGGCCCGGGCGGTCCGGGAGCAGGACGGCCATCGACTCGCCCACGCACACGGCCGTCGGGGGAGGACCCGGGCGGGTCGCCCCCGGGATGTCCTGTCGCGGCATGTGCGGGGCTCCTCGTCTGCGGCCGTTCCGCGGGGAGCGGGCCGACTCCGTTGACCGTGTCCGTTGACCGTGCGTCGACTCTGCCGGGCGACCGTCCGCGAAGGGTGCGGGCCGGGTTCGCCGGGCGTGTGTCGGTTCGTCGAGCGTGAGCCGGTTCCCCGTGGAGCGTGGGCCGGTTCCGTTGACCGTGATCCGGCGCCGATGCTAGAACCGTGCTGCCAGCATGTGCAACCCGCGTTGCGCATGTTGCAACATGACGGAAGGAGGATCGTGGAGCAGACCTTCGCAAGCAGCGGCACCGGGCCCGGGATCGCCGTCGGCGCGGTGGCGGCCCTGGCCGACGAGCCGCTGGACTGGCGGTTCAAGGCCGCTCCCCCGCAGTCGTGGGGCCGTACCGTGCGGGAGTGGCTGGCCGACGGCCCGACCCTCTCCTCGCTCGGCACCCCGCTGCTCACCCTCGACGGCGCCGCGGTCGAGCACAACGTCCGCACCATGGCCGACTGGTGCGCCAAGGCGGGCGTCGCGCTCGCCCCGCACGGCAAGACCACCATGGCGCCCGCCCTCTGGCAGGCGCAGCTCGCCGCCGGGAGCCACGGCATCACCCTCGCCAACCTGCCTCAGGTCAGGGTCGCCCGTGCCTTCGGGGTGCGGCGGATCCTGCTCGCCAACACCCTGCTCGACCCGGCCGGACTGGCCTGGCTCGCCGACGAACTGGCCTCCGACCCCGGCTTCGCCTTCCTCTCCTGGGTCGACTCCACCGAGAGCGTGCGGCTGATGGACGAGGCGCTGCGCGCCGCCGGCGCCGAACGGCCGGTCGAGGTGCTGGTCGAACTCGGCGGGCCCGGCGGGCGGACCGGTGCCCGCGGCGTGGACGCCGCCGTCGAGGTCGCCGCCGCCGTGCTACGGGCCCCCATGCTGCGCCTCGCCGGCGTCGGCGGCTACGAGGGCGCGCTCGCGCACGACGCCACGGCCGACGGGCTGGCCGCCGTCCGAGGCTACCTCCGGACCTTGGCCCGGCTCCACGGCCGGCTCGCCGGCGCCTGCCCGGACGACGCGCCACCGGTGGTCACGGCCGGCGGCAGCGCCTACTTCGACCTGGTGGTCGAGGAGTTGGCCGGCCTGCCGGACACCCTCGTGGTGCTGCGCTCGGGCGCCTACGTCGCCCACGACGACGGCTTCTACCGGGGTGTCTCGCCGTTCGCCCGGGGCGCCGGCGAGACACCGTTCCGCGGCGCGCTGCACGGCTGGGCCCGGGTGGTATCCCGACCCGAACCACAACTCGCCCTGCTGGACGCCGGAAAGCGCGACCTGCCCTTCGACGAGGGCCTGCCCGAGCCGCAACGAGTGCGCGGTGGAGTCGAGTTGACCGGAACGACGGCACGGATCACCGCGCTCAACGACCAGCACGCCTTCCTGAGCGGCGCGGGCGACCTCGCGCCGATCGGCGCCGTACTGCGCTTCGGCGTGTCGCACCCGTGCACGGCCTTCGACAAGTGGACGGCGATCCCGGTGCTGGACTCCGCGGACGCCGCCGAGCCGAAGGTCACCGGACTGGTCAGGACGTTCTTCTGATGGCCGGGGCGAGAACGGCCGGACCGGGCACGCCGGGCCCGACGGGCCCGACGGTATTCCGCGGCGCCACCGTCGTCGACGGCACCGGCGCCGACCGCTACCGGGCGGACGTGCGGATCGCCGACGGCCTGATCACCGGGATCGGCGGGCGCCTCGACGCACCCGACGTGGTGGACGCCGACGGACTGGTCCTGACCCCCGGCTTCATCGACATGCACGCCCACTCCGACCTCGCCCTGCTGCTCGAACCCGAGCACCCGGCCAAGGTCACCCAAGGCGTCACCTGCGAGGTCCTCGGCCAGGACGGCCTGTCCTACGCCCCGGTGGACGACACCACGCTGCCCGCGCTGCGCCGCCAACTCGCCGGCTGGAACGGCGATCCGGCCGACCTCGACTGGGACTGGCGCGACGTCGCCGGCTACCTGGACCGGATCGACCGCACCGGGGTCGCCGTCAACGCCTGCTACCTCGTCCCACACGGCACGCTGCGCACCCTCGTCATGGGCTGGGCCGACCGGCCACCCACCCCGGCCGAACTCGACCGGATGCGACAGGTGCTGGCGAAGAGCCTGCTGGACGGCGCGGTCGGCATGTCCAGCGGTCTCAGCTACACGCCCGGGAGTTACGCGGACACCGCCGAACTGGTCCAGCTGTGCACCATCGTCGCGGCCTACGGCGGCTTCCACGCTCCGCACCAACGCTCCTACGGAGAAGGCGCGTTGGAAGGATACGCCGAAATGGTGGAGATCTCCCGGCAGAGCGGCTGCGGGCTGCACCTGACCCACGCCACGATGAACTTCGGCGTCAACCGGGGCCGAGCCGGCGAGCTGCTGGAACTGGTCGACCGGGCGCTCGCCGACAGCGTCGACCTCACCCTGGACAGCTACCCCTACCTGCCCGGCTCCACCACCCTGGCCGCCCTGCTGCCGAGTCGGGCCACCGAGGGCGGCCCGGCGGCGACCCTGGCCCGGCTCGCCGACCCGGCGGAGTGCGCCCGGATCCGGTACGAAGTGGAGGAGAAGGGCAGCGACGGCTGCCACGGCGTGGTCACCGACTGGACGACGATCCAGATCTCCGGCGTCCGGTCCGCGGAGCTGGCACCGGCCGTCGGCAGGACCGTCGCCGAACTCGCCGTCGAGGAACGGCGGACCGGCACCGAGGTCTTCCTGGACCTGCTGCGCCGGGACCAGCTGGCCACCACGATCCTCCAGCACGTCGGGCACGAGGAGAACGTCCGGGCGATCATGCGCCACCGAGCGCACACCGTCGGCAGCGACGGGCTGCTGGTCGGCGCCCGGCCGCACCCGCGTGCCTGGGGCACCTTCCCGCGCTACCTCGGCCACTACAGCCGGGAGTTGGGTGTACTGACCCTGGAGGAGACGGTCGCCCGGATGACCGGCCGGCCCGCCGCCCGGCTGGGTCTGCACCGGCGCGGACTGATCGCCCCCGGCCACCACGCCGACCTGGTGCTCTTCGACCCGGAACGGGTCCGGGACGCCGCCACCTTCGAGCACCCCCGGCGGCCCGCCGAGGGAATCGAGTCCGTGTACGTCAACGGCACCGCCGTCGTCCGGCAGGGCCGCACCACCGGCGCCCGGCCCGGGCGCGCCCTGCGCCGCACCGACCGAGGAACCCGAGCCGCATGAACTCCTTCTCCGCCCTGCAGGACGACCGGGTGATCGCGGTGGTCCGCGCGCCGGACATCCCCGACGCCGCCGCGCTGTGCGCCGCGCTCGCCGCGGGCGGCATCCGATGGACCGAATTCACCTACACCACACCGGACGTGACCCGGCACCTGCGCCGTGCCGCGCAGGCCGGCCACCGGGTCGGCGTCGGCACCGTGCTGACCGCGGAGCAGGCCGAGCGCGGGACCGCGGCCGGGGCTTCCTTCCTGGTCACCCCGGGCTGCCGGCCCGAGGTCGCGGCGGCGGCGACCTCAGCCGGGATACCGGTGGTGCTCGGGGCGCTGACCCCGACCGAGGTGGCCCGGGCGGTGGACCTGGGGGCGGCCGCGGTCAAGATCTTCCCGGCCCGGTCGTTCGGCCCCGGCTACTTCAAGGACCTGCGCGGCCCGTACCCGGACGTCCCACTGGTGGCCTCCGGCGGGGTGAACGCGGGCAACGCCGCCGAGTTCCTGGCGCAGGGCGCGCTCGCCGTCTGCGCCGGGACGGACGTGGTACCGCCGGCGGCGGTCGCGGCGGGGGACTGGGCGGAGATCACCCGGCGGGCCCGGGCGTTCACGCAGGCGTGCGGAGCGTCGTAGGTCGGTCCGGTGGCCGGTCCGGGGTGTGGAGGCCGGGGCGTACCGGCGGAGCAGCCGGGGGCGAATCGTCGGGGCAGGCCGTCGGGGCGGGCCGTCGGGGAGAGTTGTCGGGCGGGCTGTCGGGACGGCCGGGATTGGACGAGAATCGGTGGCACCCGGCTCGGCCCCGGCCGAGTCCGGCCCGGTTCAGCCCCGCCCGGTGCACCCCGGGCCCCGGACCCGGCAGGAGGACCCGCCCATGACCTCGACCCGCCCCGGCCCCGACTGGCTCGCCGACGCCGTCCTCTACCAGATCTACCCGCAGACCTTCGCCGACTCCGACGGCGACGGCGTCGGCGACTTCGCCGGCATCACGGACCACCTCGACCACCTCGCCTGGCTCGGCGTCGACACGGTGTGGCTCAACCCCTGCTTCGCCTCGCCGTTCCGCGACGCCGGGTACGACATCACCGACTACTTCGCGCCGGCCCCGCGCTACGGCGGCACCGAGGACCTGGCCGCGCTGGTCGAGGCCGCCGGACGCCGGGGCATCCGGGTCCTGCTGGACCTCGTCGCCGGACACACCTCCGACCGCCACCCCTGGTTCCTGGCCGCCGCCGAGGACCCGTCCGACCACCGCTACATCTGGTCCGACCGCCGGGTGGACGGCTTCGTCACCTCGCCCGGCAGCCGCCCCGGCTGGTACCGGCCGAACTTCTTCGACTGCCAGCCCGCCCTCAACTTCGGCTACGCGCGCAGCAGTCCGGACGAGCCCTGGCGGCAGCCGGTGGACGCCGAGGGCCCGCGGGCCAACCGGGCGGCGCTGCGCGACATCATGGCGCACTGGCTCGGCGTCGGCGTGTCCGGCTTCCGGGTGGACATGGCCTACTCACTGGTCAAGGACGACCCGGGCAAGGCCGAGACCGCCAAGCTCTGGACCGGACTGCGCGACTGGCTGGACCGCGACCACCCCCGGGCCGCGCTGTTCGCCGAGTGGGGCGACCCGTCCGCCGCCGTCGCCGCCGGCTTCCACGCGGACTTCTTCCTGCACTTCGGCGGCGAGGACAACGGGCTCCCGCTGCGCTGCCTCTGGAACAACAACGGCGGGACGGTCGAGGAGTTCTGGCAGCAGGAGTCCTGCTACTTCGACGCCGAGGGCCGGGGCACCCCGCAGCCCTTCCTGGACGCCTGGCGCTCCGCCGCCGAACTCACCGAGGGCAGCGGGCACATCGTGCTGCCGACCGCCAACCACGACTTCTCCCGGCTGGCCGCGGGCCCGCGCACCGCCGAGCAGCTCGCCCCCGCGTTCGCCTTCCTGCTCACCTGGCCCACCCTCCCGGCCGTCTACTACGGCGACGAGATCGGCATGCGCTACCAGCCCGGACTGCCCGACACCGAGGGCAGCGTGCTCGGACCGCGCTTCAACCGGGCCGGTTCGCGCACCCCGATGCAGTGGACGCCCGGCCCCACGGCCGGCTTCTCCAGCGCGCCCCCCGAGCGGCTGTACCTGCCGGTGGACCCGGACCCGCACCGCCCGGACGTGCTCTCCCAGCGCGCCGATCCGACCTCGCTCCTGCACACCGTCCGGCGGCTGATCGCGCTGCGCCGGGCGCACCCGGGGCTGGGCTCCGCCGGCGGGGCGGAGGTCAGGCAGGCCGGGTACCCGCTGGTGTACACCCGGTCCGGGCGGTACCTGGTCGCGGTCAACCCGCGGCGGGAGCCGGGGATCGTACGGCTGTCGGACGTGCTTGCGGAGGTGCCGCAGGGGATCCGGCCGCTGGACGCGCAGGGCGTGCGGGTGACGGACGGGGAACTGCGGGCGGACGGGTTCTCGTACGGCGTGTTCGAGCTGGGCTGAGGGCGCCCGGGGCGGGGGTGCTCGGTCGGGGGTGCCCGGGTCGGGGGGCTGAGGCCGGGGCGTTCGGGCGGGAAGCCGGTCGGCCGGTACGGGTGGTGGGGCCGGCTTCCGCCCGGTGTCGAATAGTTGTAAGCTACATCCATAGATGGTTGCATTTGCCACCTGTATTGCGCAGCGCTCCTCGGTGCGATGGTTGTATTTGCCACCTTCTTTGCAGGATGAGACACCACCGGAGGACGGTACGCACGCCATGAGCACACCCCAGAACCCCGCCGCGGCGCCCACCACGGGGCACTCGCTCAAGCACCTCGCCGTCCACCTGATCACCCCGCTGCTGATGTGCCTCGGCATGGCGCTCGCCTACCAGGGCGCCTTCCACCAGCCCGAGCCGCACCACCTCAAGGTCGCCGTGGTCGGCACCACGCCGCAGGCGCACGGACTGGCGCAGGCCATCCAGGAGAAGGCCGGGAACGCGCTCGACGTCCGTACCGTCGACGACCGGTCCGCCGCCGAGCGGCAACTGCGCGACCGCGACCTGGTCGGCGCCTTCGTCCCCGACGGCAGGAGCCCCGAGCTGATCGTGGCCAAGGGGAACTCGGACACCTCGGTGGTGGCCGCCACGGCGGTGTTCACCACCGTCACCGACAAGCAGGGCGTGCCGCTGCACGTCACCGACCTCACCACCCCCGCCGCGGGCGACCCGACCGGTCAGGGCCTGTTCTTCCTGCTGGTCGCGCTGAGCATCGGCTCGTACGCGAGCGTCGCGGTCATCGGCGCCGCCGGTGCCGCGCTGAGCATGACCGTCCGGGCACTGACCGGGGTGGCCGTCTCGCTGGTGGTCAGCGTCATCGGAATCGTCACCGCAGGGCCGGTGTTCCACGTCGTCGACCACGACCTCGCCGCGATCTGGGTGCTCGGCTGGCTCTACTCGGCGGGCATCCTGCTGATCGGCACCGGCCTGCACACCTTCCTGAAGAAGTGGACCACGCTGGCCCTGATGGTGCTGTTCGTGATGCTCAACTTCACCTCCTCGGGCGGCATCTACCGGCCCGAACTGCAGAACGGCTTCTTCGGCGCCCTGCACGGCTTCTGGACCGGCGCCGGCTTCCTGGAGGGTGCGCGCAGCGTCATGTACTTCGACGGCGGCGCGGGCCTCGGCGGGCACGTCGTGACCCTGCTGGTCTGGCTGCTGCTCGGAGCGGCGGCCGTGGTCGCCGCGGCGCTGTACGAGGGCCGCGGGCGCCGGGCGGTGGAGACCCCGGCGGAGGCCGAGGAGGAGATGGAGGAGGCGGTCGCGGTCTGACCGCGCCCCTACGGGAGGCTTCACCGGGTGCCAGGGCATCGGCACCGGGTGGGGATTCACGGCCCGCGCCCGGCCCTGGACAAGCCGGACGCGGGCCGACGCGCGTGCCGGGGCGGCGGCTCAGCGTGACTTCCCGGGCTCTTCGGGCCCCTCGGGCTCTTCGGGCTCCTCGGGCGCTGAGAGGGCGAGGTGTCGGCGAGGGTGCGGAGGCGGGGGCGGGGGACCGGGTCGTGGTGCGGGTGTGACGCCCGGGAGGGGCGGTGCGACCGCGGTGGCGCGCATGACCTTCAGCTGCCCGGGTATTCGCGGTCAGTGGTTCGGTTTCCGCAGCGCGGGCGGTTCGGTGAAGCAGCAGTCCCCGCAGAGACCGGCGCCCGGTCCGACCCGGTAGTAGAGGCAGCAGCTGTTCCGCCGGAACGCCGTGCCGCGCGGGCCGGTGCGCAGCGTGCCGGAACCCGCGAGCGGCGGGCGGTCCAGCAGTTCCGCGACCAGCGCCCCGGCCGCGCCCGGCGCGTGGGCGTCCAGCACCCGCAGCGTCCCGGCCAGCGCGGAGGCGGTGTTGCCGAGCAGCAGGCGCGGGGAGAGCGGGGCGGCGGCCCGCACGGCAGCCGCCAGCGGCTCCACGTGGCCCACCAGGACGGCGGTGTGGAGCTGGTCGGCGAGCGTTCCCGCGTCCGGACGGACGGGCTCCGGTGGCGTCCAGAGGTCGATCGGGCCCTGGTCCGGGATCCGCACCCAGGCGTGGTCCAGCGTCGGGACCGTACCCAGCAGGACGGCAGATCCGAGGCCCACCGACCAGAACCGGGCGGCCAGTCCCAGGTGCAGGATCGAGGCGGCGACCCGGGGTTCGGCAGTGCCGAGCCGCTGCGCCACCACCCGGAGGCGCGCGCGCAGCGGCGCGTCCGGCCCGGTGCCGTACAGCTCGGACAGTGGGCGGAAGCCGGCGGGCGGTGCGCCGCCGGGGGAGGTGTCCAGTGCGAAGTACGGGCCGACGGCGGCGAGCCGGCGGTAGTCGGGCAGCGGCCCGGGCGCGGAGTGCGAGGCGTCGGACGTCGGGTGCGCGGCACCGGGCGTGGCGCGCGACGGGTTCGCGGCTCCACGGGAACGGTTCGCGGTGGCGCGGGACGGGTCTGGCGCGGGGTTCAACGGCCCTCCCCTGTGGGGTCGTTGAACCCCGCGCCGGCTTCGGGTGGCCCGGGTGCGGTCGGGCGGTCGGGTGACATCGGGGCCTCCAGGGTCCGGGTGCTCGGGGCGGCGGCCGGACGGCGGCGCGCCGGTGCGCGGCAGCCGCCCCGAGCGGGCCCGAGCGGAGCCGGGTGGGACCCTCGCGGGCCTCGGAAGGCCCTGGTCGGGCGGGTGTCAGCCGCGCACGGTGAAGTCGCCACCGGTCGTGCGGATGAACGGTACCGTGCCCTGGCAGTCCGACACCGGCTGGCCCAGCGCGCCCCAGACCCAGCCGAGCCGGTCCCCGTGCCGGCCGTCGTCCTCGACCGAGACCGACACCTTCTGGCCGACCGGCTCCAGGCCCGGGAACCACGGCGCCTCGCCCTTGGTGATCACACCGGTGGCGATCGCTTCCCGGCCGCCGACGGCCAGGCAGGTGATGTCCCCCTCGAAGTCGGCGACCAGTCGGCCGTCGGCGTGCACGTGGCGGACGTGGAAGTGGCCGCGGGTGTTGCCGGGGTCCATGGAGGAGGCCGCGCGGGCGTCGACCGATATCCGCACCGGGTCGCCGGCGAAGTCGCGGAACGCTGAGGTGAGCACGGTGTCCCCGGTGCCGCGCACGCTCACCGCCGTCGGGGCGCCCGCGGCCGCGGCCGGGTCCGCTGCGGAGCCGGGCGCCGCGGAGGCCGGGGCGGCGGTGGCGACCGTCGCGGCCAGCAGGAGGAGTGAGGCGGCGGCGGTGGCGAGTCGGCGGTTCATGACGGTTCGTCCTCCTTCGGGGCGACTGCTTCGACGACCACGAGTCTGCTGCAGCCCGGCCGGGCAAGCCTCCCGCTGCGGAGGGGAGTTGACGGCGTCCTGCTCCCTCCCGGGGAGGAGCCCCGCCTCCCCCGGGAGAGCTGCCCCGTAGGCTCGGCCGGGTGCGCACCGAATCCTCGTCCAGGCCGGCCGGGCCCCGCGGCGCCCGGTTCCGGCGCCTGTTCGCCGTCGTCACTGGGCTGGTCCTGACGGCGCCCGTCGCCCTCGCCCACCCGGGCGAGTACGGCCCGGCCGTGCTGCTCGCCCTGATGGCGGCGGCCGCCGCGGTGGTGGCCCTCCTGCCGTGGCCGATCGGCCGGGTCGCGCTCGGCACGGCTGCCGGGGCGGTGGCGGGCGCCTCGCTGCTGCTCGACCTGCTCTACCCGGGGCCGTACCGGCTGCCCGCGTTCTGGTTGCCCTTCGAGTGGCTCGCCCTGCTCGGCGTGCTGTTCCGGGCCGTCCGCCGGCTGCCCGACCGGTGGGCCGGGCCGGTCGGCGGAGCGGTCGGGCTCGCGGCGGTCCTGCTCCCGCTGCGGTTCGCCCTGCGGACGCCCCAGGGCGGCGCGGCCGGCCCGGTGATCGGCGTGCTGATCTCGCTGCTGCCGGTGCTCGGAGTCGCGGGGGCGGCCCTCTACCTGCGCGTGCTGGACGCCCGCCGGGAGCGGGCCGTCGTACGGGCCCGGCGCGAGCAGCGGCTCGACGTGGCCAGGGGGCTGCACGACTTCGTCGCGCACGAGATCACCGGCATCGTGCTGGAGGCCCAGGCCGGCCAACTCCCCTGCCAGGAACCGGAGGAGACCGCCGCGCTGCTCCGTCGGCTGGAGGAGGCCGGGCTGCGGGCGCTGGACTCGATGGACGAGATGGTCGGGGCCCTGCGAGATCCGCAGGGGCGGGACGACGGGTGGACCGGGTCGGACGGGCGGGGTGAGCGGTCCCCGGGGGCGACCACGCGCCGCCTGGGCCTGGCCGACCTCCCCGAGCTGGTCGCCCGCTTCGGTGCGACGGGCGGAACCGGCGCCACCGTCGACCTGGCCCCCGACACCGCCGATCTGCTCCCGGGCGAGACCCAGGCCACCGCCTACGCCGTCGTCCTGGAGTCCCTGACCAACATCCGCCGCCACGCCCCGCAGGCCACCGAGGTCGCCGTCCGGGTGGCCCCCGGACGGGGCGGCGCCGTGGTGGTGACCGTCACCGACAACGGCGGCCCCGCCCGCAAGCCGTTGCTGCGCCGCCGCCCGGGCTCCGGCGGCACCGGACTGGCCGGTCTCGCCGCCCGCACCGCCGCCCACGGCGGCTCGCTGACCACGGGACCGGTCGAGCCCGCGGGTTGGCAGGTCAGCTGCACGCTGCCGGGGCGGTAGTACGGGGCCGGCGCCGGCCGGGGTGCGGACCCGTCCGGCGCCGCCGCGGTGCGCGCGGTACGGGCCGGGGCGTGTCCCGCGGGGTGCTGGCCGGGGCGTGTCGCGCGCGGTGGGGCGTACGTGCGGGGCGTGTCGTGCAGCGCGCGGGGTGTACGTGCCCGTGGCGGGGAGGGTCAGCGGCCCCGGCCGCCGCCGCGGGCGCCGCGCGGGCGGGTGAGGGTGAACCGGTTGACGGGGACGAGGTCGCCGTACGGGCCGCTGACGGAGTAGTAGGTGACGTCGATGGTGGTCTGTCCGCCGCGCCGGCCCGGGTCGACGTCGAAGGATGCGAAGCCGTACGGGTTGTCGGCGTCACGGAAGGCGGACCACGGGGCGTCCTCGACCACGTACACCGGCGGGCGCTTGCCGGTGGCCGGGTCGGCGGCGCCGACGCCGGTGATGACGCGGGCCTTCGGAGGGTCGAAGAACAGCTGGTTGGACGGCGCGGAGGTGCCGCCGCCGCCGATCACCATGTGGACGGTGCCCTTGGTGGTGTCGATGGTCCTCGTGCCGGTGGCGACCGGGACGGGGGTGCGGGTGTCGGTCGGCTGTTGGCCGCGGATCGGGTGCGAGCGCTCGTAGTGGTGCTCGTGGCCGCAGACCACCAGGTCGACGCCGTACCTGTCGAACAGCGGCACCCAGGCCTCGCGGACGCCGAGGTCGGCGCCGTTGAACCTGTCGGCGGTGGAGATCACCACCTGGTGCATGCAGACGACGATCCAGTCGATCTCCGGGTCCGCGTCCGCCGTCGCCAACTCGCGCTCCAGCCAGCGCTGCTGGGCGCCGCCGGAGTAGCCGTGGATGTAGGAGTTGCCGCCGTCCTGGTACGCCACGTCGTCGTTGTTGAGGCTGATGACGCGCACCGATCCGGCGGTGAACGAGTACCAGAGGCCGCGCAGTTCGTCGTCCGAGCCGGAGTCCGGCAGGTCGAAGTAGGCCTGGTAGGCGCCGTAGCCGACCGGGCCGTTGCCCTTCTCGTTCTCGTGGTTGCCGGCCGCGGGCATCCAGGGGCGGTGGCGGGCGGAGCGGGTGTTGTTCTCGAACCAGTCGGACCAGGTGCGGACCCGGTCGGTGGCGATGTTCGCGTAGCAGAGGTCGCCGTTGAGGAGGTGGAACAGCGGGGCGATCCGTTCGACCCCGGCGGTGGTGTCGCCGGCGGCCGGGCTGCCGAGGTTGTCGTTGACGTAGCCGTTGGCGGTCTTCCTGCCGAGGGTGGGGGTGCCCTGGTCGCCGAAGCTGGTGAAGGTGAAGGCGGCCCGGCCGCGCGGTGCGGTGCGGACGGTGCCCAGCTCGGGTGTGGTGCCGTCGTGGACGGCGGCGTAGACGTAGTCCGTGTCCGGGCGCAGGCCGGTGATCCGGGCGTGGTGCACCCGGACCTCGGTGCCGGAGGCGGCGTCCCGGTAGGTGCGGGTCGCGGCCTGCACCGTCCGGCCGAAGCCGCCGTTCGAAGTCCCGTACATCACCCGGGGGTTGGCGACGGACCGGGTGGTGTGCCAGGACACCACCACCTCGCGCGAGGCGTCCGGGCCGAACTGGAGGTGCAGACCGCCCACCCGCGGCGCGCCGGAGTGCCCGGGCTGCTGCCACAGCAGGGGTGAGGCGGCGGGGTCGGCGGCCGCGGCGGGGGCGGCGGCGAGGCCGGAGAGCGACACGGCGCCACCGAGGCCGAGGCCGGAGGCGCCGGCCAGGAGCCCGCGCCGGCTGACGGGGAGACGTCCACTGGAAGCGTTCATGGCGGTCAGCCCACCGCACGGAGGTGAACCGCGCCGGGGCCGCCGCGTGAACTTTCCCGCCGGGGCGGCCGCTTGCCGCTTCCCGGGCGACCCGTGGTCCCGCCGGGCGACCTGCGATCCCGCCGGGCGACCCGTGGTCCCGCCGGCTGCTCGGCGGGACGGCCCGCCGACCGGCCGCGTGGCAGACTGCTGGGCGTGACGAGCGCGAACGGCGAGTGCCCGCGGGTGATCCGCACCCTGATCGCGGACGACCAGGAGGCCGTGCGGCGCGGTGTGCGGCGGATCCTGGCGGCCCAGCCGGACATCGAGGTGGTGGGGGAGGCCGCGGACGGCCTGGCCGCGCTGCAGCTGGCGGCCGAACTGCGCCCGGACGTCGCGCTGGTGGACATCCGGATGCCGCGGATGGACGGCCTGGAGGTGACCCGGCGGCTGGCCGGTCCCGGGGTGGCGGACCCGGTGCGGGTGGTGGTGCTGACCACCTTCGACCTGGACGAGTACGTGTATCCGGCTCTGCAGCACGGAGCTTCGGGCTTCCTGCTGAAGCGTTCCGGTCCGTCCCTGCTGGCGGAGGCGGTGCGGGCGGCGGCGGACGGGGAGAGCCTGATCAGCCCGTCGGTCACGGTCCGGCTGCTGCGGCACGTGACGGCGCCGCGCCGGCCCGGGCGCCGGGGGCCCGCGGCGGCGGTGCCGTTGACCGAGCGGGAGGTGGAGATCGCCGGGCAGGTCGCGGCGGGCCGCACCAACGCGGACATCGCCGCGGAGTTGTTCATCTCGCCCGGCACGGTGAAGACCCACGTGGCCAGCATCCAGCGCAAGCTCGGGGTGGCGAACCGGGTCGGGATCGCCGTGCACGCCTGGGAGATGGGCTACGCCGTACCCGGGTAGCGGGCCGTGCCGGAGTGACGGACGGTACCGGGGGTGGTGCCCGGTGTCGCGGGAGCGGCCCGGCTTCTCGGGAACGGCCGGTGCCAAAGTGGCGGCCCGCCCGGTCGGTGCCGGCCCGCGGACACGGACAGCGCGTCCACGGAGTCGAGGGGATGCTCCGTGGACGCGCGGAACCTACGAGGTGGGGGCGGCCTCCGGACTCTTCGTCCTCCGGCCGGTAGTTCGATCGTCGACCGAGGTAGAAAACCAGCGGCAGACCCTGATCCGTCTCGATCTGTCGCCACTGCCTCCTGCGGTCGAACTTCCTTCAGCTACCTCGCAGGTCCAGTTCCATCATGCGCCTCCCACGCCGCGTGCACCAGGGGTGTACGGCATGAATTCGGGCAATTTTCGCAAATCGATCAACTCGGCTCGCGTTGATCATGCCGGGTCCGCGCCGCGGCGCGGCTCAGGGCTGCGGCCAGCCGTCCACGAAGCTCAGCGTCCGGTGGTAGGGCCCCTCCGGTCCGGTGCTGCGGTAGTCCTCCGTGCTGCTGCCGGTGCGGACGCTGCGGTCCCCGTCGTGGCGCCGGGCGGTGGGGCGGAGGGTGTGGTCGACGGTGGAGCGCTCGGTGACGTGGCCGCCGGTCGCCGTGGTGGCCTCGCGGTGGTAGCCGAGGTCCATGGCGGTGGTCTGGTCGGTGTTGCCGGCCGCGTCGTGGCTCACCTTGTAGCTGACGTCCAGCGGTTCGCCCTCGTGGACGGTGGTGGTGCGGTGCGGTCCGCCGCCCCAGGTGGAGGTGGTGCGGGTGAGGTCGGTGGTGTTGTGCAGCGTCACGTCGTTGCCGCTGTCGCGCAGTTGCTGGCCGGAGCGGAAGGAGAGGTCGTCGCGGACCTCGGTGGTGATCCGGCCGTGCGAGGTCTGCACCCAGCCCCGGGCGAGGTCGTGCCGGGCGGCGGTGACGGTCCAGTCGCCGCTGCCGCTGCCGTGGTCGGCGAGCGCGGTGCTCACGGCGGCCTCGGGGGCGACCCGCTGGTCGGTGAGCTGTCCGGTGGTGCGGGTGCTGCCGTGGTCGACCTCGGCGAACAGGTTGATCTGGCCGGTCCACACGTCGTTGCTCTGCGCCTCGGCCGCGTTCACCGTGACGCCGACGGTGTGCGGGCGGCCGTCCACCAGCAGGCCGACGTACGGGGTGAGGTCGAGCCGGTAGGCGGGCAGGTCGAAGGCGAAGACGCCGGGGACGGGCCGCCACAGCAGCGGGTCCCAGCCGCCGGTGTAGATCACCGGGTACGGCCACACCGCGCCGGCCACCCGGCCGTCGACGGTGAGCCGCAGCTCGCGGAACGGGCCGTTGCCGCAGAGGCCGAGGCCCGGGTTGGCGGCGACGAAGGCGTCCGGCGCGGAGGCGTACGCGAACTCCTCGCAGGCGCCGCCGCCCCGGGTGTAGACCTCGGCAGTGAGGCGTTCGAGGTTCTGCGGGAAGGTGAGTCCGCGGTCGGCGGTGGGGGCGGTCCGGGTGAGCGCGAACGGCCCGGTGGTGAGCACCCGGTCGGCGCCGCGGGCGGCGGGCCGGCGGGCGTCCGCGGTGTAGAAGGTCAGGTTCGCGCTGATCGTGAAGACGCCGGTGTAGGTGTCGTCGGTGACGTTGGCGAGGTCGAAGGAGAAGTCCTGCGGGCCGGACGCGAACAGCGGGGCGTAGCGGGTGACGTCGTGCTCGACGTTCCACTCGATGCCGTCCTTGGAGGGCTCCGGGGTGGAGGAGAGGAGCACCTGGACGCCGCCGACGCGGACGCTGAAGATCCGGTCGAACTGCCGCCCGGCGACCTGCCCGTGGAGGTCCAGCACGACTGCGGACCACGGTCCGGCGCAGGCGGCGGGCGGGGTGAGGGTGGCGGTGTACGGGGTGTCGGGCGGGTTGCCGTACCCGTTGCGGAACTCGCGCGCGTGCATCGCCTCGACGGTGCAGGAGCGGGTGTCGGGCCGGGTCAGGGGCTTGGTGGCGGTGACCGGGTCGTGGTAGTCGGTGCCGAAGTCGGCCCGGGCGGGGCCGGCGGTGGTGAGGGTGCCGGTGAGGGCGAGGGCGGCGGCACCGAGTAGACCGGCGGCGCGGCGGAGCAACGGGCGCAGGGCCAAGGCGGATCCCCGGGGTCGGGCGGCCCGGGGCACTGCCGCGGGCCGGAGGGATGATCCGGCATCCTCCCGGCGGTGGCATGCCAGCGTCAAGGGTGGGTGGCCGGGCAACCGCCACCGCGATGGCCGGGCAGCCGGGACCGCGGTGGCCGGGCCGCGGCTACCGCTCCTCCAGCGCCGCCGCCTCCTGCCGGATGAGGTCGCGCAGGGCGGCCAACCGGGGCCGGTGGTCGTCCAGCCGCCACTGCATCTCCAGCGGCAGGGTGGCCCGTCCCTCCAGCCGTACGGTCGCCACGTCCTCGGTGAGGTGGCCGGTCATCGAGCCGGGCACCAGTGAGAAGGCGCGGTTGCGGGCCAGCAGGTAGAGGCGGGAGCCGACGATCCGCGGCGGGCTGACCAGCACCGGCGGGTCCACGCCGTGGTCCCCGCACAGGCCGAGCACGTGGTCGTAGTAGCGGGGGTGCTGCTCGCGCGGCCACAACAGCAGCGGCAGGTCGCGCAGTTCGGCCAGGCGCAGGCCGGTCCGGCCCGCCAGCGGGTGGTCCCGGCCGAGCGCCACCAGCACCGGCTCGTCGGCGATCCGCTCCAGCCGGTAGCCGTCGGTCTCGTCCAGGAAGCGGCCGAGCCCGACGTCGGCCAGTTCGGCGGCCAGGGTCGCGGACACCTGGCCGGTGTCCACGGCGAGTTCGGCGGTGTCGAGCGCGGGCAGCTCCTGCTCGGCCCGGCTGACCACGGCGGGCAGCAGCCGGTTCGCCACGCTCGGCGAAGCGACGATCCGGGCCGTGCGCAGCCGGGACTCCTCGTGCAGCCGGACCCGGGTCAGCAGCGCCTCGGCCTGGCCGAGCAGCCGCGCGCTCTCGGCGGCCATCACCTCGCCCGCTTCGGTGAGCGCGACGGAACGGCGGCTGCGGTCGAACAGCTCGACGCCGACGGTCCGCTCCAGCCGGGCGACCTCCTGGCTGACCGTCGGCTGCGAGATGTGCAGCCGTTCGGCGGCCCGCCCGAAGTGCAGTGTCCCGGCGACGGTCAGGAAGACCTCCAGTTGACGCAAGGTGAGACCCATGCCCGTCAGGGTAGGCGAAGGGTGGACGAACCAATAGGCGCAGGCCTATCGGAAGCCCCAGGACTCATGCTGGTTCCCGATGCGGACCGTCCATACGCTGAGCACCACGTTGCCCCACCGCAGTGGCATCTCACAGAGAGTTCGCATCATGACCGGACTTCCGCCCAGCACCCCCGCCGCTCCCGCGTCCCCCGCCGTCCACGTCGCCGAGGAGGTCGTCCGGGCCCTCGCCGACGGCCGGCCCGTGGTCGCCCTGGAATCGACCATCTTCACCCACGGCCTGCCGCGCCCCCGCAACCTGGCCGTCGCGCTGGAGGCGGAGGAGCGGCTGCGGGCCGCGGGCGTGGTCCCGGCGACCATCGGCGTGCACGCCGGGGTGCCCACGGTCGGTCTGAGCACCGGGCAGATCACCGAACTCTCCGCCACCGACGGCCTGGACAAGGTCAGCCTGCGGGACCTCCCGGTGGTCGCCGCGTTCGGCCGGCACGGCGGCACCACCGTCGCCGCCACGGCCTTCCTGGCCCACCGCGCGGGCATCCGGGTGTTCTCCACCGGAGGCCTCGGCGGCGTCCACTTCGGCGCCTCGGAGAGCTTCGACGAGTCCGCCGACATGACCACCCTGGCCGCCACCCCGGTCACCGTGGTCAGCGCCGGCGTGAAGTCGATCCTCGACATCCGGGCCACCCTTGAGCGCTTCGAGACCCTCAACATCCCGGTCATCGGCTACCGCAGCCGCAAGTACCCCGGGTTCTACGTCACCGACTCCGGCCACGAGATCAACTTCAGCGTGGAGTCGCCCGAGGAGGCCGCCCGGGTCATCGACGCCCGCGACCGGCTCGGCCTCCCGCAGGCCGTCCTGATCGCCAACCCGGTCGACCCCGCCAAGCAGCTGCCGCCGGAGGAACTGGACGGCATCCTGGCCCGCGCCCGGGCCGAGGCCGAGCGCCGCGGCATCACCGGCAACGCCTCCACGCCCTTCCTGCTCGACCACATCCAGCGCGACACCGGGGGCCGCAGCCTGGAGGTCAACGTCGAGGTCTACCGGGGCAACGTGCGCCTCGGCGGCGAGATCGCCACCGCTCTGGCCGCTGCCGCAGTCAACGCTCCGACTGCTGCCGCGGACGCGGCCCAGAGCGGGGCCTGAGCCGTGCTGGGGGTGCTCGGCGACCTCGTCGAGGACGTCGTGGTCTGGGTCGACGGCCCGCTGCGGCACGGCACCGACTCCGCTGCCCGGGTCTTCCGGCGGCGCGGCGGCAGCGCCGCCAACGTCGCCCGCTTCGCCGCCGGGCAGTACCCGGCGCGCTTCCTCGGCTGCGTCGGCGAGGACGCGGTCGGGGACGGCGTGGTGGCCGAACTCGCCGGCCACGGCGTCGACGTGCGGGTCTCGCGGCGCGGCCGGACCGGCAGCGTCGTGGTGCTGATCGACCGGGACGGCGAGCGGACCATGCTGCCCGACCGGGGCGCCGCCACGCTGCTGGAGCGCGTCCCCGACGAGTGGCTGGCCGGCCTGACCCACCTGCACGTGCCCGCCTACTCCTTCGACGGCGAGCCGGTCGGCAGCACGGCCGTGGACGCGCTCGCCCGGGTCCGGTCGGCGGGCGGCACCACCTCGGTGGACGCCTCCTCGACCGGCATGCTGGAGCAGTACGGACGGGAGCGCTTCCTCGCCCTGCTGACCGGGCTGGCGCCCACCCTCGTGTTCGCCAACCGCTCCGAGTCCGCCTACCTCGGCCTGCTGGTCGACGGCCTGCCCGGACCGGAGCGCGACCGGCTGGCCGCCACCACGGTGGTCACCAAGGCGGGCGCCGCGGCGACCACCGTGGACGTGCCCGGAGAGGGGCCGTTCACGGTGCCGGTGCCGCCGGTGGCACGGGTGCTCGACCTCACCGGGGCCGGGGACGCCTTCGCGGCGGGGTTCCTGGCCGGGTTCCTGGAGACCGGGGACCTGCGGCTGGCGGCCGGGCTCGGGCACCGCAGCGCGGCCCGGGTGCTGGCGTCGCCGGGGGCCTCCTGCGGCGAGGGGTAGCGGGACGCCGGCGGGCAGGGACGCGGGACGCCCCGCGGGCGCGGGGCGTCCCTGCGGGGCAGTACAGCTAGCGCACGGCGTCCTTGCGCAGGAAGTGCTTCAGCTTCTGCCACGTCCAGGTGTTGATCACGTCCTCGGCGGTGAGCCAGCCGCGCTGCGCCGTGCCGATGCCGAAGCGCGGGTAGGCGAGCTGAGGGGTCGCGTGGGCGTCGCTGTCGACGCTGAACCGGACGCCGTGGCGCCTGGCCCGCAGGATGTCCTCGTCGCGCAGGTCGAGCCGCTGCGGCGAGCTGTTGATCTCGATCGCGGTGCCGGTGCGCGCGGCGGCCTCGAACACCGCGTCCAGGTCGACGTCGATCGGGCCGCGGCTGCCGATCCGCCGGGTGGTGAGGTGCCCGATGACGTGCACGTACGGGTTCTCGCAGGCGCGGATCAGCCGACGGGTCTGGGCGGTGCGGTCGAGGGCGAAGTGCGAGTGCACGGAGGCCACGCAGACGTCGAAGCCCGCCAGGAACCCGGGCGGCCAGTCCACGCCGCCCTCCGGGTCGATGTTCAGCTCGGTGCCGTGGAGCAGCCGCAACGTCCGGTGCCGGCCCGCGAGTTCGCGGAGCCGGTCGCGCTGGGCGAGGATCTTCTCGTCCGTCATCCGCTGCATCACCAGGTTCGGCGCGTGGTCGGTGACGGCGAAGTAGGAGTAACCGCGGGCGGCGGCGGTGTCGACCATCTCCTCCAGGGTGGCCAGCCCGTCGGTGAGGTCGGTGTGCGTGTGCAGGTCGCCGCGCAGGTCGGACTCCTGCACCAGGTCCGGGAGTCCGCCGTCCAGGGCGGCCTCGATCTCGCCCCGGTCCTCGCGCAGCGGCGGCGCGATCCACGGCAGGCCGAGCGCCGCGTAGACCTCGTCCTCGGTCCGCGAGACCACCTTGGCACCGCCGTCGACCTCGAACAGTCCGTACTCGGAGAGCTTCAGCCCGGCCCGCACGGCCATCGTGCGCAGCTTGATGTTGTGCGCCTTCGAGCCGGTGAAGTAGACCAGCGCCGCCCCCCAGTCCTCCTCCGGGACGACCCGCAGGTCCACCTGGACGCCCCGCGTCGTGCGCACCGAGGTCTTGGTCGTCCCGCTCCCGATCACCTCGGCCACGTACGGGAGTCCGGTGAGCGCGGCCATCAGCGGGGCGGAGTCCTCGGCGGTCGCGAGCACGTCGATGTCGCCCACCGTCTCGCGCATCCGGCGCAGCGAGCCCGCGTACGCGCAGCGGGTGCAGCCGGGGACGGCGGAGAGCGCGGCGACCAGCTGCTCGGCCAGCTCGGTGGCCGTGTCCAGCAGGGTCCGGCCGCCGGACCGCCGGATCAGCTCGATGCCGTGCAGGATCTTCTCGCCGCTGCGCTCGCCGAAGCCGGAAAGCCCGGACAGCTTGTCGGCGCGGACCGCTTCGGCGAGTTCGTCCACCGAGGCGATGCCGAGTTCGCGGTGGAGGGCCAGGGCGCGTTTGGGGCCGACGCCGGGGACGGCCGTCATCTCCCGCACGCCGGCCGGGATCTCGGCGCGCAGGGACTCCAGGGCGGCGATCCGCCCGGAGGAGAGGTACTCGGCGATCTTCTCGGCGGTGGACCTGCCGACGCCGGGGATCCGCTGCAGACCCTTGACGTCCAGTCCCGCGAGGTCCTCGGGGTGGCCGCCGACCGCGCGGGCGGCCTTCTCGTAGGCGCGGGCCCGGAAGGCGTCCCCGCCGGTGATGTTGATCAGGTCGGCGTACTCCTGGAGCAGCTCCCTGACCTGGTCGTTGAGCCGGGGCATGGGGCAAGTCTAGGTTCGGCGGGGCGGGCCCGCCGGGTGTGCGGCGTCCGCTCCGGGGCCGCCGTCGGGGCGGGCTGCGACGGCGGCCTACGACGGTGGCGGGGCCGTGCTGCGGCGGCGGGGCGCCGTCCCGGCCCCGGCGCTCCGGGGCGCGCGGTCAGTCGTGGGCGACGGTCAGCAGCAGGACCACGGTCAGCCCGCCGCCCGGCGTGGACTCGACCGCCAGCCGGCCGCCCGCCGCCAGCACCAGGCTGTGCAGGGCCGGCCCCACCGGGCCGCCGGGCCGCACGCCCGCGAGCAGCCACTCGCGCGCTTCGGGGAGCTCGTGGGCGCCCCGGTCCGAGATCCGGATCTCCACCCGGCCGCGGCCGGGCCCGGCGGCCTCGCCCCGGGGCCGGGACGCCGGGCCCGGCCGACGACCGCCGCGCGCCACCTCGGCGCGCACCAGCACCCGGCCACCCATCGGGGTGCGCCGGATCGCGTGGTCGACCAGCCCGGCAAGGGCCGCCTCCAGCCGCCGGGCGTCGCCGGCCACCACCGGCAGCCCCGGTGCCACCCGAACCGTGACGGCCGCCGAGCGGCCGCCGCCGCGCACCACCCGGCCGACCACGTCGGCGACCTGGACGTGCCGTGCCATCGGCTCGCAGCCGGCCTGCCGGCCGGTCCACCGCAGCCGCTCCAGCTCCGCACGCGTCAGCGCCCTCGGCGCCGCCATGGTGCCGGACGGGAACGGGCCGGGGCCCTCCTCGGTCCCGACGGCGACCGGGCCGCCCGCGCGGCCGGGTCCGCCCCGGCGACCGGTGCCGCCCGGGCCGCCGAACGCCGCGAGCGCCCGGGCCCCCGACGCCACGTAGCCCCAGAGCCTCCCGCGTGTCATCGCCCTGCCCCTCGTGCCTCACCGGCGGCCGTCATCGGTTCCGCGGCCGACCGGGGCGGGCCGCGTTCCGGGCCCTGCTGCCAGCGTGCGCCTCACCCGCCCGGGTGACAATCCCGCTCCGGTGCGCGAACCGGGCGCGGGCCCCCGCCGGTCGGCCGGTCGTGCACCCCCCCGACCGGCGGGGCGGCCCCGGGCCGGTGCCGGGGCCGCCCGCTGACCGGGCCTTCCGGAAACCGCAAAGTAATCTTCGCAGAAAACCCTTTGCAAAGAACTCTTTGTGGTTCTAGGCTCCTGCCATGACCGAGGACAGCGGATGGAAGCACAGCGACGACCCGCACGTCGCCATCACGGCCAAGGGCATGCGGGCGATGGCGCACCCGGTGCGCATGCAGCTGGTCGGGCTGCTGCGCAAGCACGGCCCGTCCACGGCGACGAGGCTCGCCGCGCAGCTGGGGCTCAACTCCGGCGCGACCAGCTACCACCTGCGCCAGCTCGCCGCCGCGGGCTTCGTCGAGGAGGACCACGAGCGCGGCAACGCCCGTGAGCGCTGGTGGCGTTCGGCCCACCGGCTCACCGTCTGGACGGGGGACGACATGGCGGACGAGGACCCCGACACGGCCGTCGGCTTCCTGCGGTCCGTCCTGGCCGCGCACACCCTGACCGGCCAGCGCACGCTGGACGCCTTCGAGACCATGCCGCGCGAGTGGCGCCGGGTGACGGACCTCAGCGACCTGATCCTGCAGCTCACCCCCGCCGAGGCCGAGCAGCTCACCGGCGAGCTGTCCGAGGTGATCGGGCGGTACCGCCGGACCGACCCCGACGGCCCGGTGCCGGCCGGTACCGAGCAGGTCTCCGTGATCGTCCACGTCCTGCCGGACGCCCGCACCACCACGACCGAGGGGGACCCGGCATGACGACCGCCGCCGACCCGCCCGCGCGCAGCTACCGGCCGCTGGCCGGGGTGCTGACCGCCACGGTCGTCTCCGTGACCGGCACGCGCGTCTCGGCCATCGCGCTGCCCTGGTTCGTCCTGGCCACCACCGGCAGCGCCACCATGACGGGCCTGGTCGCCTTCGCCGAGATGACGCCATACGTCCTGGTCAAGGCGCTGACCGGGCCGGTGGTCGACCGGCTCGGGCCGCGGGTGGTGTCCTGGACGACGGACGCGGTGAGCGCCACCGCGGCCGGGCTGGTGCCGCTGCTGCACACGCAGGGGCTGCTCCCGTTCTGGGCGCTGCTGGTGCTGGTCGCGGTGATCGGCGCGATGCGCGGCCCGGGGGACCTCGCCAAGTCGGTGATGGTCCCGGAGGCGGCCGACCGCGCCCGGGTGCCGATGGAGCGCGCCACCGGGCTGTCCGGCGTCACCGAGCGGCTGGCCTCCACGATCGGTCCGGCGGTCGGCGGCGGGCTGATCGCGCTGACGGGCCCGCTGGCCGGGCTCGCGGTCAACGCCGTCACCTTCGCGGTCGGGTCGCTGGTCATCGCCGTCGTACTGCCGCGTGGGATGGGGCGTCCGGTGGTGCCCGCGGCGACCGCCTCGGCTTCCGCGGCTCCCGCGACTGCCTTGGCTCCCGCGACCGACGCGACTCCCGGGGCGGCGACGGAGGGGGAGCAGGACGGCGGTTACTGGCGGATGTTCCGTGCCGGCTTCGCCTTCCTGCGGTCCGAGCCGCTGCTGCTCGCACTGATCGTCATGGTCGGCATCACCAACCTGCTCGACGCCGGCTTCGCGACCGTCCTCGTGCCGGTCTGGGCGCGGGAGTCCGGCCACGGCCCGGCCGCCATCGGCCTGGCCGCCGGTGTCATGGGCGCCACGGCGGTCGTCGGCAGCCTGATCGCGGCAGCCGTCGCCTCCCGGCTGCCCCGCCGGACGGTCTTCTTCGTCGGCTTCCTGCTCTGCGGCGCGCCCCGGTTTCTGGTGCTCGCCCTCGGCGCGCCGCTGTGGGCGGTGCTCACCGTCTTCGCGATCGGCGGGTTCGGCTCCGGCTTCCTCAACCCGATCCTCGGCGCGGTGCTCTTCGAGCGGGTGCCCCGCCACCTGCTCGGCCGCGTCCACGCCCTCGGCGACTCCCTGTCCTGGGCCGGCATCCCGCTCGGCGGGCTGCTCGCGGGTGCGTCGGTCGCCCTGCTCGGCCTGATACCCAGCCTGCTCGCCGCCGGAGCCCTCTACTTCGCCACCACGACCCTGGCCGGACTCCGGCCCGAGTGGCGGGAGATGGACCGTCTGCGGGGCCGCAGGGGCACCGCCGACAGCGCGCCGCTCGCGCCGGTCGTGCCGCAGGCCACGGAACCCCGGTCGGCACCGGCACCGGCACCGACTCCGGCGGTGGCTCCGACTCCGGCACCGGCGCCGTCCCAGGTACGTCCCTAGGATCCGGTCAGCGGAGCGGGCGGGCGATCCGTTCGGTGGCGCCTGCTCCACTGGGCGGGCGGCCCGCCCAGTGGAGCAGCAGCAGGCTGGCCAGGGCGGCGAGGGCGCACCAGGTGGAGGCGAAGGCGAGGCGCCAGACCAGGGCGCAGGCGAAGGCGCCCGCGCCGGTGACGAAGCCGAGGCGGCGGAGCAACGGATCGCCGCTCGCGAGGAGGGCGCCGACGGTGGCGAGGAGGTAGCCGATCAGGAGGAGAGCCGGGTGCGGGATCCCGACGGCGTAATCGAGGGTGTGGCCGTGCGCGGTGGCCGTCACCGGACGGGAGGCGACGGCCACGGCGAGCGGGACGGCGACGGCCGCGCCGAGCAGGGTGAACCCGGCGAGCACGCGTCGCCGAGGTCCGGGCGTCGCGCACCACACGGCCGCCGGGACCAGCACCGGCAGCAGCGGGAGGGCGATCGCCGCCCACGCGGTGCGGGCCGTCCCGGCGAGGGCGGCCGGCAGCTCGCCGTCCGTACCGAGCCAGACCAGTGCCTCGATCAGCTGGTGCAGGCCCAGTATCAGGGGGAGCGCGGCGAGCGGTAACCGATCCGGCCGGCCGGCCCGATGGGCGCGGACCAGGCACGCCACCCCAATGGCCGCGACCACCCCGCCGGCCACGGCGTCCGCCCGTGCGCTCCAGCACATCGGGCCTCTAGCCGGGCTTCCCGGGGGCGCTATCAGGTCCGTCGCCGGGGCCGCCGTCGGGCGGGTCCTCGACGCCGGCCCGGGGGCCGTTCCCGGACCCGTCTCCGGACCCGTCTCCGGACTCGTCCCCGGAACCGTCGCCGGCCCCGCTCGCGGGCTCGTTCCAGGGCCGGTCCCCGGGCCGGTCCCCGGACCGGACCTCCGCGCCGGTCTCGGACGCCTCCTCCGGCGCCACCCCGACGCTCTCCAGGGTGTCGCGAACGGTGCCGGGCATGGCCGGGTGGCGGCCGATCACGATCACCCCGACCACGATGGCCAGCATCCCGGCCGACTGCCAGGCCAGCGCGCTCGGCGTGACCCGCAGCCGGTCACCGAGGAAGCCGACCGCGCAGGCGATCCCGGCCAGCGGCTGGGCGGCGGTCAGCGCCGGCAGCGACATCCGCAACGGCGCGGCCTCGAAGGCGCTCTGCACCAGCAGCAACCCGACCACGCCCGCCACGATCACCGCGTACGGCTGCCAGCTGCGCAGCACCGCCCCCAGTCCCTCGTGGTCGAGGCGCTGGGTGGTGGTCCGGGTGAGCGCGTCCTGGAGGCCGTAGAGCAGCCCGGCGGCGAGCGCCAGCAGGGTCGCCTCCTCGAACAGCGGCAGTCGGCGGGCCATCGAGACCAGCAGCACGACCAGCCCGACCACCGTGCCGACCACCAGCCAGTGCCGCAGCTCCCCGGCGGGCGCCCCGCCGCCCGTCGGCTTCCCGGCCACGATGAAGGCCGTCACCCCGAGGCCGAGCAGCAACACCCCCGCCCAGCCGGAGCGGCCCAGGGTCTGACGGGTCAACACCCGGGCGAGCGCCATGGCGAACAGCAGATTGGTGGCCAGCAGCGGCTCGACCAGGGACACCTCGCCCTGATTGAGCGCGAGCGCGGACAGGATCAGGCCGCTGACCATGAAGCCGGTGCCGAGCAGCCACCGGGGCATCCGCATCAGGTCCAGCAGCAGCCGCCAGTGCAGGAGGTCGGCACGGGGAGCCCGCTGCGCCGCGTGCTGCTGGAGGACGAAGCCGAGTCCCAGACAGCAGGCCGCGCCGAGGGCGAGGAGGAAGACCGCCACGGAGGGACCACCAGGTTGTCGCTGCCCGCGCCGCGCCGACGGGTCCGGATGGGTCGGCCGTCGCGGCCCGCTCCCGTCAGCGTACCGCCGGGCCGGTGGCCGGGCCGGTCGGCGCGGGCGCGCGGCCGCTGCGGCCGGGGATGGCCGCCAGGAGGCGGCGCGACGGTACGGACCCGGGGTGCGTGCCCGGCGGTGTCGGCCGCGCTTGCCGCTACGGGCGGGGCAGGCGCACGCTGGTGTGAGCGGCCGCCACGGCTCACCGTCCGTGCCGGTCAGGACAGGCACGGACGGGGGCCGGCGCCAGGAGGTGTGGCAATGCACAACCAGTGGGACGTGGAGCTGACATTCGACGAGGACGGCGTGCACACGGCGTGCGACGCCAGGTTGACGGGCGCGAGGGCGCCGGGCCTGAGCGCGCGCGGCGAGGCCGTGAAGAGCGCCGACGACCGTCCGCTCGCCAGGATCGGCGAGGAGGTCGCGGCCTCCCGCGCCCTGGAGGAGCTCTCCCGCAAGCTGCGGGTCCAGGCCACCGGGGAGATCGACGACGAAGGGCACCGCCCGAGCTACCTGATCTACTGAGGAGGGCGACGGCGACAGCTGCGGCGGAGACGGCGGCGGTCACGGTCCCGGGCGGTGCGGTCGGCCGTACGGTCCGGGCCCGTCGCCGCCCCGGATCGGCCCGCCGCCACCGGCGCCGTACTGCCGGGCGAGGGTGAACAGTTGTTCCGTGCCGGTCGGCCTCCGGAATCGGATCGGGGCCCGGGGGCGCGGAGTTGACCGCTCCGCCGGGACACCGCTCGCACGCGTCGCACATGTCGCAGGTGTCGCACTCACACAGGCGGGGTCGGAGCAGCGGCTCCACGAGGTGCTGCCCGGTACGGACGAGTTGCTGCCCGGTACGGACGAGTTGCTGACCGGTACGGACGAGGTGCTGTTGAGTGTCCGGCTCCGGCTCCCGGCCTACTTCGGCTGGAACCGGGACGCACTCGCGGACTGCCTGCGCGACCTGGCGTGGCTGCCCGCCGACCACTACCTCCTGGCGGTCGAGCGGTCGGCGCTCCTGCTGCGGGAGTGCCCCGAGGCCCGGGAGACGATCTTCCGGGTCCTCGAAACCGCGGGCCGGCACTGGGCGCGCCGGCCGGATCTGCCGGGCCGGTCCTTCAACTCCCTGCTGCTGTAGGCGCCGGAGGCCGGCTGTCAGTCCGCGGACAGGAAGTCCAGGAGGCGACGGTTGACCTCGGGTGCGCCCGCCATCGGCAGGTCGTGGTGGGTGACGTCCGGGATGACCGCCACCTCGGCCGACGGGAGGGCGCGTCGGGCGGCGTCGGCGACGCGCGCCGGGTCGTGGGCGCGGCTGTGGGCGGCCAGGAGGGTGAGGACGGGGGCGGTGAGGGTGCGGAGGCGTTCGGGTGTGGGCTGCGGGCCGGTGACCACGCGGGAGGCGGGGAAGTCGGCGTAGCCGAGGGCGTAGAGCTCCCGCCAGTCGGCGTCGAGGCCGTGGCCGCCGCGGGTCTCCCAGTCGAGGTAGGCGCGGGCGCGGTCCGGGGTGCGGCCGGGGAGGAAGAGCGGGAGCGCGCGCAGCAGGTAGCCGGGCCGGAAGCCGGCGAAGCACCGGGTGGGGTCGAGCAGGGCGAGTCGGCCGGTCCGGGCGGGGGCGTGCAGGGCGTATTCCAGGGCGATCCAGGCTCCGTACGAGTGGCCGCAGAAGTCGGCCCGGGGGACGCCGAGTTCGTCGAGGACGGCGTCCAGCCAGCCGAGCAGTCCGGGGACTCCGTCGAGGGCGGCGCCGTCGTGGATGCTGCGTCCGGGGTCGCCGATGAGGTCGACGGCGAGGACGCGGTGTCCGGCCGCGGCCCAGGGGGCGGCGTTGGCGGACCACGTGGTGGAGGTGGCGCCGCCGCCGTGGAGGAGGACGAGGGGGCGTCCGTCGTGGGGGCCGCAGGCGTTGATCCGGGTGGTGCCGTGGGCGGTGCGCACGGTGAGGGCCTCGACGGGGACGGGCCAGCGGGCCAGCAGGGCGTCGTAGGCGGCGAGGAAGGGGGCGGTGCGGGACGAGGCGGTGAGGGCGGACATGGCGGGCCTCCGCAGGTGTGGTGTGATGGTGTGCGGAACCGCTCGCCCGGCAAGCATCTCGACCGGCGAGTATCCCGCTCAGCAACTATCTCGCCCAGCGATTATCTCGCCGAGTAAGAGAATCATGGCACGGATGTGCCCGAGGAGGGACGACAGGGTGTCCGAAGTCGAGGAACCGATGCGGCTGGTCCACCTGCTGCGCGGTCTGACGGTCGAACTCGATCTGTTCGGGGCCGAGTTCGCGTCCCGCAACGGTCTGCACCCGACCGATCTGCGGGCGTTGATCCACCTGCTGGACGCCGACCGGGCCGGAGTGGTGGTCACCCCGGGCCGGCTCGGTGCGGCGTTGCACCTGAACTCGGCCGGGACGACCGGCCTGGTGGACCGTCTGGAGAAGCTCGGGCTGATCCGCCGCGAGCGCGACCCGCAGGACCGGCGCAGGGTGCGGCTGGTGGTGGAGGACCGGGCGATGGAATTGGGACAGGGTTTCTTCGGCGGGCTGATCGGCGATCTGCTCGGCGCGATGCGGGGGTTCGGCCCGGGGGAGCTGGACACGGCCCGGCGCTTCCTGGAGGCGATGACCGGGGTGGTCGCCGCCGCCAGGCGGGCCGGACAGGAGTAGGCGCGGGAAGCGGGGCCGGGCCGAACCCGGGGGCCGCGCCGGACCGGGCGGCGGAGCGTGGCGGGGTGGGCTACGCCGGGCCGAGGGTCCAGCTGATCACCGAGAGCGTCGCCATCGACACCAGCGTCGACCAGAGCACCGCGTCCCGGGCGAGCTCCGTGCCCTGCCCGTACTCGCGGGCGTAGGTGAACACGTTCTGCGCGGTCGGCAGCGCGGAGAACAGGACGACGGTGAGGAGCTGGTGGGCGGGCAGGTGGAGCAGCGGGCCGGCCACGGCGAGCGCGGCGAGCGGCTGGACCAGGGTCTTGATGGCGACGGTCACCCCGACCTCGGCCCGGAGCGAACGGCCCTCCGCCGGTGGGCGGTTGTGCAGCGATATGCCGAGAGCGATCAGGGCGGTCGGCACGCCGGCGCCGCCGAGCAGTTCGCAGGAACGATTCAGCTCGGCGGGCAGGTGCACCCCGGTCGCCGAGGCGACGGCGCCCAGCGCGGTGGCGAGCAGGATCGGGTTGCGCAGCGGCAGGGTGCGCAGGGCTCGGCGGCCGGCCGCACCGCCGTCCAGCACGGCGAGGACGGCGGGGGTGATCAGCAGGATCTGGAACAGCACCACGGGGGCCACGAAGGAGGCGTCGCCGAGGACCTGCACGGCCACCGGGATGCCCAGGTTGGCGGAGTTCACGTACCCCGAGGCCATCGAGCCGATGGCCAGTTCGCCGGGCTTGCGCCGGAAGAGCAGTCGCCCGGCGAGCAGTCCGAGGCCGGTCGCCACGGCGGTGCCGGCGGCGAAGGCGAGCATCGACGGGTTGGCGAACCGGCCGAGCGGGGTGCGGGAGATCATCAGGAAGAGCGCGGCGGGCATCGCCACGTGGAAGACGAACCGGTTGAGCACCGCCTCGGCGTGCGGCCCGAGCAGGCCGGAGCGGCCGACGACGTAGCCGACTCCGGTGAGCGCCCAGATCGGGGCGAAGCCGGACAGCAGCGGATGCAGGGATGGCATGGTTCCTCGGATCGCTCGGACGTGCCTGCCGGGTGTGGCGGGGTCGCCCGCCGGGGGGCGTCAACTCCCGAGCCGGTGGACCTTCGAAGCCGTGAACTCCCCCGGGGCAGTAAACCAGTGGCCGCCGGAGCGTTGATCACGGGCCTACGATGAGCCGATGGACGAGCCGAGGGTCGAGCCCGTGGACGACGAGTACCTGAGCCTGAACGAGGTGGAGGCGATCGCACGCCGTGCCCACCGGGGACAGGTGGACAAGAACGGCCACCCGTACAGCGAGCACATCGCGGCGGTGGCGCGCGGGGCGGCCGCGCGCGGCGGCAGCGAGGCGCAGATCGCGGCCGGCTGGCTGCATGACACCGTCGAGGACGACCGGCTCAGCCGGGAGTGGCTGGCGGCGGCCGCGCTGCCCGAGGAGACCAAGGCGATCGTGGACGCGCTCACCCGGCGCCCGGACGAGCCGGTCGAGGAGTACACCGCGCGCATCCTGGCCACGCCCGGCGCGCTGCTGGTCAAGCGCGCCGACCTGGCGCACAACTCCGACCCGGCCCGGCTGGCCTCGCTGGACCGGGCGACCGCCGAGCGGCTGGCGGCCAAGTACGCGCGGATGCGCGAGCTGCTGGGGCTGACGGGGGAGCTGTGACGGCCGGGTGGCCCTGAAGACGGCCGGGCCGTAGCGGCGGCCGGGTCGGGGGCCGGAGCGCCGGGGGAACCACGAGAGGGCCCGGGCCACGCGGATCGCGCGGGTCCGGGCCCTCTCGGGCACCCCGGTGGTCCCTGTCCGACCCCCGGGGTGAGGGGAGTGGTCAGGGTGCGGGAGGGGAACTGGGGCCGGCTTAGTACCAGTGGTGGTTCTGCCAGAAGGCCCAGGCGGCGTTCGGGCTGCCGTAGCGGGTGTTCATGTAGTCCAGCGCCCACTTGATCTGGGTGCGGGGGTTGGTCTTCCAGTCCGAGCCGGCCGAGGCCATCTTGGAGCCCGGCAGGGCCTGGGCCAGGCCGTAGGCGCCGGAGCTCGCGTTGGTCGCGGTCACGTTCCAGCTCGACTCGTGGGAGATGATGTGGCTGAACGAGGCCAGCTGGTTCGCCGGGACGATCTGGGCGGCGATCGCCTGCGGGGAGGCGGTGGCGGCGTTGGCGGTGGCGGGCAGGACGCCGGCACCCAGGGCGGTCAGACCGGCGGCACCGGCAAGAATCGCGGCCGAAGTACGCATACGGAGCTTGAAAGCGGGCATGAAGAACAAGACCTCAATCGGGTTGGGCCGGGTCACGCCCCACCCAGGACCACGGCCGGACAGGGGCCGTTGCGGTCACGGGGCGTGACTCGGCGATAAGCCGTTCACCGGCGGGACAGGTGCCGGTGCGGCTGGCGACGGAAGCCATTGTTGCCAGACCGGATCGGCACCCGCCAAGACCCCCTCGTTACGACCGGCGGTCGTACACGGGCGAGTGCCGTGGATTCGAAGGGCCGGTTGCGCGGAGCGCGCCGACCCCGTCTGACGTGGGCGGACGTGGGGGGTCCGGGGGAGGGATGGATGGCCCGGCGGCGTCTACTACGGCCCGTCGTGGCCGTTGATTCCGTGTGAGCGCACTCACCGTTCGGGCCTCCGGCGCCGTCACCGGCGGGTCCGGTGGCGGCACTTTGGGTACAGACGATCAATCCGTCGCTGAGACCGGCGCCACACCCGGGTCGGATGGCCGGTGGAGGTCGCCCAGTCGCCGGTGCCGCACGGCCCGGGCCGCGAGCCGCTCCGCTTCGGAAGCCGTCGTGAGGGCGCCCAGCGTGGCGCCGACCGCTCGGCCGAGCCTGGCGCAGAAGGCCTCCGGTTCGTCGGCGGCGTCCGGCAGCTCCGGAACCACCTCGTCCACCAGCCCGGCCTCCGTCAGGTGCCGGGCCCCGATGCCCTGGGCCCGGGCCAGCTCGGCGGCGTGACCGCCATCCCGGTGGACGATCGCCGAGGCGCCCTCCGGCGGCAGCGGCGCCAGCCAGGCGTGACCCGCCGCGAGCACCCGGTCGGCCGGGAGCAGCGCGAGTGCGCCGCCGCCCGAACCCTGCCCGAGCAGCACCGCGAGGACGGGGGTGCGCAGGGCGAGCAACGTGGTCAGGCAGTGTGCGATCTCCACCGCGATGCCGTCCCGCTCGGCCTCGGCGGACAGCTCGGCCCCGGCCGTGTCCACCACGGTGACCAGCGGCAGCCCGAGCTGTTCGGCGAGGTGTGCGGTGCGCCGGACGGCCCGCAGGTCGGCGGCGGTGAAGGGGCGCTCGTGCTCCGGTGTCCCCCGCTGCTGGCCGACCACCAGGACGGGCCGGCCGGCGAGGACGGCGAGCGCGCGGACCAGCGCACCGCCGCGGCCGCCGGGGGCGTCCAGCAGCACCAGCTCCTCGGCGGTGTGCCGCAGCAGTTCGCGGGTGCCGGGGCGGTCGGGGCGGCGGGTGCGGCGGACGGAGTCCCAGGCGTCGGGCTGCTCGGCGGCGGCGGGTCCGATGGCGTCGGTAAGAGGGGTGCCGGTAGGAGGGGTGTCGGTGGCGGGGTTGTCCATGGGAGGGGTGTCCGCGGGAGGGGCGTCCGGCGCGGGCGGCAGCGGGGTGCACAGGACGGCGAGCGTGCGGCGGACCAGCTCGCGCAGTTCCTGCGGCGCCACGACGGCGTCCACCAGTCCCTGCTCGGCCAGCGTCTCGGCCCGCTGGACGTCCGGCGGCAGCTCCACGCCGCGCAGTTCCTCGTACACGCGAGGGCCGAGGAAGCCGAGCCGGGCGCCCGGTTCGGCGAGGACCAGCTGGCCGAGCGTGCCCCAGGAGGCGAAGACCCCGCCCATGGTGGGGTTGCGCAGGTAGGTGAGGTAGGGCAACCCGGCTGCGCGGTGGGCCTGGACGGCGGCGGTGATCCGGAGCATGCAGAGGAAGGCCGCCGTGCCCTCCTGCATCCGTGTGCCGCCGGAGACCGGCAGGGCGAGCAGCGGCAGCCGCTCGGCGGTGGCGCGTTCGACGGCCCGGGTGATCCGCTCGGCGGTCGCGACGCCGATCGATCCGCCGAGGAAGCCGAACTCGGAGGCGATCAGTGCGACCGGGCGCCCGTCGATCAGGCCGAGGCCGGTGAGGACGGCCTCGTCCAGGCCGGTGCGTGCGCGGGCCCGGTCGAGCGAGGCGCGGTAGTCGGGGTCGACGGGCGGCGGGCCGGGCGGCTCGTCCCAGCGCTGGAAGCCGCCGGGGTCGACCAGCAGGCCGATCAGCTGGTGGGCGGTCAGTGCGGCCCGCCGTGCGAGCGGTGGAGGCGTGGCCCCCGCGTCGTCCCCGTGCGCCGCCATGTCCACCCCGTCAGAGATCGTTCCGGTCCGTCGTGATCCGTCACTCTATGCGGCGGGGTCCGGGCGCGGCGAGGCCCCGGGGGGCGGGGCGGGACGGCTCCGGCACTAGTTCGATGACGGTCGACCGTTGCACCGTCTGGGCGGTTCGTGGACGGTGTCGGCGGTCCGGCCGGGGAGGGGCGTCGGCGTCGGGGTACGGGCCAAGTCCTCACAGGTAAAGGGTAGTTACTCGCCGGTTAATACTTTGGTGGAGGGCTTCCGGACTTGACCGTGTCTCGCCACACTGGGGGACATGACTCGCACTCTACGCGCGTGGAAGACCCGCGCCGCCGCCGTCACCGCCGTCGCCCTGATGACCCTCGCACCGATCGCCGTCGCCACCGAGGCGCACGCCGACGTGAGCGGCACGGTGTGCCTCTCCACCCTCCCGCCGGAGGCCACCGACACCCTCAACCTGATCGCCTCGGACGGGCCGTTCCCCTACTCCCAGGACGGCGTGGTCTTCCAGAACAGAGAGCACGTCCTGCCCGGCGAGTCCTACGGGTACTACCACGAGTACACCGTCGTCACCCCGGGCTCCCCGACCCGTGGCGCCCGCCGGATCGTGACCGGCCAGGGCGACCAGGAGGACTACTACACCGGCGACCACTACGCCACGTTCTCCCTGCTCGACCAGACCTGCTGACCCTCCCGGCAGCACGGTGGCCCCGGCGCACCCCTTGAATGCACCACCCCGCCGGGGCCACCGTCGTACCGGCAGCCAGGGCCGGTCCCGGCCTGACATCCGGGCCGCGGCTCCGGGCCGCACATCCGGGCCCGGCCGCGGCTCCGGTCGGGGAGCCGGGACCCGGCCGTCGTTCCGCGCCGCGCTCCGGCCGGGTCCCGGTCAGAGCTCCGACGGCCCCCAGGCACCCACCGCCAGCTCGTCCCCCACCCGCAGCGTGCCGCCCCGCAGGACGGCGAACTTGCTGCCGAACGCGACCCCGCCCGCCGCCGCCCGCCGGTACCGGGCCAGCGTGCGCAGCGGCTCCGGGCCCGCCTTGGACCCGGTGGACTGGTCCACCATCGTCACTGCGCAGCGGATGGCCAACTTGGCGTAGGCCAGCACGGCGCCGCCCACCGCGATCCGGCGCGTCAGGTCCTCGGTGTGCGGCTCCGGCCAGCCGTCCACCACCACGTTCGGGCGGAACCTGTCCGCGGACAGTGCGGGAGCGTCGGAGAGCTCGTTGAAGCGCTCCAGCGTGGAACGGGACAGCAGGTGCACGGCGCAGCTGTCGGCGTAGCCGGAGGTGCCCGGGACCAGGCCGTCCGTCACCCGGTCGTGTTCCGGCGGCACCCGGACCAGCCGGCTGCGCGCGCCCAGCACCTCGGACAGCCAGTCGGCGGCCTCCGCGCCCTGGTCGATGCCGCGGAACGGCGCGCCGAACAACCGCACCTCCCGGCGCGGCCCCTCCGAGTCGACCGCGAACGCCACCGGCTCCACCCCCGGGGCGACGAGCGCCAGCCGACGGCCGTCGTCCTCGACGGCCGGGCGGACCGTCGCCAGCAGCGGATCGCGCCGCTGGGAGCGGAACACCCCCTGTTCGTCCACCACCATGAACGCCCGGTCGTGGGCCAGACCCGCCCGGGTCAGCTCGGCCTGCGCCGCCGAGACCCCGGCGTACCCCTTCACCGGGTAGTACCGCAACTCCGTCACCGTGGCCATGACGTCCCCCCGTTCCTCCTGGACTCGACGACTCCGAAGGGTAGTTGAGCGGCCCGGCGGGAGGTGCCGGAGGGCCCGGAGGTGCGGGGCGTCCGGGGTGCGGGTGCGGGTGCGGGTGCGGGTGCGGGTGCGGGCGGGCGCGGACCGGCCCGCCCGGGCCCGACCTGCCGTCCGTTCGCCCTGCCGTCCGTTCGGCCCGCTGTCCGTTCGCCCACCCCGGCCGCTTGCTAGGGTCGGGCCCATGGCACCGAGCAGCGCGAACCCCCCGGGACGGCTCCGGCGGGACGCGCAGCGCAACCGCGACCTGCTGCTCGCCGCCGCCCGCGGCATGTACTCCCGGAACGGCCTGGACGTCCCGCTGGACCAGATCGCCAAGGAGGCCGGGGTCGGCAACGCCACCCTCTACCGGCACTTCCCGACCCGCGAGGCCCTGATCGGCGAGGTGTTCGCGGATGCCGGAGCCGTCCTGGCCGGGGCCGGCGAGGAGGCGCTCGCCGCCGAGGACGCCTGGACCGGCCTCGAACGGTACTTCGCGCGGATCTTCGAACTCGTCGCCGCCGACCGGGGCATCAACGACCTGGTCACCCAGGCCATCCCGACCGTCCCCGGCATGATCGAGATCAGCCGCCGGCACGCCACCACCGTCGGGGTTCTCATCGCCCGCGCCCAGGACCAGGGCACCATGCGCCGCGACGTCGTCACCATGGACCTGCTGTTCCTGCTCGGCCCGCTCTGCCGGGCCCTGCCCGCCGCCACCGAGCTGCGCCCCGACCTCTGGCGCCGCTACCTCGCCCTGCTCCTGGACGGCTTCCGCACCCGGGCCACCCACCCGCTGCCGGTCCCGCCGATCGGTGAGGAACACCTGGACCGGATGTTCGCGGACCTCTGGGAGGCGCGGCCCCCCGAGGCCTGAGCGCGCGGCGCCCCGGACGTCAGGGTCGCGTACGGAACACCGGGCGGCGCGTCAGGACCCCGTCAACGGGCGGCGGCCGCACGGCCGCGGGGCGTTTTGCTGGGTGCCACGGGGTGACCGGCGCGGCGCCCCGGCGGTACCGGGTCGCGGCGGGAGAGGCAGGGGACGGGCATGGTGGACAACGCGGACAGTGGTGCGGACGGGCGTCGGATCGTGGTCGGCGTCAGCGGTTCGCTCGGCAGCCTCGCGGCCCTGCACCACGCCGCCGCCGAGGCCCGGCGGACGGACGCCGAGGTGCTCGCGGTGCTCTGCTGGGTCCCCCCGGGCGACGAACTCGGCTACCGTCGCACTCCCTGCCCGCCGGTGATCACCGCCGGTCGTGACGCCGCCGTGGTCCGCCTGCGCCAGGCCCTCGACGAGGCCTTCGCCCGCCGGTACGCGGGTCTGCGCTTGCGCTGCCAGGCCGTCCGCGGCGACACCGGCCACACCCTGGTGCGGTGCGCCGACCGCCCCGGCGACCTGCTCGTCCTCGGCGCCGGTCGCGAACGCGGCCGCCTCGCCAGGCTGGTGCACCCGTCGGTCAGTGCCTACTGCGTCCGGCACGCGGCCTGCCCGGTGCTCACCGTCCCGCACCCGCCGCTGCAGCGCGACCTGGAGGCGCTGGAACGGGGCGGGCACGGACTGCGGGCGGCGGCCGCGGGGAACTGACCGGCGGGCCACGGCCGGTCGCCGTGCGCCTCCGCCGTGACGACGGGCCGGGCGCGGTGCCGCGACGGCCCGGTTGCGTTTCCCCGTCGGCCCGGCCACGGCCACGTCCCGGCTCGGCCGGTACGAGAGCCGGGCCCGGCCGTCATGACAGCCGGCCGTTACGACAGTCCGGCCGCCTCGGCGAGGACGGAGGCGGTGCGGCGGCCGGCCGCCACGGTGTCGGCGGCGGTGGCGGGGACGCAGCGCCCGGCCTGAGGGCTGTAGACGGTCAGCACCACGCCCGCGTGGTCGGTGGGGAGTTCGACCAGCGTGGCGGCCGGTACGGCGGTGCTCAGCTCGCGGGTGTGCCCGGCGTCCACGATCTCGTCCGCGGTGCCGTGCACCAGCCAGAGCGGGACGGGGGAGGGGGTCGCGGCCAGCCGTGCGAGCGGGGCGTCGCCCGTGGTCACGGCCGGGTCGGCGTACTTCGAGGCGATGCCGACGGCGGCGCCGGGCCGGAGTTCGGCGGGGGTGTCCGGATGGGTGGCCACCGCGACCGCCTCCCGGCCGCCGAGCGACCAGCCGGCCAGCACGAAGCGCGCCGGGTCCCCGCCGAGGCCGGTGGCGATGCGGCGGGCGTGGGCGAGCGAGGCCAGCAACTCGGCGCCGCCGCCGTCCGGCTGCTCGGAACTCCAGTCCGGGACGAGCACCAGCAGCCCGAGTCCGGCGGCCTCCCGGGCCAACGGCCGCAGCACGTCCCGTTCGTTCGGTCCGCGTCCGTGCCAGAGCAGCACGACGGGCACCGGTCCGGCGGTGTGGACGGTCGGCCGGTGGACGTCCATCAGCCGCCCGTCCGCGTACGGAACGACTTCGGGTGGAGCGCTCGTCATGCGGGGTTCGCCTCCGGTTCGGTGACTGATCACTGAGCTGGTACTGTACTTCTCGTCGCGAGGGAGATCGATTCCTCGTCAGGCGTCAGTGGTGCTACCAGAGCACGTCCTACTTTCAGTAGGGAGAGTCCGTGCGACCCGGGCCTGGCGCTCTACCGTCGGACGGGGTCCGGTGCCTTCACGGGTGCCGGGCCCCGTTCGCGTTTCCGAGCCGGGCCAGTTCCTCCTCGCCGAGCACCAGTTCCCCCGCCGCCGCCGAATCGCGGATGGTCTCCGGGCGGCTCGCGCCGGGGATCGGAAGGGTCACCGGGGAGGCGGCCAGCAGCCAGGCGAGCGCGACCCGCTGGGGGCTGACTCCGCGTTCGGCGGCGATCGCGGCGAACTCCGTTCCGGCACCGCCGAGTTCGGCGGAGCGGCCGATGCCGCCGAGCGGGCTCCAGGGGAGGAAGGCCAGGCCGAGTTCGGTGCACAGGTCCAGGACGGGCTGGTGCCGGCGGACGGCGGGGGAGTACTCGTTCTGCACCGAGACCAGGGCGTCGCCGAGGATCTCCCTGGCGAGCCGGACCTGGGCCACGTCGACGTTGGAGATGCCGGCCGCGCGGATCTTGCCCTCCTCGTGGAGTTCGCGGATCGCGCCGAGGGAGTCCGCGTACGGGACGTTCCGGTCCGGGTGGTGCTGCTGGTAGAGGCCGATCGCCTCGACGCCGAGGCGGCGCAGCGAGCCCTCGCAGGCGCGCTTGAGGTGGGCCGGGTCGCCGTCGACCGTCCAGGAGCCGTCCCCGGGACGGCCGCGGCCGCCCTTGGTGGCGACCAGGACGTGGTCGGCGCCGGGGCCGTAGGAGGCGAGGGCCCGGGCGATCAGCTCCTCGTTGTGGCCGTACTCGTCGGCGTGCCAGTGGTAGGAGTCGGCGGTGTCGATCAGGGTGATGCCCGCGTCGAGTGCGGCGTGGACGGTGGCGATGGCGCGGGCCTCGTCCGGGCGGCCCTCGACGGAGAGCGGCATCGCGCCGAGGCCGACGGCGCTGGTGCGGACGCTGCCGAGGAGGCGGGTGGCGGTGGTGGCGGTCATGCGGGGAGCTCCTGTCCGCGGAGGGTGGCGGCGACCAGGCCGGGCAGCCAGTCGCGGGTGTGGGAGAGGGGGTGGCCGAGCTGCTCGGCCCGGGAGTTGTCCATGCCGTAGTAGCGGTCGAAGGAGAACGGTGAGGCCTGCTGCCCGGGGCCGGGGGCGGCGGTGCGGTAGGGGCGACCGGCCGCGATCAGGTCGCAGAGGTCGGTGGCGGTCAGTTCGCCGTGCGAGGCGAGGTTGACCGGGCCGGTGAACCGCTCGCCCGCCGCCCACGCGAGGAAGGCGGCCGCCTCGGTCTCGTGGGTGTAGGAGGAGGGCAGGTTCTCCGGGTGCACCAGGACGGGCAGGCCTGCCCCGATCCGCTCGGCGTAGTGGGCCAGGCGCCCGGTGAAGTCGGTTGCGCCCAGGACGTGTCCGAGCCGGACGGAGACGAACGGGAACGGCGCGTCGCGGGTGAACACCGCCTCCGCCTGGCGCTTGCCCTCGCCGTACGACGTCTCGACGAACTCCGTTTCCGCCCGGGGGAGTTCGAGGCGGACCGGCCATCCTGACGGGTCGACGGCGGCTTCGGCCAGCGGGCGGTCCGCCGGGTGTGCCACGCCGGTGTCGTAGACCTCGATCGTGGAGGTCATCAGGTAGCGGCCGGTCCTTCCGGCGAAGGCGCGGACGGCGAGTTCGGCCTGGGCCGGGGTGTAGCAGACCTGGTCGATCACCGCGTCGAAGTCCCGGCCGGCGAGGGCGCCGGCGAGCGCCGTCCCGTCCGTGCGGTCGGCGATGAGCGGGGTGACGCCGGGCGGTGGCGGCGTCGAGCCGCGGTTGAGCACGCTGACCCGGACTCCGGAGTCGCGCAGCCGGGTGACCAACTGCCGTCCGAAGTACCGGTTTCCCCCGATGACGAGCACGTTTTCCATACCCACAAGTGTTATGGTGCGGCGCGGTTCGATGAAGGGGTGATCGTGGGAGTTCAGGCGCTGCGACCGAAAGACCGACGGCAGTCCGGCGGTTCGACCGACGATTCGTCGGTGGGCCCCCGCAGCGGCCTCGGCGGTGGTGTCGGCAGCCCCGCCGGTGGCACTGCCGGTGGCGGGGCCGGCGGCCTGGACGCGGTCGACCTGCGGCTGCTGGAACTGCTGCAGTCCGAGGGGCGGATCACGCTCAGCGAACTGGGCCGGCGGGTCAACCTCAGCCCGGCCGCGGTGGGCGAGCGGGTGCGCCGGCTGGAGTCGAACGGCACGATCACCGGGTACGCGGCGCTGGTCGCGCCCGAGCGGCTGGGCTACGGCATCCGGGCCTTCGTCCGGGTGTCGCCGCACGCCCGGATGACGGTGAAGTACCTCCGCAGCCAGGACCTGCTGCACCGGCCGGAGGTGCTGGAGGTGCACCACGTGATCGGCGAGGACTGCTGGGTGTTCAAGGTCGCCGCGCGGGACACCTCCCACCTGGAGGAGCTGATCGAGGCGATCGCGGTGCTCGGCCGGACGACGACCTCGGTGATCCTCTCCTCGCCGGTGGATCAGCGGGTGCTTCTGCCCTCGGACTGAGGAACCGAGGAACCGAGGAACCGAGGAACCGAGGAACGGACGGAGCGCCGGAGCGTGGACGGGCCCGGGTCGCCGGGTCAGGACGGCTGCCGGTCGGAGCCCAGTTCGCGCGAGATCCGCAGCCCGACCTGCGCCACCACCGGCCCGAGGGTGCGCACCCGGGTGGCGGTCATCCGTGAGGTGAGCCCGGAGACGGAGAGCGCCGCCGTGACCTCGCCGGTGTGGTCGAAGATCGGCGCGGCGACGCAGCGCACCTCGGGCTCGTTCTCCCGGTCGTCGATGGAGTAGCCGCGGGCGCGGATCCGGGCGAGGTCCGCGCGCAGTCGCGGCTCATCGGAGATGGTCCAGGCGGTCACCGGGCGCAGGCCGGCCGCGACCACCTCGGCGACGGCCTCCTCGGGGAGCCAGGCGAGGATCGCCTTTCCGGTGGCGGTGCAGTAGGCGGGGGCCCGGCTGCCGACCCGGGAGGCCATCCGCACGTTGGTCTCGTCCTCGACCTTGTCCAGGTAGACGATCCCGGGCGCCTGCCAGACGGTCAGATGGACGGTCTCGCCGGCCTCGCGCTGGAGCCGGCGCAGGTGTTCGGCGGCGACGCTGCGCAGATCGAGGGTGGTCAGGTAGGCCTGGCCGAGGCGCAGCGAGCCGTGGCCGAGCCGGAACCAGCCGGTCTCGCGGTCCCGGTCGAGCAGGTGCTCGTCCAGCAGCGGTCCGGCCAGCCGCAGCACGGTGCTCTTGTTGAGGTCGAGGGCCTCGGCGAGTTGGGCGAGCGGGACCCCGCGTCCGTCGCCGTGGTCGCGGACGTAGCCGAGGACGGCGAGCGCGCGGCGCAGCGAGGAGGACTGGTTGCGTTCGGTCGCGGGCTTCTTGGGTGCCGTCTCCGTCATGGGTCCGTTCCCTGGTGGTGGTTCGGCGGGGACTCGTTCTGTGGGGGCGTGTTCCGGGGCGCGTGTTTCGGGGCGTGTTCCGCTGGGCCTGCGTGTCCGGTGTTCCGCGTGGTGTTCCGTGCGGCGTTCCGTGGTGTTCCTCCGCCTGTCGGCGGCGGTTGTCAGAACGTACCCGTTCGGGGCCGGGTCGCCGCATCTTCGATACAACGTTGTGCAGTGCAAAACTTTCGTCAACCCCCTCTTGTTGGCGCCGATCGCCCACGCCTAACGTCCCTGCCATCGAGCAGGCGACGTCGCCCCACCCGAGCGCTGCGCCCTGCCGCACCCCCACCACTTCACCCACCATCGGCCCCGGTCAGGGCCTGCTTCGACGTGTCCGTCCCAGCGGTGTGCGTCGCGGCGGCAGCTGTCGGGAGGGGAGGTCTCCACCATGCGACTCACCGGACGGACCGCAGTGGCCGCCGTGCTCGCCGCCGGCTGTCTGGCCGCCACCGCCTGCGCGCCGGGCACCGCCTCGACCGCGGGCGGCAAGGCCGGCGACGACCGGACCGGCACGCTGAAGGTCTGGCTCTACAACGAGGCGGGCAACGCGGCCAAGGAGGCCGTGATCGCCAAGGCCGTCACCGAGTTCCAGTCCTCCCACCAGGGCGTCACCGTCGACGTCAGCTACATCGACACCGACGCCTCGGCCCGCGCGGCCAAGATGAAGGGGGCCTTCAACGACCCCAACAGTGCCCCCGACCTGGTCGAGTTCGGCAACACCGACCTGCCCGGCTACGTCGCCGCCGGCGGCCTCGCCGAGATCGGCGCCGAACTGGACGGTTGGAAGGACAAGGGCGACCTCGACCCGGCGATCGCCAGGACCGCGGTGGTGGACGGCAAGACCTACGGCCTGCCGTGGTGGGTGGGCGTTCGCGCGCTGTACTACCGCACCGACCTGTTCACCGAGGCCGGGCTCACCCCGCCGACCTCCTACGCCGAACTGGTCACCGCCACCCAGCGGATCCACACCGCGCACCCGGACACCTTCGGCATCGCGGTCGGCGGCAAGTACACCTTCGCCGCACTGCCGTTCGTGTGGGACGCGGGCGGCGACATCGCCGCCAAGGACGGCACGACGTTCAAGGCCGCCATCGACTCGCCCGCCTCGCAGGCCGGGATCAAGCGCTACACCGACCTGTTCGGCGCCGACGGCTGCCCCGCCCAGCAGTGCGCGGACCTGACCGGCGGGAAGACCGTCGACCTGTTCGCGGCCGGGAAGTCGGCGATGGCCGTCCTGCTCAACTCCAACCGCGGCAAGGTGGACGCGGGCGCGGTCAAGGGCAAGTACGGCGTGGTGCCGCTGCCTGGTGAGAAGGCCGGCTCGATCGCCCCCGCCTTCGCCGGCGGCAACAACCTGGGCGTCATGAAGGCGGCCAAGCACCGCACGCTGGCCGTCGAGTTCGCCGAACTGCTGGCGGGCCCGGCCTACCAGGAGCAGATGTACGACGGGATGGGCAACCTGCCGACGCTGAAATCCGTCAGTGGCAAGGTCGCGGCGAAGGACGCGTTCCTGAAGCCGTTCACCGACACCATCGCGGCCGGCACCAGGTTCGTGCCGCTCGACCAGGGGTGGGCGCAGATCGACGCCCAGTCGGTGATCCCGACGCTGCTCCAGCAGGTCGTCACCGGCAAGGCGGACGTGGCCAAGGCCTCCGGTGACGCCGCGGGGCAGATCAACTCGGCCTTCGCCGCGCACTGACGGTCGCGCACCGGCCGTTGCGTACCGGCGGCCGTGCACCGACCGCCACGCCCCGACCACCGTGCACCCGACCGCCGTGCACCCGGCCGTCGTGCACCCGACCGCTGCGCACCCGACGGTCCCTTTCCGGTTCGTCACAGAGAGCAGGTTCCGCCCGTGTCCGCATCCACCACGACCGCCCCGTCGGCGGCTCCTTCCCCGCAGGGGCGCCGTGGGGGCAGGGCGCCGGCCGCGCCCCCGGGCGGTCGGCGCCGCAAGCCCCCGTTGCTCCTGCTCCTGCCGGCCGCCGTCATCCTGGTCCCGCTGGTCGCCTACCCGATCTACCAGCTCGGGCTGTTGTCCGTCCTGGACTTCGGGCAGGCTCAGGCGTCCGGCGGGGTTCCGACGTCCTTCGTCGGCTTCGGCAACTACGCGAAGGTCCTGGAGGACGGCCAGTTCTGGTCGGTGCTGCTGCAGACGGTCGGCTTCGCCGCGTTCTGCGTGGTCGCCACGCTGGCCGCGGGCGCCGCCCTGGCGGTGCTGCTCACCAAGGTCGGCCGGTGGCCGCGGCTGGTGCTGACCACGGCGGCGATGGCGGCCTGGGCGGCGCCGGCGATGACCGGGTCGACGGTGTGGAGCTTCCTGTTCGACACCAACCTCGGCCTGGTCAACCACACCCTGGAGCGGATCGGGCTCACCGGCTTCCACGAGTTCAACTGGTTCTACGACAGGTGGACGGCGTTCCTGATCGTCGGTGCCGTGGTGGTGTGGCACTCCTTCCCGTTCGTGATGGTCACCCTCTACGCGGGCATCCGCGCCATCCCGGAGGAGGTCCTGGAGGCGGCCGCGCTGGACGGCGCCGGCACCTGGACCACCTTCCGCCGGGTCACCGCGCCGATGCTGCGGCCGATCCTGACGATCGTGGTGATCCAGTCGGTGATCTGGGACTTCAAGGTCTTCACCCAGATCTACGTGATGACCGAGGGCGGCGGCATCGCCGGCCAGAACCTGGTGCTCAACGTGTACGCGTACCAGAAGGCGTTCGCCTCCTCGCAGTACGGGCTGGGCGCGGCGATCGGCGTGATCATGCTGCTGATCCTGGTGATCCCGACGGTCCTGTACATCCGCAGCCTGCGACGGACGGGGAACGAGCTGTGAGCACCCTTCGGAACTCCCGCGGCCGGCGGCGGCTCGCCGCCGGCACGGTCGCGGTCGTGCTGGCCGCCGTCACCGCCTTCCCGATCTTCTGGATGGTGCTCTCGGCGTTCAAGCCCAAGGGCGAGGTGCAGTCGCTGGACCCGAAGCCCTGGACGGCGCACCCCACGCTGGAGAGCTTCCGTCAGGTGCTCAGTGTGGACGGCTTCGGCCGGTACTTCGCGAACAGCCTGGTGGTCGCGCTGTCGGTGGTGGTGCTCTCGGCGGCCGTGGTGTTCCTCGCGGCGGTGGCCGTGACCCGCTTCCGGTTCAGGTTCCGCACCACCGTCATGGTGATGTTCCTGATCGCCCAGATGATCCCGGTCGAGGCGCTGACCATCCCGCTGTTCTTCATGTTCCGCGACGCGGGGCAGTTCGTGCCGGGCATCGGGCTGAACACCCTGGCCTCGCTGATCCTGGTGCAGTTGGCGTTCTCGCTGCCGTTCGGGATCTGGATGATGCGCGGCTTCGTCGCCGCCGTTCCGGTCTCGATCGAGGAGGCCGCGCAGATCGACGGCGCCTCCCGCACCCGCATCCTGTGGCGGATCCTGCTGCCGCTGGTGGCCCCGGGCCTGGCCGCGACCAGCGTGTTCTCCTTCATCACGGCGTGGAACGACTTCGTCTTCGCCAAGACCTTCATCATCAGCGCCACCGAGAACCAGACGCTGCCCTCGGCGCTGCTGGTGTTCTTCAAGCCGGACGAGAACGACTGGGGCGCCATCATGGCCGCGTCCACGCTGATGACGGTGCCGGTGCTGGTCTTCTTCATCGCGGTGCAGCGCAAGCTGGTGTCCGGGCTGGCGGGAGCGGTGAAGGACTGAAGGGCCGAAGGGCTGAAGGACCGCCGGGCGGCGGGTGGCAGTGTGGAGGGCCGCCGGGCGCGGGGCCGCTCAGGCCGCCTCCGCGGATTCCTGGGACGGGACGGCGACGAGGACGAACACCGCACCGGCGTCGTCCCGGACCAGCGCGGCGCGGCCGTACGGCGTCGGCGCGGGCCCGGTGAGGACGGTGCCGCCGAGCTCGCGCAGCCGCTCGGCCGCACGGTCGGCGTCGGCGGCGCCGAAGTGCGCCAGCCAGCTCGCGGGCGCTCCGGACGGGCCGATGCTGCAGGCGGGGAGGCCGGCGGCCCGGGCGAGGGCGTGGCCGGCCCGCGGCCGGTCGTAGGTGTAGCCGAAGACGCGGCGGTAGAAGGCACGGGCCGTGTCGGGGTCGGGGGAGAGGTGCTCGTTCCAGGCGAGGGCGCCGGGCTCGTCGACGAGGCCGGCGCCGTCGATGGTGCCGGCCTGCCAGAGGCCGAAGGCCGCGCCGAGCGGGTCGACGGCGAGTGCGGCCCGGCCCTGGTCGGGCACCTCGTACGGGTCCCGGGTGATCCGGCCGTCCGCGGCGCGGACGAGCGCGGTGGTGCGGTGCAGGTCGGCGCAGGCGAGGTGGGTGGTCCAGGCGGCGGGTGCCGCGGTGCCGACGGGCGGGCCGATCGCCGCGACCTGGGCGCCGTACCGGGTGGCGACCGCCTCGGCGGGGCCGGTCGGGACGAATTCCCAGTCGAACAGCGCGCCGTAGAAGCGCCGTGCGGCCGGGGCGTCCGGGGTCGTCAGGACGACCCAGCACGGGACGCCCTCCCGGTACCTGCCCGCCTTCGGCACACCGCCCTCCTGGTGCCACCGGCCCCTGTCGCCAGCCTCCGCGCCGGGCGGGCGAGCGGCAACCGGGGCCGGTGCGCGGGCCCGACCGGCCGCAGGCGCGGGCGCAGGCCGTCCCGTGCCGTCCCGTGCGGCCGGGCCCGGGATTCGGTCCAGGGGCTCAGGCGACGCCCTGCGGCCGGAACTGGATGCTGATCCGGGGGCCGACCGGGCGGGCGGTCTTGGGGACGGCGTGCTCCCAGGCGCGCTGGCAGGAGCCGCCCATCACGACCAGGTCCCCGTGGCCGAGCGGGTGGCGGACGACGGTCCCGCCGCCGTACCGGGGCCGCAGCGCCAGGGTGCGGGGCTCGCCGACGGAGAGGATCGCCACCATGGTGTCCTCGCGGGCACCGCGCCCGATCCGGTCGCCGTGCCAGGCCACGCTGTCCCGGCCGTCCCGGTAGTAGCAGAGCCCGAGGGTGCGGAACGGCTCGCCCAGCTCGTCGGCGTAGTGCCGGCTCAGCGCCGTGCGGGCCTGCCCGAGCACCGGGTGCGGCGGCTCGGCGTCCGCCCGGTACGAGGCCAGCAGCCGGGGGACGTCGACCGTCCGTTCGTACATCCCGCGGCGCTCGGCCCGCCAGGGCACGGTCGCGGCCAGCTGTTCGAACAGCTCGTCCGCGCCGTGCAGCCACCCGGGCAGCACGTCCAGCCAGGCTCCGTCGCCGAGCACCTGCCGCCGCAGGCCGTCGAGCGGGCCGAGGCGGAGGCCGTCGTGCTCCGCGTCGTCGAACAGCGAGGGCTGGCGGTGGAGGGTGTCGTGCATGGGGCCAGCGTACGCCTTGATTCGAACACATGCCCGAATCTCGGGGCGGTGATCCGGCCCGGTCGGCGTCGGGGGTGTGACTGGTCGAGGTGGTTGTCACCTGGTCGCGATGTCTGTCACCACCCCCTTCCCAGAACCCTCCCCGAGGAGGGCGCGGGCAGCTTGGCGCTGAAGGCGAGAGCCGTGCCGCCGCCCTCGTCGGTCAGGTCGAACCGGACCCGCCCGTGCGGGTCGAGGTCCGGCTCCGACGGGGTCGGCGGATCGTAGGCCGTGACGGCGCCGGAGGCGATCACGGTGCGGCCGTCGGGATCGGTGGCCGGCAGCGCAGCACCACTGCGCCGCCCTCCGCCGGATCCAACGGGTCGGCGGCAGCCAGCCGGCGCCGCAGCAGGGTCGGGCGCGACAGGTGCCGCCACACCGCGGCCACCGGCTGCGGGTAGTGACGGTAGAAGCACACAGCCTGGTGACCTGCGTCGATGGCGACGATCCTGCCGTCGGGCCTGGGGGCGCTCGGGGTGCCGGTCGCGCTCCACCGCCTGCCGCCACCGTTGCGGCACCCGGACTGCGTCGTCGGAGGGGGCTGGACCCACCACGCGGGAGCCCGCCGCGCGGCTCACGAACGGCGAGTCCGTGAGCCGCGCGCGGGTACCGCCCCGCACCGAGCCTTCGGCCTACGCCCCGGACACCGCGCGCGACAGGCGCAGCGGCGCCTCGACGGCGTCGGCGGCGCCGAGTTCGCGCACCGCCTCCCGCCGCGTCGCCGCGACCGGAGCCGCGAGCTGAGCCAGGGTCGCCGCCGGGGCGTGGACCGTCAGCTCGAAGTCGCGGCGCGTCTTGGCGTCCGGGGCGAGCGGCAGGCGGATGCGGCCGTCCGCGACCATCCGGCGGACCCGGCTGCGGCTGAGGCCGAGGCCGGACATGAGCAGGCGTTCGACCCGGGCCGGGACCGGCAGCTCGAAGCTCACCAGCACCGTCAGCGGGGTCGGATCGTCGATCGCGTGGAGCGGCGTGCGTGCCTCCAGCTCCCAGGTGCCGCTCCAGTCCAGGCTGTAGCCGTTCTTGGCGGCGAGCGACGCACTCATCGTCAGTTCCCGCACCACGGCGAGGTCGTTGTTCTCGTACGCCTCCCTGCGGGCGGGTTCCAGCGACGACGTGTGGACGCGCTCGTGGACGGGCACCTTCGAGGTCCGGTCGCAGCCCGCGCAGCTGAGCAGCAGCCAGACGTCGAGGAGCTTGCCGTTGGCGTTTACACGGATCTTGCCCGAAGGCCGGTGCCGCGTGCCGGAGCAGTCCGGGCAGCTGCGGACGACGGTGGGCAGCGCGGACTGGCGCACAGCCCAGTGGGCCTTGCGTTCGGTATGCATGGTGGTCTGTTTCCTGGTTCAGCAGGAACGCGCGCAGGCCGGATCGGCTGGATCGGCCGGGGCTCCTGGGATCTGACGAGTGCTCATGAGGGCGCGTGTCATCGCCTCGGGGCGGGTGGCCGCATGGCGGGCGTCCCGAGGTCGATCGCGCAACAGGTCGTGTCTCTCCGTGGCAACTCGCGACAGCGCGTCTCATCGCCTCGGGACATGGCCACATGGCGGCATGGCCGAGCGCCGAGGGCGGTCGATCGCGTGAGCGCGCGTGTCATCGCCTCAGCGCGGCCGGTGGCCCGGCGCAGAGGTCGATCGCGTAGGGGTGAGTTGCCACGTGGCAGTCGTCAGCACAGGTACATGCCGCACATCGTGATCTGGGCCGCGCTCCACCGCAACCGGTTTTTCGGACCAACGCCGTCAGACCAGCGCCGCCAGTTCCCCGCGCGAGCCGACGCCGAGCTTCGGACAGGCCTTCCAGAGGTGGTAGCCGACCGTTCGCGAACTCAGGAAGAGCTGGGCGGCGATGTCTCGGTCGGACATCCCCTGGGCGGCGAAGCGGACGATCTGCGTCTCCTGGGGCGTCAGGCCGGCGTAGTGCTCCGGTGATGCGCACGGCGGTCGTCACCCGCCAGGTTGGAGCGCCGGCCTTGACCAGCCGGTTCGCTGCCCCGGGCGGTGACAACCGCCGTGACCAGGCGAGGCAGGTGACGACAATCTCGACCACTTGGTGACAGCTGGCGCGACCACGGCGAGGCGAACGCGCAGGTCGTAGGGCGCCCCGGGTGGCAACTGCCTCGGCCGGTCACAGGGGGCCTAGCCTGCGGGTATGGCGATCAACGGCTTCGGTGTGACCGAGTTCCAGCTGGTGCTGCTGCGCCGGATGGCCGACTACCGGCCCGACCTGGTCGAGGACGCGGTACGGCGGCTGGGCGCCACCCGGGCCTCGATGCGGGAGGCGAACAAGCGGTGGCAGGCGATGGTCCGGGCGCCCGGGTTCCCGCGCGGGGCCGCCCGGTACGCGGCCGTGCTCGGGCCGGCGGAGGCGAGTGTGCCGCGGCGGATCGGGGACCTGGCGTGCACCGCGCGGCAGTGGGTGCCGCCGCTCTGGCCCGGGCTGCGGTTCGAGGTCCTGCTCGGGCCGGCGGAGATCGGCTCGCCGGTGCTGAACGAGTGGCTGGTGCGGGCGGCGGGGGTGCCGGGGCCCGCGATGCGGACCCTGGCCGACCTGGTGCCGTGGGGCTGTGTGGTGGCGGACGTGGGTGCCGCCTTCCCGTCCGCGGTGCCGCGCGAGGGGAGTGCGCCGAACCGCTTCCGGCTGGACTTCGACGCCGCGGACGGCGCCGGTCGGGTCGGCCGGTGGACGGCGGACTTCACCTGGGGGCTGCTCCAGGAGGTCCGTCCGGCGGACGGGCCGGCGGGTGGGTCGGCGGACGGGGCAGGCTTCCGAGTGGCTGAGTGATGCAAGGAGATATTCAGTTAATGCCTTTGATTTGCAGGCCAACGGCGAAGTGTGGCAGCATAATCGCAGACACTGTAGAGGCTTGACATCGGAAAGCGAAGGATCATGTCGGACGGCGCCCGCGTCATCGTCGGAGTCAGCGGATCACTGCACAGCCTGACCGCCCTGCACCGGGCCGCGGAGGAGGCCCGGGAGCGGCAGGCCACCCTGGTCCCGGTGCTCGCCTGGACCCCGGTCGGCGGCGAGCGCAACTACCGCGCGCGGCCGTGCCCGCCGCTGCTGCGCGCCTGGCAGGACCTCGCCGACGCCCGGATGGACAACGCGCTGGAGCGGGCCTTCGGCGGCCTCCCGATCGGGGTGCCGGTGCGGCCGCTGGTCGTGCGCGGCGACGCCGGCACGGTGCTGACCGGGCTGGCCGACCGCCCCGGTGACCTGCTGGTGGTCAGCACCGGGGAGCAGGCCGGCGCGCGCACCCGGCTGCGCCGGCTGACGCGCCGCTCGGTCACCCGCCACTGCCTCGACCACGCGCGCTGCGGCGTGCTCGTCGTCCCGCCGTCCACGCTCCACGAGGACCTGCGCGCCCTGCACCGCGGCATCGACCTGCGGGAGTTGGTCGCGGCCTGACGGTCCGCCGGGAAAACGGTCAGGACCTCGTCAGGACCCGTGCACCGTCCGGCCGTCGACCACGGTGCGGGTGGGGAGCAGATCGCGCAGCGCGTCCGCCGGGCAGGTCAGCGGGTCGAGCGGCCACACCGTGAGGTCGGCGAACGCCCCCGGCCGCAGGCTGCCGCGGGCGGCGCCCTCACCGGTCAGGCGGGCGGCGTTCACGGTGTGCAGCGCGACCGCCTCGGACCGCTCGATCGCGTGCTCGGGGCCGACCACCCCGGCCGTGGTGCCCCGCGTCGTCATGCCCCAGACCGAGACCATCGCGCCGTACGGGCCGACCGGGAAGTCCGAGCCGCCGGTGAGCAGCGCGCCCTCGTCCAGCCACTCGCGCAGCGGGAAGAGCGCGGCCGTGCGCTCCTCGCCCCAGGCCCGCTGCTGGGCGAGCGCGCCGTCGTGCAGCAGCGGGTGCTGGACGGTCACCGGGATGCCGAGCGCGATCGCGCGGGCCCGCTGGTCGGGGCGGGCCAGCCCGCCGTGCTCGACCACCAGGGTGCCGGGCGGCAGGCCGGGGCGGAGCTTGAGCACCTGCTCGAACACGTCCAGCAGGACGCGCAGACCCCGGTCGCCCCAGGCGTGCACGCCGACCCGCCAGCCGCGTCCGACCACCCGGTCCACCGCCGCGAGCAGCTCGGCCGGCTCCCAGAGCAGCCGGCCGTGGTAGCACGGCTGTCCCTGGTACGGCTCCTCCAACGCGCCCGCCTCGAAACCGCCGTCGATGCCGAACTTGACACCCCACAGCCGCAGTCGGTCGTCGTCGCGGCCGTCCGCGCGCCACTCGTCCATCCGGTCCAGCAGCGCGTCCACCTGCTCGGCCGTTCGTGCGGCGAAGCCGGAGACCAGGGCCCGCACCCGGACCGCGAGGGCGCCCTCGGCCCGGGCCGCGTCCAGTACGTCGAGGTCCTCGACCGGGACGAGGCAGTCGCGGACGGTGCCGATCCCGGTGGCGGCGTAGTCCGCCGAGGCGGCCCGCAGACCGTCGATCCGCTCGGCGAGGGTGGGCCGGGGCAGCACCCGCTCGACCGGTTCGACCGCCCGGTTGATCAGCCGGCCGGTCAGCCGCCCGTGCTCGTCACGCTCGATCACGCCGCCGGGCGGCGCCTCGGTGGCCCCGGTGATCCCGGCCAGCCGCAGCGCGGCCGAGTTGAGCACCATGTTGTACGCGCCGCGGCGCACCAGCACCGGGTGGTCGGTGGTGGCGCCGTCCAGCTCCTCGGTGGTGGGCATCCGCTGCTCGGCCAGCAGTACCTCCTGCCAGTTCACCGTGGTGTGGATCCACTCCCCGGCGGGGGTGCGGGCGGCGCGCTCGCGGATCAGGTCGAGGAACCCGGCGAGGTCCCGGGCCCGGTGGACCGGCACGCCGTGGACACTCTGCGCGGCCAGGATCAGGTGGGTGTGGGTGTCGTCGAAGGCGGGCAGCACGGTCGAGCCCGGGACGTCCACGACCTCGGTGGCCGGTCCGATCAGGGCGTCCAGGCCGTCGGGGGCGGGGGAGAGGGCGGTGATCCGGCCGCCGGTGACGGCGACCGCGCGCCGCGGCGGCTCGCCGGGCACGAGGGTGTGCACGGCACCGGCCCGGATCAGCAGGTCGACGGGCGGCTGGGGGGTCATGACGGCTCCTCGGGGTGGGACAGACCGGTCACCTTCTCGACGTACCGCAGACTGGGCTCCGCGAGCAGCCCGTGCAACTCGGTGAAGAGGGCCCGGGCCGGGACGGCGTTCCAGTCGGCGGGCAGCAGTCGCGCGGGCAGCCCCGGGTCCAGGTAGGGCAGGCGGCGCCACTGGGTGAGCATCGGAACGTAGTCGCGGAACGCCTCGGCCGGGTCGATCCGGGCTGCCCGTCGCCCGCCCGGTCCCTGCGGCTCCGACGGTCCCCGCTCCGCTGCGGACCCCCGCGGCTCCGCCGGCGTCCGCAGCTCCGCCGGCGTCCGCAGCTCCGCCGGCGTCCGCAGCTCCGCGGCCACCGGGTGCCAGGCGTCGGTGAAGGCCGCGTACTGCGCCTCGATGGCCGGAAGGTCCCACCAACTCGCCACCGCCGTCCGGAGGTCGGCGAAGCCGGCGTACTCGGCGGAGAGGAAGAGGTGGACGTAGGCGCTCAGCCCGAGGCGTTCCAGCAGGCGACGGGCGTCCGGCAGCATCCGGGCGGGGGCCAGCCAGACGCCGGGGGCGGCGTTGCCGAAGCCGAGCCAGCTCAGCCGGGAGCGCAGCTGGTGGCGGTGGGCGCGCTCGGACTCGGGTACCGAGAAGACCGCCACCACCCAGCCGTCGGCGAGCTCGGCCGGCTCCAGGCTGTGGAAGATCCGGCGGTCGCCCTCCTCGAACACCGGCCCCATCGCGGGGGCGAGCCGGTAGCCGGTGCCCGTGCGGCGCTCCTGGAGGAGGGTGCCCGCCTTCTTCAACCGGGACATCGCCGAGCGGACCGCGGGGCCGTCGACGTCCAGTTCGGCCATCAGCGCGATCAGGTCGGCGATGGATATCCAGCCGCCGAGCCGGCGGACGAACTCGCCGTAGACGGTGTGGATCAGGGAACTCGGCCGGGGCGTGCTCTCCGACATGCGCGCTCCTCCCCGGCGGTCGGCGGTGACCCGGTCTCCGGTGGCGGCCCGGTGACCGGTGGCGATCATAGCGGTGCTCCCCGGCGCCCCGGGGGTGGTCCGGTGGCCCGCTGGTTCAGACCTCTGCGTAGGCCCCGGAGAGCAGGTGCCCGGCGCCGGGTGCCACGGCGGGCAGGCCGAGGGCGCGGAGCAGTTGGTGCGCGGTGCAGATCGAGGCCGACACAACCGGCTTGCCCAGCTGCTGTTCGGCCTCCTCGACGGCGGACAGCGAGGGCATCTGCACGCACGCGGAGAGCACCACGGCGTCCGCCTCGGCGTGCGCGAGGCTGCGGGCGATCGCGGGTAGCCGGGCCGGGTCGTGGGCGGCCACGTCGAGGTTGTCGGCGATCTCCAGGGCGGCGTGGTCGAGCACCTCGACGCCCTCCTGCGCGAGGTAGTCGACGACGGTCCGGGCCAGCGGCCGCAGGTACGGGGTGACCATCGCGACCTTCTTGGCGCCGAGCGTCCGCAGTCCGGCGACCAGGGCGCCGGCGCTGGTGACCACGGGGGCGGGCGCGCCGTTCTCGACGGTGCGCCGGTGCAGCCGCCGTTCGGCCTCGCGGTGGTAGCCGGGGCCGGTGGCCATCACGGCGACCAGACAGGCGTAGCCGATCACGTCCACCCGGGCGTCCGAGAGTTCGGCGGCGCAACGGTCCGACTCGCCGTCCATGGCGCGCAGTTGCTCGGGGGTGACCCTGGTCATCCGCATCCGGCTGGAGTGGAACGTGAACCGTTCGGGGGCGACGGTCTCGCGGGCCCGCAGCAGGGCGGGGACCTCGGTCTCCATGGTGACGTTGGAGCTCGGGACGATCTGGCCGATCCGGTACGTCGACATCGGGTGAGGGGTCCTTTCCTCGGACGGGCTGCGCGGGCTGCGCGGGCTGCACGGGCTGCACGGGCTGTGCGGTGGTCCTGCCTCAGCGGGCGTCGATCACGGGGTTGGCGAGGGTGCCGATCCGCTCGATGGTGGCCTCGACCAGGTCGCCGGGCTGCAGGAACTGCGGCGGCACCATGCCGGCGCCGACCCCGGAGGGGGAGCCGGTGGCGATCACGTCGCCCGGTTCCAGGGTGACGCCGGAGGAGATGTCGGCGATCAGCCGGGCGATGCCGAACAGCATGTGGCGGGTGTTGGAGTCCTGCCGCAGTTCGCCGTTGACCTTCAGCGAGAGGTCGAGCCGCTGCGGGTCGGGGATCTCGTCGGCGGTCACCACGGCGGGGCCGAACGGCGCGTAGCTGTCCTGGCCCTTGGAGAAGAACCACTGTCCGGAGCGGCGCTGGTCGCGGGCGCTGACGTCGTTGACGATGCTGTAGCCGAACACGTGCCGCAGGGCGTCCCGTTCGGCGACCTGGAAGGCGGTTTCGCCGATCACCACGGCGAGTTCGCACTCCCAGTCGAGCTGTTTGGTGAGGTTCGCGTTGTGCCGGATGGGCTGGCCCGGGCCGGTGACGGCCGTGGACGGCTTGCCGAACAACACGGGACGGTCCGGCAGTTCGCGGTCGGTGTCCAGGGTGCGGTGCGACTCGGCCACGTGCTCCACGTAGTTGAGGCCGACGCCGACGATCTTGCCGGGGCGCAGCGGTGCCCGCAGCGACACCTCGGACAGCGGCCGGGTGGCGGGCGCTCCCGCGACCAGCCCGCGCGCGGTGGCCAGGGCCGGTGCCCCGGCGCGGATCAACCCGAGCAGGCTGTCGGGCAGTTGCGATCCGGTGGCGGTGGCGAGGGCGGTGAGGTCCGCGACCCGGTCCCCGGCGAGCAGTGCGCCGAGGCGCGGGGTGTCGTCGCCGTCGGCGCAGTAGGTGAGCAGGTGCATGGTGGTGGGTCTCCCGGTCAGGCGGTGGTCGTGGTGGGCTGGTGCCCGTCGTGGTCCGGGTAGGACTCCTCGCGGTACAGGCCGAGCGAGTGCGTCACCGGGAAGTCGTTGAAGGAGAACAGGCAGGCGTCCTCGCCCTGGTCGAGGTTCGCGTGCTCGTGCCAGGCCCAGGACGGGACGACGAAGATGTCGCCCTGCTGCCACTCGAAGCGCTGTCCGGCGACCACCGAGGCGCCGCGCCCCTTGGCCGCCGTGTAGACCACCGAGCCGGTGTGCCGGTGTGCGCGGGTGGCCTGGCCCGGGCGCAGCAGCTGCAGGTGGGCGGCCATCGTCGGCATCACCGGGCCGCCGGTCACCGGGTTGGTGTACTCCATGATGACGCCGTCGTACGGCGATCCCTCGCTCGCGCGGGCGAGTCGGCACAGCGCCTCGTAGCTGGGTTCCCAGGGCCAGCCGAACAGCGGCGAGTACGGCCGGGTCCACTTCTCGACGCCGTACGGCAGCAGGTTGCCGCCGTAGCTGAGCAGCGAGGAGTTCACCACCGGGCCGGGGCGCTGGTACAGCTCGGGGTGGACCTCGTAGAAGTTGGCGTCGAGCGTGTTGACCAGCGGGATGTCCAGGCCGTCCTGCCAGATCACCGGGGCGTCGTCGGACTCGTTGCCGTGCTCGTGCCAGGTGTTGTTGGGGGTGATCGCGAAGTCGCGCGGGCCGACCTTGAGCCGCTGGCCGTCCACGATGGTCCAGGCGCCGGTGCCCTCGTGGACGAAGCGCAGTGCGGAGGCCTGGTGGCGGTGCGCGGTCATCGCCTCGCCGGGGCCCATGATCTGCAGGCCGGTGTACAGCAGGCCGACGGCGGCGCTGAGTTCGCGGCGGCCGGGGTTGACCAGCATGACCACCCGGCGGCCGGCGTCGTCGGCCTTGACCAGGGGCAGCGCTTTGCGTACCAGCGGGCGCAGGTCCGCGTAGCGCCAGAGCACCGGGACGGACTTGGGCTGCGGGTACCAGGGCTCGATCTCGTTCGCCACCGTCCACAGTGCGCCGGCCGAGTGCTCGGCCAGCTCCTCGTAGTAGGCGAGGAGTTCGGGGCTCTCGGTGACTCTTGCGCGGCCGATCCGGTCGTCGTCGTGGTCCTTGTCGTGGTCCTTGTCGCGGGCCTCGTCGTGTGGGAGGCCCTTGCGGTTCGAGCGGCCGTCGGGACCGGTCATGACTCCTCCTCGGGGAACACCAGGGGCCGCAGCGGACGGTCGTCCACGTGCAGCCGGAACACGTCGAAGCGGTTGTAGTGGCCGACGATGTCGTGCATCTGCTTGGGCTGGATGCAGCGGCCGAGGTCGATCTCGGCGTAGACGATGCCCTCCTCGTCCACCAGGGGTTCGGTGACGGCCCGCCCGTCCGGGCCGAAGATCCCGGACAACGCGCTGCGCGGACGGGCGAGTTGCTTGCGCAGCTGCTGGTCGTCGCCGGCGATCAGGTCCACGATCTCGGGTGAGATCGTGGAGCAGGAGACCACGGTGAACAGCTTGCCCTCGAAGCAGTGGGCCGAGGCGCGCAGCGCGATGGCCTCCGCCATGTCGTAGTCCTCGGGGGCCACCGGCAGGGCGATGTAGCTCGCGGCGTGGACGAGTTCGCCCTGGGCGAGCAGGGTGAAGCGGGCCAGGGTGTTGGTGTTCTCGCCGCAGGCGAGCGCGCCGAGCGGGCCGACGGCGGTGCGGTGCACCTTCAGGGTGCTGCCGTCGCCCTGGGTCCAGGTCAGCTTCTCGGCCCAGGTCGGCACCAACTTGCGGTGGACGCTGAGCAGTCCGCCGTCCGAGTCGATGATCAGCAGGGTGTTGTACAGCACCCCGAGGCTGTGCCGGCCGCGCTCGTTGACGCCGATCACCAGCACCACGCCGGCCTGCCGGGCGGCGGCACGCAGGGTGTCCACGTACGGGCCGGGGACGTCCACGGCGGCCCGGTACAGGCGCTCGTACCAGGGCGAGCCCTGCACCGGGTTCATCGTCCAGTTCCAGTACGGGTAGCCGGGTACGAAGACCTCGGGGAAGACCACCAGTTCGGCGCCGTGGCCGGCCGCCTCCTGGATCAGCGCGACGGCCTTGTCGACGGTGGCGGCCGGGTCCAGGTAGACGGGCGCGGCCTGGACGGCGGCGGCGGTGAAGCGGGGCAGGTGGGGCACGGTGCTCGTCACTCCTCGGGCGGGGTCGGCAGCCAGCGGCGGTGGACGGGGGCGGGCGGCTCGCGCAGCAGCTGCAGCCGCGGGGCGACCCGGTCGGCGCCGGGGCCGGGCGGCTTGCGGCTGCCCGCCAGCCAGGGCTCGGGCCAGCGGGCGCCCGGGCCGGTGTAGCCCTGGTCGGCGGCGGCGTGCAGGGTCCAGAGCGGGTCGTGCAGCTGGGCCCGGCCGACCGCGACCAGGTCGGCCCGTCCGGCCAGCAGGACGGAGTTGGCGTCGTCGGGGCCGGAGATCGCGCCGACCGCGACGGTCGGCAGTCCGGTGGCGGCGCGGACCAGTTCGGCGAAGGGCGTCTGGTACCCGCGCCCGTACGGCGGACGCTGGTGCGCCACCACCTCGCCGGTGGAGACGTCCACCGCGTCCGCCCCGGCCTCGGCCAGCGCGCGGCAGATCGCCACCGCCTCGGCCTCGGTGGTGCCGCCGGGCGCCCAGTCGCTCGCCGAGATCCGGACCAGCAGCGGCTGTCCGGCCGGCCAGGCGGCGCGCACCGCGGTCAGCACCTCCAGCGGGAGCCGCAGCCGGTGGGCGAGCGGACCGCCGTGGCGGTCGGTGCGCTGGTTGGTGAGCGGGGAGAGGAACGAGGAGACGAGGTGCCCGTGGCCGAACTGCAGCTCCAGCACATCGAACCCGGCCCGCGCCGCGCGCTCGGCGGCCGCCGCGAAGTCCGCCGTGACGGCGGCCAGTTGGAGGTCGTTGGCCTCGTGCGGCACCGGGCTGTCGGCGTCCCACGGGATCGCCGAGGCGGACAGCAGCGGCCAGCCCCCGGCGAGCGGGCGCCCGATGCCGTCCGGTCCGGGGACGGCGGTGGCGCCCCGGCGTCCGGCGTGGGTCAGCTGGATGCCGAGCGGGGTGTCGCTCACGGCCTTGACGGCGCGGACGAGTTCGCGCCAGGCGCCCTCCTGGCGGTCGGTCCACAGGCCCGGGCAGCGGTCGGTGGCCCGGCCCTCGGCGCTGACCGCGGTCATCCCGGCGAGGACCAGCCCGGCGCCGCCGAGCGCGTGTCCGGTCAGCTGGGCCCGGTCGAAGGCGCCGGGCAGCGTGTCGGGGGAGGTGAAGGTCGCGAGCGGCGGCACCACGACGCGGTTGCGCAGCTCCAGCGCGCCCAGTTTCAGTGGCCGGAACATCGGCGGCACCCCGGGCGAGCCGCCGAAGGCGGTGTCCACGGCGTCCACGAAGGCGGCGTCGCGGGCCCGGAGGTTGCCGTAGGTGACCCGACGGCTGCGGGTGAGCAGGTTGAAGGCGAACCGGTCGATGTCCTGCCCGGTGCGCCGCCCGACGGTCTCGAACCACTCCAGGCTGGCCTGCGCGGCGCGCTGGGTGGACTCCACCACCGGGCGCCGCTCGGCCTCGTACGCGGCCAACGCCTCGTCCAGGGAGGGATGTTCGCCCAGTGCGGCGGCCAGGGCGAGGGCGTCCTCCAGGGCCAGTTTGGTGCCCGAGCCGATCGAGAAGTGCGCGGAGTGCGCGGCGTCGCCGAGCAGCACCACGTTGCGGTGGTGCCACCGCGCGTTCCGCACCGTGGTGAAGCGGATCCAGCGGGAGGCGTTGGGGATCAGCCGGTGGCCGTCCAGGTGGCCGGCGAGCAGCTCCGCGCAGCGCCGCACGCTCTCCGTGTCGCTCTCGCCGCGGGCGAACTCCCGTGCGGCGAGGGCCTCGAAGCCGGCCCGGCGCCAGGCGTCCTCGGCGATCTCCACGATGAAGGTCGAGCGGGTGGCGCTGTACGGGTAGGCGTGCACCTGCAGGGTGCCGAAGTCGAACCGCTCGACGATGAAGGTGAAGGCCTCGAAGACCTTGTCGGTGGCGAGCCAGATGTAGCGGCAGTGCCGTTCGTCCGCGTCGGGGCGGAAGGCCTCCGGGTAGGTCGCCCGGGTGCCGGAGCGGATGCCGTCGGCGGCCACCACCAGGTCGTACCCGGCGGCGAGCCGTTCGACGGGCGGGGCGGGGGTGCGGTAGCGCACGTCCACGTCGAGTTCGGCGCAGCGCTCGCGCAGGATGGCGCGCAGCCGGTTGCGGTCCAGGGCGGCGAAGCCGTGCCCGCCGCTGGTGCGCACCCCGCCCGCGTAGCGGACGTCGACGTCGCTCCAGCGGGCGAACTCGGCGCCGATCGCGGCGAAGACCTGCGGGTCGGCCTGGGCGATGCCGTCCAGGGTCTCGTCGGAGAAGACCACGCCGAAGCCGGACTCGTCCTCCCGGCCGTCCCGTTCGAAGACGGTGATCTCCCGCTCCGGGGCCGCCCGCTTGGCCAGGGCGGCGAAGTAGAGCCCGCCGGGGCCGGCGCCGATCACCGCGATCCGGCGCGCCCGGGTGCCGGGGCCCGCCGCCGGACGGGCCCCGGCCGCGCCGGTCACGCGACCACCTCCGGCTGCTGCGGTCCGGACTCGGTCAGTGCCCGGCGCACCCGGACGGGCCACGGCTCGGCGCCCTTGGTGTGCGGCGCCGCGTGCACCACCGACATCCGGCCGCTCGCGGCCAGGCCCTGCGGGCCGTGCACCTCGAAGGCGTAGTGCAGCGAGGAGCCGCCGACCCGGACCACCCGCAGCTCGGTGCGGACCACGTCCCCGAACCAGAGCCGTTCGCGGTAGTCGGCCTCGAAGTGCACCCGGGGGATGCGCCCGAACAGCTCCGCCAGCCCGAGCCGGCGCAGCAGCGCCGCCTCCGCCGCCTCGGCCCAGCGCTGCACGGCGGAGAAGTGGTAGTGCCCGGCCGCGTCGGTGTCGGACCACTCGACCCGACGCTCGATCGCGACGCTGGCCGGGGTGAGCGAGGCCCGCCGCCGCAGTTCGGCGCGGTGCAGCTTGCCGGTCGCGGTGCGCGGCAGCTCGGTGACGAACTCCACCACCCGCGGGTACTTGTACGGGGCGATGGTGCGCTTGACGTGCTCCTGGAGGTCGCGCACCGCGTCCGGCCCGTCCGGTGCGCCGGCGCGCAGCACCACGTACGCGGTGACCACGCTGCCGCGCCGTTCGTCGGGCGTGCCGACCACGGCGCAGTCGGCCACGTCGGGGTGCGTGGCGAGCGCCTGCTCGACCTCGGGCCCGGCGATGTTGTAGCCGGCCGAGACGATCATGTCGTCGTTGCGCGCCTGGTACCAGAAGTAGCCGTCCCGGTCCCGGACGTAGGTGTCGCCGGTGAGGTTCCAGCCGTCCAGGACGTAGCTCGACTGGCGTTCGTCGTCCAGGTAGCGGCAGCCGGTCGGACCCTTGACGGCGAGCAGCCCGGGTTCGCCGTCGGGCACCGGGCGGCCCTGCCCGTCCAGTATCGCGGCGCGGTAGCCGGGGACGGGCTTGCCGGTGGCGCCGGGGCGGACGGACTCGTCGGCGGCGGAGATGAAGACGTGCAGCAGCTCGGTGGCGCCGATGCCGTCGATCAGCCGCTGCCCGGTGGCGGCGTGGAAGGCCTGCCAGACGGCGGCGGGCAGCGGTTCGCCGGCCGAGACGCAGCGCCGCACCCCGGCCAGCCGGTCGGCCAGTCCGGCGGCCAGGATCGCCCGGTAGGCGGTCGGTGCGGTGAACAGCACGCTGACCCGGTGCCGCCGGACGTGTTCGGCCAGCTGCTCGGGCGTGGCCTGCTCCAGCAGCAGGCTGGCGGCGCCGGCCCGCAGCGGGAAGACCAGCAGGCCGCCGAGGCCGAAGGTGAAGCCGAGCGGCGGGGTGCCGGCGAAGAGGTCGTCGGGGGTGGGGTGGAGCAGGTGGCGGGAGAAGGTGTCCGCGTTGGCGAGCACGTCGCGGTGGAAGTGCAGGGTGGCCTTGGGGCGCCCGGTGGTGCCCGAGGTGAAGGCGATCAGCGCGACGTCGTCGGCGGCGGTCGGGACGGCGGTGAAGCCGGGTGGCTTGGCGGCGCAGCGGGCGGTGAGGTCCTCGGGGCCGTCGCCGCCGTAGGGGACGATCCGCAGGCCGGGGGCTCGTGCCCGGTCGAGGTCGGCCAGGTAGCGGTGGTCGCACAGGGCCAGGGCGGGCTTCGCGATTTCGGCCAGCTGGGTCAGTTCGGTGGCGCGCAGCAGCGGCATGGTCGTGACGACCACCCCGCCGGCCTTCAGGACCCCGAGCCAACAGGCGGCCAGCCAGGGTGTGTTGGGGCCGCGCAGCAGCACCCGGTTGCCGGTGGCGAGGCCGAGGTCCTCGGTCAGCAGGCGGGCGATCCGGTCGGCGTGGTCGCGCAGTTCGCCGTAGGACCACTGCTCGGTGGGGGTGAGCAGGCAGCGTCGGTCCGGTCCGAGGCGGTCGATGGTGTCGTCGAGCAGGGCGGCGGCGCAGTTCAGGCGGTCCGGATAGGCCAACTCCGGTAGTTCGAAAAGGAGTTCCGGCCACTGATCGAAGGGTGGAAGGTGGTCTCGGCAGTACGTGTCCACGTGCGCCGAGGGGGAGAGCTCCATGGGCGGCACCTCGTCGTGCGAGCGGGAGTGAGGCCAGTATGGCGCTTCGGTGACGCCAGTCAAGAGAGCGATACATGCATTCGGGCGATGCCGCCGGACCCCGGCGGCGCGCGGCGCTCGCCCCCGCGCGGGGGTGGGGCGGGCCCTCCGCCGGGGTGGGGCGGGCCACACTCCTGCGCCGACCACGGGTCCGGCGGGCACCGGCTGGTGCAGAGTGGAGACGTCGAAACACGGGGGCGAGGAGCGGGGATGTCGGAACAGTCGGTGTCGTGGGGCGTACGCGCCGGAGCGGGGTTCGTCCGGGCCTGTGCGGTCGCGGCCGTCACCCTGCTGGTCCCGGCAGTGTGGGCCGCCGCCGTCGCGCTGGGGATCCGGTGGGGGCCGGCGAACCCGTGGTCGTGGCTGCTGCCGGTCGTCCTGGTGTGCACCGGCACGCTCGCCCTCGCCCGCCCGGTCTGCCGGACCGTGCGCCACCTGGTCGAGCGGTGGACCGGCACGGCCGTGCCCGCCGGTTACCGGGAGCGCGGGCCGGTCACCCGGATGTCCACCGGCTACTGGTGGAACGGGCACTCCTACGAGCGCAGCCGCCGCGACGCCGTCATGGACCAGGCGTGGCGGACCTGGTGGGGCGACCCGGCCACCTGGCGCGACCTGCGGTTCACCGGGATCGCGCCGTTCACGGCGGGCCTGGCCGCGGCCGTCCCGCCGGCCGCCGCGGCCGGTGCGCTCCTCGGCCTGCTCCGGCCGGAGCCGCTCGCGCACGCCGCCGGGGCGCTGGCCGCGGTCGTGGCCGTCGCCTCCGCCCCGTACGCCTGGCGGCTGTGCGAGCCGGTGGCGGTCCGCCACCTCGGCCCCTCCGCCGCGATGCGGCTGGCCGCCCGGGTGGAGGAACTGACCGCCCAACGTGCGGACGTGACGGTCGCCCAGGCCGCCGAGATCCGCCGGATCGAGCGGGACCTGCACGACGGGGCGCAGGCCGGCCTGGTCGCGCTCGGACTCTCCCTCGCCACCGCCGAGAAGCTGATGGAGACCGATCCGGCGCGGGCCAGGGCCCTGATGCGGGCCGCGCGGTCGGGCGCCGCGAGTTCGCTGGCCGAACTGCGGGACCTGGTCCGGGGGATCAATCCGCCGGTGCTGACCGAACGCGGGCTGGTCGACGCCGTCCGCGCCCTCGCCCTGAACAGCCCGCTCGACGTGACCGTGGCCGTCGACCGGCCCTTCCGGCCGGAACCGCCGATCGAGTCCGCCCTGTACTTCGGGATCGCCGAACTGCTCACCAACGCCTCCAGGCACGCCCGGGCGACGAGCGTGCGGATCGCCGTCGCGCACAGCGGGACCGGCATCGTCGTCGACGTCGAGGACGACGGTCGCGGCGGAGCGGTGCCGGGTGGTGCGGGCGGACTGGCCGGGCTGCGGCGCCGACTCGCGGTGTTCGACGGCACCCTGGAGATCACCAGCCCCGAGGGCGGACCGACCCGGGCGACGATGATGGTGCCATGCGAATCGTCGTAGCCGAGGACCTGTACCTGCTCCGGGACGGAATGGTCCACCTCCTGGAGGCCTACGGGCACGAGGTGGTGGCCACCGCCGCCACCGGCCCCGAGACCCTCGACGCCCTGCTGACCCACCGCCCGGACGCCGCCGTCGTCGACGTCCGCATGCCGCCGACCCAGTCGGACGAGGGCCTGCGGGCGGCCCTCGCCGCCCGACGCGAGGTACCGGGGCTACCGGTGCTGATCCTCTCCCAGCACGTCGAGCAGCTGTACGCCCGCGAGCTCCTGGCCGACGGCGCCGGCGGCATCGGCTACCTCCTCAAGGAGAGCGTGTTCGACGGCGAGCAGTTCGTCGACGCCCTGGAGCGGGTCGCCCGGGGCGGGACGGCCATGGACCCGGCCGTCATCGCCGCACTGGTCTCCTCCGCCCCGTCGAACCGGCGCCTCGACCGGCTCACCGAGCGCGAGCAGGAGGTGCTCGCCCTGATGGCCGAGGGCCTCTCCAACCAGGCCGTCGCCCGGCGGCTGTTCCTCAGCGACAGCGCGATCAGCAAGTACACCACCTCGATGTTCGGCAAGCTCGGGCTCACCGACGACGAGAACGGCAACCGGCGGGTCCTCGCGGTCCTCGCGTACCTCGACAAGCCCTGACCGTCAGCCGGTTGCGGCCGCGGTCGAGGCGGCCGCGTCGGGGGTGCGGCCGTCCTGGGCCTGCCGGGCGCGCTCGCCGAGCAGCTCGGCGAACACCGTCAGCCAGGGCGCGGTGACGGCGGCACCCGGCCCGTCGTCGCGCACCAGGAGCAGCACGGCGCCGACCCGGACCAGCGCCACCGCCGTCGACGAACCGTGGGTCCGGACGGCACTCTGGTCGCCGATCCGGGGGAGGGCCACCGACCCCGAGTCCTCGCCGGCGGTGCGGTCGAGCGTGGCGCCGAAGGCCCGGGCGGCCGTTTCGGGCGAGCCGAAGGCGACCGCGGTGAAGTTCGCGGTCCGGATGTCCGCCGCACCGAACCGAACTGTGGCGTAGGCGAGTTGCTGATCGCAGGAATCCGGCAGCAGGCACGGCACGTCGGCGCCCGAACCCGTGCCCGACTCCGGCCCGCTCCGCACCTCCCACCCGGCCGGCATGGCCCGCGCGTCGGGCAGCACGCCCCGCACCAGCGCAGGGTCGCGCAGCGGCTGCGCGGCGTGCGCCAGACCGGGGCCGCCCGGCTTCAGCAGCGGGCGCGAGCCCAGGTGAATGCCGAGGGCGACCAGGGCGGCGATCAGGACCAGCGCCAGGGCCACCACGATCCCGGCACTGCTGCGGCGCGCGGCGAGGGCCCGGGCCCGGGCGTCCGCGGGGCCGACCCGCAGCTGGACGGTCGTCGGGCCGGTCGGCGGAGACCCGGCACCGGTCCGCAGCTGGACGGTGCTCGGCCCGGTCCGCAGCTGCACGGTCGACGGATCGGTGGACCGTCCCAGCCCGGTGGTCGCCAGGTACTGCGCGAACGCCTCGTCGGTGGCGAGCAGATGGGCGACCGCGGCGGTCAGCTGCGCCCGCGCCTGCACGTCCTCCGGGCCCGTCTCGGCCGAGGCCAGTGCCCGCGCCCCCTCCGGCACCATCCGCAGCCGTGCCCGCACCACGTCCGCCACCGCCTGGTGCGGCCCGCCGGCCAGCAGTGCCTCCACGACGTCGGGTACCATCTCGCGGCCGTCCCCCATGGCAACTCCCCTTGCCGGACCAGTCGTTCTCCCCAGGATCCCGGACCGGTCGGTACTTCGTACGCCCGCCGACACGGAACGGAGACGCAACTGCAACCGCTCCCGGACGGTGACGGGGCCGGTGGGGCCAGTGGGACGGAGAGTCGGGCGGTGCGGTGGGTCGGGCGGGGTGGTGAGTCGGGCGGTGCGGGCCGGGGCCGACCGGCCGCGGTCCACCGGTGCGGGCCCATCAGCCGAACCCGACCGGTCCGACCGGCAGCCGCCCCACCTGCCGGGCCGGCCGGTCGGACCGCACCACGGCGCCCTCCCGGAAGCGGACGAAGAGCGTGTGGTCCGGGGCGGCGTGTCGCGGCTCGCGTCCCGGCCGTTGACGGAGATCGGGACGCAGGCGTCCTTGGCGCGGAGGTCCAGGCCGGGTTCCGGGACGGCCGGCCGGCAGAAGCGGTCCCGACCGACGCACGCGGGACCGGAGCCGACCACGGCGAAGAACGCCTCCTCGACCGACCCCACCGGCCGGCTCTCCAGGGCGAGTAAACCCCGGGAGCAGCTCGGCGACCCGCGCGCCGCGATCAGCTTCCGGACTTCCTCACCGGACCCGGACCTCCTCGCCGGGCCCGGTCCCGGAGCGGTGCGGAGCAGTGAGGATCGACGCAGCCGGACACGGCCTCGTGGAAGGCCGCCGTCATGTGCACTGCCTCGGCCGGTGTCCGGGTCTGTGCCCCGGCGCTGACCTGCACCCCGCAGTCCACGGGGGCGGCGAGGTCGAGCAGGCGCCGGGCTGTCTGGCGGGCCGTTCGCCGGGAGGGCGTCCGCAGGATCGGGAGGGCGCTCGACGTGCTCGTGCCGCAGGAGCGTGGCAGAGGCGATTTCGCAGGTCACAAGGTGCCGCCCGTCAGCACACTCCGTCGGCACACTCTGCGACGCGATCCGTCGGCGCGGTCCGTCAGCGCAGGTCGAAGACCAGCCGGGCGGAGACCCGGCCGGCCAGCACCTGGTCGAAGCAGGCGTTGACCTCCTCCAGCCGCCGGGTCTCCCGGATTACCCGGGTCCGGCCGAGGGCGTGCAGGCGGAACACCTCGGCGAGGTCCTCGCGGGTGCCGACGATCGAGCCGATCACCCTGGTGCCGTTCAACACCGTGTCGAAGACCGGCAGTTCGAGCTTCCCGCCGGCCGGGAGCGCCACCAGGACGAGCGTGCCGCCGCGCCGCAGCGCGCCGTACGCGGCCTGGAAGGAGGCGTTGCTGACGGCGAGCGCGACGGCCGCGTGGGCGCCGCCGAGCGCCTGGACCTCGGCCGCGACGTCCTGGCTGCGGGCGTCGAGGACGTGGTCGGCGCCGAGGTCGCGGGCGAGGGCGAGCTTGTCGTCGATGACGTCGACGGCGATGGTCTCGGCGCCGCAGATCCGGGCGTACTGGAGCGCGAGGTGGCCGAGCCCGCCGATGCCGGAGACCAGTACCCGGGTGCCCGGTCCGGCGCCGGAGACCTTGAGTGCCTTGTACGTGGTGACGCCCGCGCAGGACAGCGGCGCGGCGTCCAGCGGGTCGATGCCTTCCGGGACGGGGACGACGTAGTCGCCGTGCGCGAGCGCGTGCTCGGCGTAGGCACCGTCCACCGAGTAGCCGCTGTTGTGCTGCCGGGGGCAGAGCGTCTCCCAGCCGGACACACACTGGTCGCACCGCCCGCAGGCGTCGGCGAGCCACGGGATGGCGACCCGCTCGCCTACCCGGACGTGCCGGACCAGCTCGCCCGCCGCCTCCACGACTCCGACGCCCTCGTGCCCGGGGACGAACGGCGGGGTCGGCCTGACCGGCCAGTCGCCGCGGGCGGCGTGGATGTCGGTGTGGCAGAGGCCGGAGGCCTCGATCCGGACCCGGACCTGGTGCGCGGCCGGCTCGGGCACCGGTCGGTCCTCGATGACCAGCGGTGCGGTGAAATCGCGGACGACGGCGGCCTTCATGCGCTGCTCCCTCTGGCGTCCGGGCCGGTGCCGGTGACGGGGCGGGCGGGTGCCGGCGGTGGCCGCGCGCGCGGGTCACGGCCACCACCAGGCTCGCCCGACGGGGTGACCCTCGCCGTCCGGGCTGGGCCGGAGGAGTGACCGACCGCCCGTGGACCGTCGCCGGTCAGCGCACCGGCATCGACATGTAGACCGCCCGCCGTCCGTAACAGGACGGCACCGCGACCTCCCGGTGCGCGCGGTAGCCGATCAGCCTCAGCAGGATCTCGGCGCCGCGCACCGCGACCATCGAGATCCGTTCGAAGCCCAGTTCCTCCGCCCGCTCCCGGAAGTGCCGCATGAACCCCAGGGCGACCTCCCGGCCGCGCAGGTCCTCGGCGATCACCAGGTCGTGCACGTGCAGGTTGTCCGACTCGTACCTCGTCTCCTCCGGCCGGGTGAGGTCGGGGCAGCGCAGCGGCGGGTACGGCAGGCTCAGCAGGTAGCCGCGGACCGTGCCGCCCTGTTCCAGTACGAAGCAGGTCTCCGGTGAGCCGAGCGCGCGGGACTGCAGCGCCTCCCGGCCCTCGGACAGGCCGTCGGCCGCGTAGGCGTCGTGTTCCAGAGCGACCACGGCGTCCCAGTCCCCGTCGGCCAGCCGCCGGATCCGGAGGTCCCCGCTCACCGGGACGGCCCCTCCGGGGCGGCGTCGGGTCCCTCCGGTGCGGCGCCGAGCCCCTCCGCGCGGGCGGCGGCCACCAGCGCGGCCCAGGCGTCCACCAGCACCGCCCAGCGCTCGGCGTCCTGCTGCGCCTCGTCCAGGAGCTGCTGCCGCTGCCCGGCCACCACGTCGGCGAGCTCGGCGTACTTGCCGCCCAGCTTGCGGTAGGAGCGGTCCAGGACGTCCAGGCAGTGCTCGTTCCCGGCCCGGTCCCAGTCGACGCTGCCCCGCACCAGGTCGAGGATCGGCTCCGCCTTCAGCCCGTGCTGCTCGTCCAGCATCCCGCGGCCGAGGTCGATCATCCCGCCGTAGACCGGGTACAGGTACAGCATCGAGAGCAGGAACTTGACGAACCGCAGCTGGTAGGCGACGAATCCGGCGCCGGTGCGGCGCTCGGGCGTGTAGTAGTTGACGATGTGGCGGTTGTGGGTGACGCCGGGCAGCCGGGAGTGGACCAGGGCGTGCAGCAGGGCGTAGTCGCTGCCGATGGTCTCGATCGAGGGCAGCAGCGGAAGCACCTCGTAGGCCCGGTGGTCCAGGGCGATGTTGCACATGTAGACGTCCCAGATGTCGGGCACGCCGAGGACGGACTCGTCGGTGCCGAACGGCTCGGAGCCGGCGCCCTTGAAAGACACGTCCACCATCGCGTCCCGCTCCTCCTCGGACCACACAGGCGGGGTCCACAGGCGCACCACGTCGCGGTAGACGGCCGGGTCCAGCTCGTGGATCTCGCTGATGTCCACGTTGAGTTCGCCGATGAAGGAGCCGCTGACCAGCATCACCGGCTTGTCCGCGTCGGCCGGGTCGAGCTCGGAGCGGGACACGCCGGCCGCCGCCTCGCCGGCCGGCCGCCCGATCGAGAGCAGCTCGTGGTGGATCGGGAAGACCTTCAGGCCGTCGACGACCTGGAAGTCGGCGTCGTCGTTGCGCAGGTGCACGGAGGTGCAGCCCAGAGCCGCCGCGCCCAGGAAGAGCCGGTTGACGCACGAACCGTACGCGACGGCCCGCGGGAGCATCAGGTCGAGCAGCAGTTCGGGGTCGGCGGCGCCGGAGCCCTCGGCCGCCCGGCGCAGGAACTCCCGCTGCTGCGCCTCGCCGAGGTGGTGGACGACCACGCCGGGCGTGGGCTCCAGTGCGGCCACGGCGCCCGCGTTCTCCGCGAACGCGACGGCGCCGGTGGTGTCGAGGACGAGGAGGTGCACCTCGACCCCGAAGTTCGCGACGGCGTGGGCCGCCTCCTCCGCGAGTTCCGTGATGGTGTCGGGGCAGGACCGCATGGTGGGCAGGGCGAGGCAGACTCTTTGCATGGTGCGGGCTTCTCCATCGGATCGTCAGATACGTTTCCATGGCGGCCAGTTGGGCGCACTGGAGGTCTCGGGCGCGGGCTGGTGCCGGTCCGCCGGACCAACTTGGACTAGACCATTTGTGATGTCAATGATTGACAGCCGGGCCTCGGCGGGGTGGAATGCGCCCCCTTCCGTGCGATCGGCCGCACCCGCACGGGCGCCCGAATCGCACGCGGGGGCGAACGGCCCCCGCCGAGTCGAACGGCCGGGCGAGTGCGGGCGGTTCAATGCCGCGCATTGCGCCGTCGGGGTCAATCCGCGGCCCCGACCTGCCGATACCGGAGGTGATGCCCTCAGCAGTTCGGAGGAGACCGCCATGCCCGACCTGTGGCTGCCCGGCGCCGAGGTCCACGACCTCGGCGACCACGCACCGACCGACCAGCAGTACCCGCCGAAGGCCATCGCCCACATCACCTGGGACCGCAACGCAACCGCCGCCGCCCCGCAGGACTGGTGCACCTACGAGGAACTGGTGGGCTACTTCACCGGCAGTGGTGCCGGCGACGCTCCACACCTGGTCTGGGACCCGTTCAGCGGCCGGACGGCGCAGCTCCTCCCGGCCGACTCCCGCTCGAAGAGCCTGCTCAGCCCGGCCGAGAGCCCGACCCGCACCAACCGGGCCGGCCGGGTGGTGATCCAGATCGAGGCGGTGTTCTTCCCGTACTGCCGCTACCAGGGCCGGGTCTACCCGCGGCTGGTCGACACCCCCTGCGCCGGCTGGGGCCGGATCCACGCCTGGATCGCCTCCTGGGGCGTCCCCGACGTCTGGCCGATGGGCCGGCCGGTCGACTTCTCCGGCCACCGCGACGAGAGCGTCTGGGAGACCCGCGGCGGCTGGTACGCGCACGCCCACGTCCCGTTCAACGACCACACCGACCCCGGCTCCTGGCCCGACCTCACGGCCGGCGGCGGCACCCAGGACCCCCCGCCCTCGCAGCAGCATCCGGCACCTCCCGGAGACACCACGCCCGCCCGCTACCAGGTTTCGATCAACGGCCTGCCCTACGGCTACGGCGCCCAGGGCTACCAGGTGACCGCGGTCGGGCAGGCGCTCGTCTCGCACGGATTCGGCGACCACTACCGCTCCGGCCCCGGGCCGACCTGGACGGACGCGGACACCGAGAACTACGCCGACTACCAGGGGAGTCTGGGCTACTCCGGGCAGGCGGCGGACGGCGTCCCCGGCGCCGGCTCGCTGAACCGGCTGCTCGGCTACCTCCCCGGGCAGCGGTCGGTGTCGGTCTCCCACCTGGTCTCCGCCGCGCGGACCGACCCCGGCGCCGAACAGGGCCACCGCACCTACGGCTCCGAGGTGGCGATCGTGGAGCAGGCGCTGGTGGACGAGGGGCTGCTCGAACAGCGCTGGGTGGACGGCTCCTTCGGCAGCCGCACGGTCGCCGCGTACGCGGCCTGGCAGCGGCGTTGCGGGTACCAGGCCGGCGCGGCGGACGGCATCCCCGGACAGGCCTCGCTGCACCGGCTGGGCGCGGCGCGGGGGTTCGCGGTGACGGACTGAGCGGCGCGGGTCCGCCGGGTGCGGGTGTGCGGGGTGCGCGGGTCCGCGGGTGCGCCGGACCGGCGGCGCGGGTCCGCGGCCCCTTCCGGGTACTCCCGGGGAAGGTGTGGCGGCACGCCCTGGCGAGCACGCGTACTCGCCAGGGAGTAGCCGACGTTACTTCCGCCGCCGGATGCCCGATGACGGGCGGACGGGGGAGTCTGGGGCCGTCCTCGTGGCCCCGACTCGAAGGAGGTGCCCGTGCGCCCGTCCACCGGACCGGTCGGAGCCGTGGCGACGCCCGGAACGACCCTCGGCGACAGGCGGCGACCGGCGGGCCGCCGCCTGTCGCCGAGAGCCCGCAAGCCCTTGGTCGTCCTGCACGTCGTCGCCTCGGTGAGCTGGCTGGCCCTGATGCTCTGCCTGCTCACCCTGGCGGTGACGGCACTGACGACCGGGGACGCCGACCGGCTGCGCACCGCCTACCGGGCGATGGGCATGCTCGGCGACGCCCTGGTGCTGCCGCTCAGCCTGCTCACCTTCCTGAGCGGGGTCGTGCTCGGGCTCGGCACGTCCTGGGGCCTGTTCCGGTACTACTGGGTGAGCACCAAGTTCTGGCTGACGCTGGCGGCGATGGCGGCCTCGATCTTCGCCCTGACCGCCCGGCTGCACGATGCGGTGCGCGCGGTGGACGCGCATCCGACCGGCCCGATCCGGACGGAGGACCTCGGCTTCGTCCGCTACAACACGGTGATCGTCCCGGCGGTCGCCCTCTCGCTCTACCTCTTCAACGTGATCCTCTCGGTGTACAAGCCCTGGGGTCGCCGTCCGGCCGAGGGCGCGCGCCCGGACCGCATACCGGAGGCGGGTGCCTGAGCCACAGGTCGTCGGTCGTCTGCCCTCAGGCCGATCGCCCGAGGGGCCGGGGATCCGAGGGTCCGGGATCCGGGTGGCCGGGGTCGGGATCCGGGGGCCGGGGTCCGGGGGAATGCCCTCGTGGCGGTGGGGGTTCTCCACCCACGTGACCAGCGCTACGCCCGCCGTCAGGCTCTCCGTGCTCGACCGCTCCCGCACCCGGCAGGGCGAGGAGCCGGCCAGGGCGCTGCGCGACACGGTGGGCTTCGCCCGTGAGGCCGAGCGGCTCGGCTACCACCGGTTCTGGGTCTCCGAGCACCACGGGGTGCCGGGGGTCGCCGGTTCGGCGCCCACCGTGCTCGCTGCGGCGGTGGCGGCGGTCACCTCGCGCATCCGGGTCGGCACCGGCGGGGTGATGCTGCCCAACCACCGGCCCATGGTGGTGGCCGAACAGTTCGGCGTGCTCGCGGCGCTGTTCCCCGGCCGGATCGACATGGGACTCGGCCGCTCGGTGGGCTTCACCGACGGTGTCCGGCGGGCGCTCGGGCGGGAGAAGGACGCTGCGGATGACTTCGGCGCCCAGCTGGCCGAACTGATCGGCTACTTCGACGGCTCGCAGCGGGCGCACCGGGGCGTCCACGCCCGGCCTGCCGAGGGGCTGCACGTCCCGGCCTTCGTCCTGGCCACCGGTGCGGGCGCAGACCACGCCGCCGACGCCGGGCTGCCGTTGGTCATCGCCGCCGCGCGCGGGGAGGAGCGGATGCTCGCGGCGATCGACCGCTACCGCACCCGGTTCCGCCCCTCCGCGCAGGCCGCCGAGCCCTACGTGGTGGTCTCGGGGACGGTCGCGGTGGCCGAGACCGCAGAGCTGGCCCACGAACTGCTCGTCCCGGAGGCCTGGTCCGGCGCGTACTCCCGCACCCATGGCGAGTTCCCGCCACTGGCCCCCGCCGCCGAGGTCCGCGCCCGGCCGATGACGGAGCGGGAGCGGGCCGCGTACGAGCAGTCGCTCAAGGGTCACATTGCCGGAACCCCGGAGCAAGCCGCTGCAGAGCTGGCCGCACTGGTGGAGCGCAGCGGCGCGGACGAGTTCCTGGTCACCACCAGTACCTACGACCGCACCGCGCTGCTCGACTCCTACCGTCTGCTCGCCGGGGCCGTCGGCCAGGGCGCGATTTCTGACCAGGTGTGATGACCTGCTAATGTTCTTCTTGTCGAGAGGAAGTGATCTTCCGGAAAGCGGATCTCTCGGACATGCGTCAGCGGTGCTACCAGAGCACGTCCTACTTTCAGTAGGAAGAGTCCGTGCGACCCGGGCCTGGCGCTCCACTCGAAGGGGCTCGTTCCGTCCAGCGGAACGGGCCCCTTCGTCATGCCCGGAGTTCATGGCGGCCCGCGCCTCATGAGCGTTCCTCACGGTGACTGCGATGAGCGCCCCTCATGGACCCCGTCATGAGGGTCCCTCATGGCCGGCGTCATGAACGTTGCTCATCATCGAGCCTCGGATGTTCGCCTCTCGCCCGTGTGTCCCTTTATCGCATTTCAGGTCTCGAAACCCCCTGGCGCGGCTCGGTATCAGCCAAGGTCCCGTGCCAGGTGGCCGGGGAGCGCCGTTCCCGAACGATCGACCGGCCAGCGGATTCGTCCGTCGAGCCGGACTGACGCATCGTCACACCTTGGCTGGAACTAGCTGCTTCTGGTGTGAATATGCCATTGGAATGTTCGTCATATGGAAACCGGCAGTAGCCTTCCGTGTCGAACCTGCCACTGCTCGTGGCGATCCGGCCGGTGCCGCGCAGCGCCCGGCCGCCCAGACCCCGCGAAGGAGCCGGTGTGCCGGGTATCGACGAATGCCTCTCCGGAGCGATGGCGATCGCCGGAGCCCGCGCCGCGAGCCTGGTCGACTGGAGCAGCGGGCTCGCCCTCGGCAGCGTCGGCGAGAGCCCGACGGGCGAGCACGAGACCTCCGCGGCCGAGGCAACGGACCTGGTCCGGGCGGCTGTCGAGAGTCAGACCTTCACGGTGGCGGAGGACCGGCGATCCCCGTTGGAGGACATCATCGTCACTGCCGGCCGCAGTTACCACCTGATCCGCTTCATCGACACCGTCTTCGACAGCCGACTCGTCCTGCACCTCTGGTTGGACCGTACGGCAGGCAACCTCGCCGTCGCCCGCTTCCGTCTCCAGGCGCTGGCCGAGGAACTGGTGCTGGGGTGAACTCGACGACCGTGACATCCGTACGCCCCCTGGCGGCCGTCGCATTTCAGCCGTCGGCCCGCCGGTCCGTCGGCGCAGCCCGACCCGGCGCCGTTCCCGGGCGGTGGGCCGCGTGACGACCGCCACCGGTACCGTCCCGCCCCCGACGGAGTACGCCGCGCCGAGGACGCCGGGCGAGGCGCTCTCCCTGCTCGCCCACCGCCGGGCCACCGGCGCCCTGCACGGCCCGCTCGGCACCCTCCACCTGGTCGACGGCGAGGTGGCCGGCGCCGAATCCCCGCGCGCACCCGGCCTGGCCGACCTGCTCACCGGCTGCGGCCGGATCACCCCCGAGGGCTGGTCGGAGCTCCTCCAGGTACACGGCCTGCAGGCGCGAGTCGGCGACGCGCTCGTCGAACGAGGGCTGCTCACCCGGGGTGAGCTCGAACTCGGGCACCTGGGAACCCTGTTCGACGCGGCCTTCTTCGTCCTCGCCGATCCGGCCGGCGGCCTCTGGCGGTTCGAGCCCGATGTCCGGCACTGGCTCGGACCGGTCGCCGCCGTCGCGCCGGACCGGCTCCGCCGCGAGGTCGAACGCCGCCGTCGGCTCCTCGACCGGATCTGGCCCTGGGCGCAGCTCGACACCGCGCCGGTCCGCCCGGTCGAGCACAGCCGCCGGCCCTCCCACCGTCCGCCGGGCCGCCGTCGGCGTGAGCTGCTCGACCACGCCGATGGACGAAGAACCCCGGCGGACCTGGCCCGCCTGCTCGGTCGCTCCGGCTTCGGGGTCACGGCGGACGTCCGCCGCCTGGCCGCGGCCGGTCTGCTGGACGCGCCGGGACCGGTCCTGCCGCCGCCAGTCGTGCCTGGGCCAGTCGTGCCCGGGCCCGTCATGCCCGGGCCTGCGGCACCGGCCCCGGTCGCACTCGTCCCCGCTGTCCCGCAACCGGCTGCGCCGGGACCCGCCGTCCCGCAACCGGCTGCGCCGGGACCCGCTGTCCCGCAACCGGCTGCGCCGCAACCCGCCGCACAGCACCCTGCCACGACGTCGCCCGCCCTCCACCCGCCGACCGCGCCGACGGCCGCCGGGCCCGCCGTCGGGGGGACGACGCCCGGTGGCCTGCACCGCCGGATCCCCGGCGCCTCCCTGCGCGGTGTCAGGGTGACGGGTGCCAGGGCCACGGGTGTCAGGCTGACCGGTGCCGCGGACGCCGCCGTCGCAGCGACCGGAGCCGCGACCGGAGCCGCGACCGCCCACCCCGCCCGGGTCGGCACCGCGGTCGCCCCGCCCTCGACGGAGTACGCCGCGCCGACCGACGACGGAACGCCAGCCCGCCCCGAACGCCAGACCATCCCGGCAGCGACCCACCCGCTGGCCGTCCCCGACCCGGACATCGCGCTGCTGACCCGGGTCCGAGACCTTCTGGAGGCCCGACTTTGACCCAGTCCCCGCCCGCGACCCCGCCGTTCCGGCCATGAGGCGGGCACTCAAGCAGCGTGTCGGAAGGAGACAACTGATCGCCTTGGAGACCGAGCTGCTCGCCGAACTGCGTGCCTGCAAGCACCGCGTCCCGCACCTCGCGGGCGGTCTGGTGGCCAGCGTGGACGGCCTGCTGGTCGCGCACGACACCCACGGGACCGAACCCACCGGCCTGGCCGCGATGACGGCGGCCTCGCTGTCGCTGGCCCAACGGCTCGCCGACACCACCGGCCAGGGCGAGTTCCGGGAGTCGCTGGTGCGCGGCGAGTACGGCTACGTCGCGACCTACGCGGCGGGCGGCAGCTGTGTGCTGACACTGCTGGCGCACCCGGACGTCAACGTCGGCCGCCTCCACCTGGAGGCCCGTCGCAGCGCCCAACGCATCGCCGGGCTGCTCAACGACGCCCTCGTACCCAAGGACCCGCGCGACGCGGGCTGACCCGAACCACCCACCGCACCTCACCACACCCACACACGAACGGGAGTTACCCAGATGACCGACGCAGCCGGCGCACTCAAGCAGGCCATGACCAGCATCGAGGGCGCCATCGGTGCCGCCCTGGTCGACTACAACAGCGGTATGGCGCTCGCCACCCTCGACGGCCCCGGCGGTTTCGACCTCAACGTCGCCGCGGCCGGGAACACCGACGTGGTCCGCGCCAAGATGCGCACCATGGACATGCTCGGCCTGGCGGACGGGATCGAGGACATCCTGATCACCCTGTCCAGCCAGTACCACCTGATCCGCCCGCTCACCGGCCGCACCGGCAAGGGCCTGTTCCTCTACCTCGCGCTGGACAAGGGCCGCGCCAACCTGGCCATGGCCCGTCACCAGCTCTCCAAGGTCGAAGCTGACCTGGAGGTCTGACGCCCACCCGGGCACCGGAGGAGTCCCCGGCGGCGGCTCAGGCCCCGCCGGGCTCCCCTCGCCGCCGGGCTCCCCTCCCGCCGGACTCCCCTCGCCGCCGGGCTCCCCTCCCGCCGGGCTCCCCCTCGACGGGTTCCCTCGCCGGGCTCCCCTCCCCGCGGGGCGCCCTTCCCACCGCGGACGGTGTCTCGACGAACCCCGCGCCCGCTAGGAATCCTCCTGCGCCGACCACCGGACCTCGCCGCCCGGCAGGGCCTCGCACGCCACGCCCGCGGCGGTCCGCACGCTCCACGGTGCCAGTTGCGCGTGCGGCGGGACGGACAGCGCACCGCCGCCGGCGAAGTCCAGCTCCAGCCCGCCTGCCAGGGTGATCCGGGCGGTGTCGACGGACCGCCCGGCCAGCGCCAGCAGTGCGGCGCTCGGCTGGACGGTCAGTCCCGGGAAGAAGTGCCCGACTTCCTCCGGTGCGGCGAACGACGGCGCAGCGAATCGGAATTCGTGCGCCACCCGGACGGTCACCTCGCCGTCCAGCCGCAGGTCCAGCCAGCCGCCTCCGCTGACCGACTCCACCCGACGGCCGGCCAGCACCTCCGTGATCGCGTTCTGCATGCTCCCAGTCTGTCCCAACCGGGCCCGGTCCATCCGCCTCTCCGGCCGGACGTCCCGGCGGCTCTCCGGCAGCACGACCGTCGTCCCAGCGGCAGCCGGGTTCACCCGGGCGCAGCCGGCCACCGCCGGTCACCCGCGCGCAGCCGGCCACGGCCGGTCACCCGCCCGGAGCCCGGGCCACCGCCCGCGGCCCGCCCGCCGTCCCGCGGCCCGCCCGCCGTCCGGCGGCCCGCCCGCTCACCCGCTACCCCACGGCCCGCCCGTGCACCAGCTCGACCGGGCCGCCCGCCCGCTCCCGGGCGGCCAGCGCGGCGGCCGTACGGTCCCAGGAGGGCCCGGTGAGCAGGGCCCGCGCCTCGGCCGGTTCGCAGAGCCGCCACTCCACCAGCTCCTCCTCCTGCAGCACGATCGAGCCGAGCATCCCGTCGGTCACCATGCCCCCGTCGTACACGTACACCAGGACGGCGGTGTCCCGGCCGGTCGCCGGATCGGCCCCCGGATCGGCCGCCGCCCCCGGCTGCCAGTCGAGCACCAGCAGCGGCCCGGGTTCGACCTCCCAGCCGAGTTCCTCACGGGCCTCCCGCCGGGCGGCGGCCCGGGGCGACTCCCGGTCCGCCTCGACCCCGCCGCCCGGCAGTGTCCAGTACGGTTCCCGCCCGCGCGGTCCGTCCCAGGGCCGCAGCCGGACCAGCAGCACCCGCCCGTCGGCGTCGGTGAACAGCGCCCGCGCCTTCGCCCGGATCCGTGGCAGTCCGGCGTAGTAGGTGTCCCGGTCCAGCGGCGGCTCCGACCGCTCCTGGACCTCCGGGTTCAGCCCCGGGGCGGCGGCCAGCCCGAGGTACTCGGGCACCGGTGCGGCGGGCAGCTCCCGCAGCGTGTGGCCGACCGGCCGGCTGTCCTCCAGTTCCAGCGGCCCGGCGGTCCGCGGCACCCGCAGACAGGCCGTCACCCGGCGCGACAGCAGGGGTGGCAGTGCCCGGCCCGCCTGTTCGGTGGTCAGCCACGTCCATCCGCCGACCTCGGCGGTGTCCGGTCGGATCGCCGCCGCCTGCTGCTCCGTCAGCGGTTCGGCCCAGTACAGGAACGCCACGATCGGCGGGCGGTCCGGGTGCAGCGCCCAGTCGACGCAGGCGAGCGGCCCCAGACGGGGCGTGAACCCGAGTTCCTCGGCGATCTCGCGCAGCGCGGTCTCCCGCAGCGACCGGTCGGTGGGCTCCCATCCGCCGCCCGGGATCGCCACCGGATGTTTCCGGTCGTACGGCAGCCGTACCACCATCAGTCGCCCGTCCCGGTCCGGGAACAGCACCCCGGCCGCTGCCAGGATCCCCCGACCGCTCTGGTCCGTGCTCTCCACCCCGACTCCCTCCGCCGTAGCCTCTCCCGGTCACGACAGCCCGGGCCACCTCCATGGTTCCCGCCCGGCGGCCGTGCCGATCCCCACCGCCGGGTGACCCGCGGCCCGCCGCCCGGCGCGCCGCTGAGCCGCCGCCACCGCCACGCCCGCCAAGCCACACCCACCGCGCCGTCAAGCCGCACCCACCGCGCCGCCAAGCCGCACCCGCCGTCGGCTCCCCGCCCCGCCGTCACCCCAGGGAGGCCAGCGCCTGCGCCGCCGCCCGGGCCATCCGTTCGTCGTGCCGCCCGCTCGCGCCGAGCACCCGGGCGGCGGCTTCGGCCGCGGCGAGCGCCAGCAGCCCGGGCAGCAGGTCGGTGCTGCGGGCGGCGACCCAGCGGGTGCCCCGGGTGGCCATCCACCACAGGTCGGCGCGCAGGCTCGGCGCCGGTTCGGCCGGTACGGCGGTGGGTGGCGGGCCGAGCGGGTGTCCGGCCTCGGTGAGCAGCCCGTGGAAGCGGCGGGCGATCAGGTGGTGTCCCTCCGCGCTGGGGTGCAGCCGGTCCACGCTCAGCAGCCGCCGTTCCTCCAGCCACGGGAGCTCGGCGAGGTGCAGGTGCACCGCCCGGTGGCGCGCGGTGAGGGCGTGCACCACCGTGTTGACGGCCCGCATCCGCCGGGCCAGCGGGCGGGCGAGTGGCGCGGGGAGCCGGAGCAGGGTGCCGGGGTCGGGCAGGCAGGCGGTCAGCAGGACGGCGCCGTGACCGGACAGTTCGCCCAGGGCGGCGTCCAGCTCCAGCGTGGTGCGCCGGATGTCGAAGCCCGCGCGGAGGGTGTCGTTGCCGCCGACGACCACGGCCGCCAGCTGCGGCCGCAGCGCCAGCGCGGCCTGGACCTGACTGATCGTCAGGTCGACGGTCAGTGCGCCGCTGTGCGCCAGGTTGGTGAACTCGGCCTCCCGGCCGTCGGGCACCAGTGAGTGTGCCAGGACGGCGGCCCAGCCGCGCCACCCCTCGTCCACCGCGTCCCCGACTCCTTCCGTCAGTGAGTCGCCGAGCGCGACGAACCGCGTCAACTCGCCGGCCGGGGAGCGGCCTTGCGCCACCCGGTCAGGACCGGTGCCGAGCTTGCTCATCGGGTCCCCCTTCCACCGCGGCGCCGTTCCGGACGCCGTGCGCCGCCAGGAACGCCGTCACCGCCGCCGGCCAGCCGTACCGCTCGGCCTGCGCGCGGGCGGCGGAGCGCCGAACGCCCTCCGGCCGGTCCAGCAACTGGCGCACCGCGGAGGCGAATCCGCCGCCGGTGTCGGGGGCCGCCACGCCGGCGAGCCCGACCAGGCCGGGCAGGGCGGAGGAGCGGCTGACCGCGACCGGCGTTCCGCAGGCCAGCGCCTCCATCGCGGCCAGCCCGAAGGTCTCCACCGGCCCGGGCGCGAGCACCACGTCCGCGCAGCCCAGCAGCCGGGCCAGTGCCTCGCGCCCGCTCAGGTGCCCGAGGAAGCGCACCGGCAGCCGCAGCCGCGCGGCCCGGTCCGCCAGCCGGTCCCGCAGCGGACCGGTCCCGGCGACCACGAGGACGGCGGGCACCCGCCGTGCCCGCAGCGCGGCCAGCGCCTCGACCGCCCGCTCGGGACGCTTCTCCGCCGAGAGCCGCGAGCACAGCACCAGCAGCACGTCCTCCGGGGCGGCGAACCGGGCCCGTTCGGCCGCCCGCTCGACCCGCGTCAGCGGCCGCATCGTCTCCAGGTCCACTCCGAGCGGCGCCCGGACGAGGTTCGGGGTGCCGATCCGCCGGAACTCCGCCGCCGCCCAGTCGGTGGTGCACAGCACCGAGTCGTAGCTCCGGGCGGTCGCCGCGTTGAGCCGGTCGGCGGCCGCGTTCGCCAGCGGCCCGGGCACGCCCCGGGTGCGCAGCACCCCGGTGGCGCTCTCGTGCGACACCATCACCGAGCGCACCCCGTGCCGGCGGGCCCAGGCGCCGGTCCAGCGCAGGGTGGTGCGGTCGGACACCTCCAGCCGGTCGGGGGAGAGCCGGGTCAGCTCGGCGGCCACGGCCCGGCGGTCGGTGAGCAGCCGGTAGCCGCCGCCGGCCGGCAGCACCGGTCCCGGCAGGGTGAGCACCAGGCCCTGTTCGGTCTCCTCCTCGGAGCGCCGCCCGCCGGGCACGATCAGCACCGGCCGGTGCCCGGCCGCCCGGTAGCCGGCGCCGAGGTGCCGCAGCGCGGTGCGCAGGCCGCCGGAGACCGGGGTGACGAAGTTGGCGAGCCGCACGATGGTCAGCGCCTCGCCGTACGGGGCGGAGGTCATGCCGGCAGCTCCTCCGGCAGGGCGTCCGCGGCCGCCGGGCCCTTCGCGAGCGGTTCGACCGGCGCCGGTGCGGGCGGTGCCACCGGCAGCCCCCGGTGCTCCGCCAGCACCTCGGCGTAGTGCCGCAGCAGCTGGTCCCCGACCGCCTCCCAGGTGCGCGCGGTCACCTCCGCCCGGCCCGCCTGCCCGTACGCCGCCCGCCGTGCCGGGTCGGCGGCCAGTTCGGCGACCGCCCGGGCCACCGCGGCGCCGTCCCGCGGCGGCACCAGCAGTCCGGTGCGGTGGTGCGCCACCAGGTCCAGCGGGCCGCCGGCGGCCGGGCCGATCACCGGCACCCCGCTAGCCATCGCCTCCTGGATGGTCTGGCAGAAGGTCTCCAGCGGACCGGTGTGCACGAACGTGTCCAGCGTCGCGAAGCAGCGGGCGAGTTCCTCGCCCGTCCGGCGGCCGAGGAACACCGCACCGGGCATCGAGGCCTTCAGTCCGGGAGCGGAGGGCCCGTCCCCGACGATCACCACGCGTACCCCGGGCAGCGCCGAGGCGGCCGTCAGCAGGTCGACCCGTTTCTCCGGCGCCAGCCGCCCGACGTACCCGACGAGCACTTCCCCGCCCGGGGCGAGCGCCCGGTGCAGTGCCTCGTCCCGGTGCCGCGGGTGGAACCGCACCGAGTCCACGCCGCGCGGCCACAGCTGCACCCGGGGCACGCCGTGCGCGGTCAGGTCCTGCGCGGCAGGGGTGGACGGCGCGAGGGTGCGGGCGGCCGCCCGGTGCACGGCCCGGATCCGCCGCCACGCGGCGGCCTCCCCGAGCCCCCGTCCGGCCCGGTAGGCGTGCGCGTACCCGGCGAGGTCGGTCTGGTAGACGGCCACGGTGGGCACCCCGAGCCGGGCCGCGACCTGTCCGCCGCGCACGCCGAGCACGAACGGGCTGGCCAGGTGCACGATGTCCGGCCGGTGTCCGGCGACCGCGGCCGTGAGCTGCCGGCTGGGCAGCGCGATCCGCACCTGTGGGTACCCGGGCAGCGGGATCGACGGAATGCGCACCACGGGGATCTCCGCCGCCTCGGCACTCCCGAAGCTCTCCGGCGGGCACTCCGCGCCCCGCGCCGGCGCGGGGGTGACGACGAGGGGCCGATGGCCCCGGCGGACCAGGTGCTCGGCCGTCCGCAGCACGCTGTGGGCGACCCCGTTGACCTCGGGCGGAAAGGACTCGGTGACGATGACGACACGCATGCCAGTGTTCTGTCCGCACCCGGCGTGCACCCGGCCAAAGGGATCTGTCGTACAAGCGAACGCGGGTCGGCGATTTGCACCACCGACCCGCGTCTCCTGGCGCCTGCTGCGGTCCAGGCCTCACACCGACCCGGCGGCCTCCTTGAGCTCGGCGTACGGCGCGAGCTTGCGGATCGACTCGATGCTCTTCAGGCAGTCGTCCTTGGTCTCCTCCGGGTCCCCGGTCACCACGACCGACCCGTTGCTCGCCTTGAGCCGGAACCGGTGCATCCCGGTCTCGTCCACGTACAGCTCGAATCTGCCCGCCATGTCAGCAACAGCCTTCCGCTCGGATGACCCCCTGGCCCGCACCGTAGGCCGCGGGGGCGCTGCGGGGCGCGCGGAGAGTGGCGTTCGAGTGGACTCCGCGGGGGCGTCCTGGTCCCACGACGTCGGCGCCCCGCACCGCGACCCCGAGGGCCGGTGCGGGGCGCCGTTGCACGTGTGCCGCCACTCGGGCGCGGTCGAAGGGGTGCCGTCACTCGGGTGCCGTCGATGCGGCACCGTCAGGGGGACGCCGGTCAGCAGCCGTTGAGGATGCCGGTCAGCGCGGTCTTCTCGGCGCTGTCGACGCCGAGGCCGTAGTACTGCTTGACCTGGACCCAGGCGCGGGCGTAGGTGCAGCGGTAGGAGGCCTGGGGGAGCCACTCGGCGGGGTCGCGGTCGCCCTTGGAGCGGTTGCTGCCGGCGGAGACCAGGAGCAGCTGGGGGCGGGTGACGTCGTTGGTTATCTATGGCTGTCAACCTGATCTCGCAGGTCAGCAGGGAATAGGCTGTTCTGTCACGTGAGACAAGGGCCAGGGGGCGTCGCAACGCCGATACCCAGCGATCAGGAGAAGGACACCAGAGGTGTGGGGACCACTCAGCGAGGATGTGCGTCGGACCTTGGAGTTGCTGTTGGCCGGGGACACTGAGGTGGACCGGGCATACCGGGCACAGATTTCCCAGGTGCGGATGAAGCCTGGATGTACATGCGGGTGTCTGACTGTGGATCTGCGAGTGGACCAGGGCACCGTGGCGGCTGGGCCGGTGGTGGAGCGAAGTCCGGTCATAGCTGACGGAAGTATCCAGAGCATTGACGGTGAGTACATCGGGGAGGCGATGATCTTCGCGTTCGGGGGGTACCTCTCGACCCTGGAGGTCTGCGTCTGGGATGACCTGGGTGTCCTGGAGCTGCCTCTCTGGGAACGGTTGAGCGTATAGGGCCTCTCTTCCGGATCTGTCCGCAGGATGGGTGCGTCCGATATTGGGTGTCCTTGGTGTCGAGCGCCGTGCGGACATCGCCGGATGACCGACGATGAGGAACCGTCCGTCGCCGATCTCGTCGACAAGCGGCTGCTGCGGGTGACCACGGCCTGGCACCACTACGCTGAGGACGAGCCTTCACTGCTGCACCTGTGGCTGCACTTGGAGGGCCTGGGCCCGGTCCTGTTCCATACGCCTGGGGCAGGCCTGTCGCTGAGGACTGGCCAGCCCGACGAGCCATACTCAATGGATCCGCACGGCCACGTCACGGTCACAGACGATTCCCTGGACGTTCCTGTGAGCCGGTTCGTCGGCCAGTCGATCCGATCAGTCCGGGAGATCCGGTACCGCGATGCCCGTATCGACTTCGCCGCCGGCCTCACGCTCCAGTTTCCCAGCGGAAGCATTCGCATGCTCGCGCTCGACGACGATCTCGTCCTCGCTTGTGATCAGCACCTCGGCCCCGTCGAGGCGAGCCTGCACGAGGACGTGACCCTCGCTCGGGTCGTGCAGACCTGCCACGGCTTCCCGTCCCAGTGGGACGCATGGACGACGGGTGGCCGGTACCTGTACCTGCGCTACCGGCACGGCGAGGGGAGCGTCGAGCAGCATCCGAGCGAGGACACCGACACGTGGGACGGCGAGGGATCCAGGCTCCGGACGATGTGGAACGACGGGACCGGCGGCGGCATCATCGGTCTTGCAGACTTTCTGGCCATGGCCGACTTGAGGCTGGCACCGGAGGCCGAGATCTCGGGCACGAGCAGATGAGCGGTAACGAAACCGCCCACCCTGTGGGCTCGTGACTCCGGCTCGGCTACGACGGCGATGTGGGTAGAGCTACCCTGTCTCGCATCATCTGCGCGATTGCGGCGCGGGCCCCGGCCAGGTCGAGCTCGGTATCTTCGAGCTTTGACTGAGTCTCATTCAGCTCCTTGAGTGCGGCCGATAGGCGTTCCTCAAGCTGGTAGTTGGCGTTCAGGAGCTCGTCCATCCTGGCCTTGAGGTCGCCCGAGTCGGCCTGCTGAAGCTGTTGGCCGAGGTTGCGCCGGACCACAGCCTTGAGCTTGTCGCGCTCCTCGCGCAGGCTGCGGATCTCCGTGCGGGCGAGTTCGAGGTCGACGGCGAGGCTGGCTGAACTGGCCGACCTGCCACCGGACTTCTCTCGCGTGGCCGTGGACTCTTGGCTTTTGCGCGCCTTGTCGATGTGCGCCTTGATCTCCGGCTGGTAGACGAGCCAGTTGGAGAGGCCGGCAGCTCGTGCGACCGCGAGTATGGTGATCTCCTGGCCGTTGGCGGCCATGCTGTCAACGGTGGCGAGGACCTTTGCCCGCTTCTTCTGGCTGTCACGCCGCCGCGCTTCACGCAGGACGTCGCCGCGGCCTCGTGTGGTGGTCACTGGTTGACTCCGGTGGGGTTGTGGCGGACGACGGTCAGCGGGAGGAGTTGCCGGCCGGACGGTCCAGCAAGCGGTGCGGCGATGATGGTGGCAGATCCGGCCCGGGACCGTCGGAGAAGTCTGGACGCTTCCTCCACCTCGCGTCGTTCGTCGTCCGGCAAGCTTGGTCTTTACCGGTCCATTGCCTGCCGATTGCCGGACGAATCCGGCAATCGGCAGGGGAGTTGGGTGCCCGTCCGGTGGCCCGGCCACCGCCCCGGGGGTCAGCTGCGGCGCCGTCCCGCCATCCAGACGTAGACCAGGATCCCCGCGAACAGGAACAGCACGCCCTGGTAGACGGCTGCGTAGCCGGCGCCGGCCAGGAGCCAGAGGGAGAAGACGAAGGCGCCGAGCCCGAGCACCGCGTCGCGGACGAGCCGGCCGTTGTCCACCTTGTCGGTGGCGCCGCGGACCAGCCAGTACAACTGGGCGGCGGTGGAGAACAGGTAGGGGACGGTGGCGGTGAAGGTGGTGACCAGCACCAGGGTGTCGAAGGCGCCCTTCGCGCCGCTGGCGAAGTCGAGGACGGTCAGCGCCGAGGCCAGGGCGACGCTCACCACCACGCCGAAGACCGGCACCCCGCGCCGTTCCTTCCCGAAGGCGGCCGGGAACAGGCCGTCCTTGGCGGCCGCGTACGGGGCCTGGGCGGCCAGCAGGGTCCAGCCGTTGAGGGCGCCGGTCATCGAGACCAGCGCGGCGACGGCGATCGCCGTGCCACCCCAGGAGCCGCCGAACATGGCGTCCACGGCGTCGGAGAACGGTGCGGCGGAGTGGACCAGCCGCTCGTGCGCGACGCTGCCGAAGACCGCGAGCGTGCCCAGCAGGTAGACCACCGCCGCGCCGGTGGTGCCGAGCACGCTGGCCCGACCGACGTTGCGCTCCGGGTCGCGGACCTTGCCCGCGCTCATTGCGGCCGACTCCACGCCCAGGTAGCTGAACAGCAGGATCGCCGCGGCGGCGGTCATGCCGCCCGCCCAGCCCTGGCCGTTCCCGTCGAAGGGGCCGAGGTTCTTCGGGTCGAAGAAGAACAGGCCGCCGACCGAGACCAGGAGCAGCGGGACGAACTTCAGGACGGTGGAGACGAGTTGGACGACCCCGACGTACCTGGTCCCGGCCAGGTTCGCCAGCGCGGGAAGCCACTGGAAGGCCAGCGCGGCGGTGATGCTGAACGCGGTGGAGTGGCCGACGGGCAGCAGCACGTCGAGGTAGCCGACGGCGGCGACGGCGAGCGCGGCGTTGCTGACCCAGGTGGTGATCCAGTACGACCAGGCGGACAGGAAGCCGGCGAAGTCACCGAAGGCCTCCCGGGCGTAGACGTACGGTCCGCCGGTGCGCGGGTTGCGGCGGGCCAGTTGCCCGAAGACCAGGGCCAGCGCGATCGCGCCCACGGTGAGCACCGCGAAGGCGACCAGGCTGACCGTCCCGTACGGGGCGACGGCGGCCGGGATCATGAAGATGCCGCCGCCGATGATGTTGCCCGTCACCAGGGCGGTGGCGGTCGCGAGCCCGAAGCGGCCGTTCTTCGCGGGGGTGGGGTCGACCGGGGCCGGGGTCTCCGGGGCGTTCGGTCGGGTCGCCTGCCGGGGTGCGGCGGGGCTGGTCTGCATGTGGGTGGTGCGCCTTTCGTGGTCCTACTCGACCTCCGGCGGAGCGCTCGGTGGAACGCTCGGTGGAGCGCGCGGAGGGTGCGGAGCGACCGTTCATGCTCGGACCGGGCGACACCTTGCACCAAATCGACGGGATTTGTTCAGCCGGTCCGGCGCTTCGCCGCAAGTCTTGCGGTGTGGCGGCGGCCCGGCGGGCACTCGTCCGGCGCGGTCCGCCCGGCCGTTCGACCGCATGCGCGAACGGGCCACCGGTTCGTCCGGGAGGGGGAGTTGCATCACCCGAACGCCTCAGTCGGGTTGCGATGGAGGCGGGTTCGTGCGCGTTCGTGTGCAAACCTGTGCCGGTGCTGCGGGGTGGCCGGGTGTGCTTGTGGCCGGCCCCGGGGCGCTTCTCCTTTCCATGCCAGAGACCACCCAAAGGACATCTGATGTCGTTTCGTGGAAACGTCCGCAAGCTCGCCGTGATCGCCGCCGTGACGGGTGCCGCCGCCTTCGCGGTGCCGGTGCCGGCGATGGCCGCTTGGCACGCGTCGGACTCGTCCAGCTCGGCGAGCCTGGAGACGGGTTCGGCCGGTGTCGGCCTGTTCGGCCCGCACGCCAGCTGGCTCAACGCGCACGAGCACTCCGACGACAAGTGCATCGGCGACTTCTGACCGACGCCTGACCGGCTGTCGATCGAGGACCGGGCCCGGGAGCCGCCGCAGCGGTTCCCGGGCTCACTCCTGTCTGCCCGGCGGAGCCGCCACGACCGGAGCCGCGACCGCGTCCGGTCGGGACAGCCGTCCCGGCCACCAGATGTGCCGGTCGAGGTCCATGGTGAGCGCCGTGACCAGCACCGAACGCACGATCAGGGTGTCGAGCAGCACGCCGAGGGCCACCGCGAAGCCGATCTCGGCGAAGCCCACGATCGGCAGGGTGCCGAGCACGGCGAAGGTGCTGGCCAGGATCAGGCCGGCCGAGGTGATCACGCCACCGGTGGCGGACAGCCCGTTCAGCGCCCCCTGCCGGGTGCCGTGCTGGGCGGACTCCTCCCGGATCCGGGTCATCAGGAAGATGTTGTAGTCGATCCCCAGTGCGACCAGGAAGACGAAGACGAACAGCGGGAACGCGTTGTCCTGGCCCTGGAAGTGGAAGACGTGCGCGAAGAAGAACGCACTGATCCCGAGCGCCGCCGCGTACGACAGCACCACGGTCGCGATCAGCACCAGCGGCGCCGTGACGGCCCGCAGCAGCAACGCCAGGATCAGCAGCACCACGCCGAGGACCAGCGGGATGATCGCCCGGTTGTCGGCGGCGGAGGCGCGTCCCGCGTCCAGCACGACGGCGGTGCTGCCGCCGACCTTGGCGTCCGCGTTCGGCACGGCGTGCACGGCGGCCCGCACCCGGTCGACGGTGTCCTTGGCGGCCTGGCTGTCCGGCGGGTCGGCGAGGGTGGCCTGGAACAGGGCCTGCCCTTCGCGGATGACCGGCGGCGTGGTGGCCGCGACCCCGGCCGTCGTCCGGGCGGCCTCCCGGACGGCGGGCGCGCCGGTGCCGGTGGAGATGACGGTGAGCGGTGCGCCCGTTCCGCCGGGGAAGTGCTGCTCCAGCACCTGCTGGCCGACCACCGAGTCCGGTTTGCCGGTGAAGGTCCCGGCGGTGCTGAGGCCGTTGGCGTCGAGCGAGACCAGCCCGATGCAGCAGACCCCGAGCGCCAGCGCCGTGGTCACCCACACCTTGCGCGGCCGACGCCCGATCCAGGTGCCGATGTGCGCCCAGCGGCCGGTCCTGGTCGGCTCCGGCGTGCCGTACCCGGGCCGGACCGGCCAGAACACCCAGCGGCCGACGATCACCAGCAGGGCGGGTAGCAGGGTGAGCATGGCCACGAGGGCGACCAGGACGCCGATCGCGCAGACCGGGCCGAGGCCGCTGGTGGAGTTCATCTGGGCGACCAGCAGGCAGAGCATGGAGATGATCACGGTCGCCGAGGAGGCGAGGATGGCGGGCCCGGCCCGGTGCAGGGCGAAGGCCATCGCCTCGTGCCGGTCCTGGTGGCGGCGCAACTCCTCCCGGTAGCGGGCCGTGAGCAGCAGCGCGTAGTCCGTCCCCGCGCCGAGCACCAGGACGATCAGGATGCCGGCGCTCTGCGCGTTGACGGTCAGACCGGAGTGCTTGGCGAGCAGGTAGATGATCGCCTCGGCGACGACCAGCGCCCCGGCCGCCGAGACCAGCGGCAGGACCCACAGCACCGGGCTCCGGTAGGTGAGCAGCAGCAGGATGATCACCACACTGACAGTGGCGACGAGCAGCGAGCTGTCGATGCCCGCGAAGGCCTCGGCCTGGTCGGCGGCGACTCCGCCGGGCCCGGTCACATGGGTGATCATGCCCTGACTGCCGTCGGCGGCGATCCGGCGCAGCTGGTCGACGGCGGGTTTGAGGTCGTTCCAGCCGTTGCTGCCGATGTCGATCGGCACGGTGGTCTGCATGGCCTGGCCATCGGTGGACACCACCGGGCCGTTCACCGGTCCGAGGACGTGCGGCACGGCGGCGAACTGGACGGCGTCGCGGGTGGCCTCGGCCCGGTCGGCGGGGGTGATGCCACCGGCCCGCTGGTACACCACGACGGCCTGGGCGGTGTCCACCGGCTGGAAGGCCCGCTGCTCGTCGAGCACCCGGGTGGACTCGGCGTTGCCGGGCAGCCAGCTGGACGCCTGGTTGTCCTCGGCGCCCATCAGCTTCCCGGCCAGTGGACCGGCGGCCACCAGCAGCACCAGCCACAGCGCGAGCACCACCCACTTGCTGCGGCGCCCGCACGGCAGCGCGGCGAGGTTCCGGGTCGGAGACATGAAACGACCCCCTGGAAGGCCGGCGGCAGTGATCCGTTCCAGCCTGCCACCGGCCCCGTCATCCGGCAGCTCCAGGCGAGGACACGGAGGCGGACGCGGATACGGACCGGAACTCCGGAGCCCGGAGCGCTCAGACGCGGACCGCCGCCCGCTCCCGCAGCTCCTTCAGCACCGTGATGTCCAGCGCGTGGCCCGTGCCGTCCCCGCCGTGCTTGCGATCCGGGGTCTCCACCAGCAGCGGCACGCCGGCCGTCTCCGGGTGCTCGAACAGCTCGCGGAACGGCTCCGCGCCGATCATCCCGGCGCCGATGTTGGCGTGCCGGTCCTTGCGGGCACCGACCACGTCCTCGGAGTCGTTGGCGTGGATCAGCCGCAGCCGGCCCGGCCCGGCGGCGGAGGCCAGGGCGTCCAGCGCGGCCGTCACCCCGCCGGGTGCCGCCAGGTCGTGCCCGGCGGCGAAGGCGTGGCAGGTGTCCAGGCAGACCCCGACCTTCGGGTGGCCGTCCAGGGCTTCGACGTACTCGGCCAGTTCCTCCAGCCGCGAGCAGAGCGAGCTGCCCTGGCCGGCGGTCGGTTCCAGCAGCAGCCAGGGCGCGTCCTCGCCGAGCGCGTCGAGTTCGTCCAGCAGTGGCCGGACGTCCTCGCGGACCTGCGCCATCGCGTCGGCCCGGCGCGATCCGCCGTCGGGCGCGGTACCGACCGCCGAGCCGGTGTGCAGCACCACGCCGAGTGCGCCGATGGCGTGTCCGCGGCGTAGCGAGTGGCGCAGCGAGTCGGCCGAGCGTTCGCGGGTGGCCGGGTTGTCCGAGCCGAAGTTGATCAGGTAGGGCGCGTGCACCCAGGCCGGGATGCCCTGGTCGGCGCAGGCGGTGCGGAACTCCTCGTCCTGCGCCGGGTTGCCCGGGGGAGTGGCCCAGCCGCGCGGGTTGGCGACGAACACCTGCACCGTCTCGGCACCGACCCGTCGCGCGTACGCCAGTCCCGTCCCGGCCAGCCCGCGTCCGGCCACCGGGACGTGGGCGCCGATCGGGTTGCGGACGGTGGCGACGGGCGGTACGAGCGCGGTGGTCATGGCCCCGAGCATGTCACGGGCCGGGGCGGCGGCGCCGGGCAGGTCGACGCGGGCGCCGGACGACGGGTCGACGCGGGCGCCCGAGGACTGGGCCTCCCGAGGCCCGGCGAAACGATCCTCTGTACTCCATCGAGTGAATCGGGCGGGGAAACCAGGCCCGGTGACCTCCAGCTCCGTCACGATCCGTGACCAGAGGGACCCGTGACCAGAGGGACCCGTGACCCCATCGGGGCCTTCGCCGACCTGCGCGAACGCGCCCCGCTCGCCCGCGCCGCCATCCCCGGCGTGGACCCGTCATGGATCGCCGTCCGCTACCAGGACGTGCGCACCGTGCTGTCCGACCCCCGCTTCGCCAACGACGTGCACACCGTCGACGCCGCGGACGCGGCCGGGTGCGTGCCCGGCCGGCCCGGCCCGGGACACCGACGTGCCCGCCCCGGCCCACCGCACCGAGCAGGTCCGGCGCGCCCGCGGCATGCCGCCCGAGTGCGCCGCGTACCTGCGCGCCGGGGTCTTCGACGCGGACGGCGCGCGGCACCGCCGGATGCGCGGCCTGGTGCACCCCGCCTTCACGGCCGGCGCGGTCGAGCGCCCGCGGCCCCGGATCGAACGGCTCGCCGAGGAGTACGCCCGGGCGCTCGCCGGGCACGCCGACGGGGAGGGCGTGGTCGACCCGGTCGCGCACTTCGCCTACCCGCTGCCCGTCACGGTGATCTGCGAGCTGCTCGGCATCCCCGGGTCCGACCGCCCGCGGTGGCGCCGCTGGAGCTCCTACCTCGGCCGGGGCGCCGGGCCCGGCCTGGACGAGGCGCTGCGCGCCATGGTGGCTGCCGCCCGCGAGCTGATCGAGCGCCGCCGCGCCGAACCGGCCGAGGACCTGCTCTCCCGGCTGGCCGTCGCCGAGGGCGACACCCTCGCCCCGGTCGAGACGGTCTCGCTGATCCTCAACCTGATCGTGGCCGGGCACGAGACCACCGCCACGCTGATCGGCAACGGCACGGCCGCCCTGCTCGCCCACCCCGAGCAGCTGGCACTGGTGCGGGCCGACCCGGACCTGCTGCCCGCCGCCGTCGACGAGCTGATGCGCTGGTGCGGCCCGACCATCGGCGGGGTGCCGCGCTACGCGACGGAGGACCTCACCCTGGCCGGCACCCTGATCCGCAAGGGCGCGGCGGTGATGCCGATCCTCGCCGGGGCCAACCACGACCGCGGGTGTACGCCGAGCCGGAGCGCCTCGACATCCGCCGGGCGAGTGCGCCGGACCGTGAGGGACACCACGACGCGCACCTCGGCTTCGGTCACGGCGCCCACCGTTGCCTGGGTGCCGTGCTGGCGCACGAGGAAGCGGTGGTCGCCTTCGGCGCGCTGCTGCGGACGTACCCGCAGCTGGTTGCTCGCGGTCGGACCGGAGGCCGTCGAGCGCGGCCCGAACCCCGCCGCCTGGCACCTCGCCGCCCTGCCCGTACGCCTCGGCCCGCAGGCCCCGGCCCGGCACGACGAGTTCCGGGGCTGAGCGGGTCCGGACGGGAAACCGACCGGACCCCGCCCCGCGCCCACCGGGACGCACCCCGCGCCCGACCGCACCCGCGGTCGGGCGCGGCGTCATGTCCGCCCGGTGCACGCCACGCCGGGCCGCCCCACTCCCGGCCGACGCCCCGTCAGTCCCACGGCCCAGCCCTGGTGGCGGCCCCACCCGGGCGACCGTACCGTCGACTCGGCCGCACCCACCGGCCGTCACCGCCCGGGCACAGCGCGTCAGTCCACACCGCCGCCCCGGGCCCCGACACCCCACGAACACCGCGCGCGCCGAAAGACAGGTCACCACTCATGCCCACGCGACGGGTCCACCACCTCGCCGCGGCCACCGCCGCCGCCACCGCCCTGACCACCGCCCTCACTGCCCTGGCCGCCGTGCCCCCGGCCCACGCGGCCGCCGGCACGTTGCACCTCGTCCAGCCGGGCGAATCGGTTCAGCAGGCCGTCGACGCCGCGAAGCCCGGCGACACCGTCCAACTGCTCCCCGGCACCTACCGGGGCAGCGTCCGCATCACCACCGCCGACCTCACCCTGCGCGGATCCGGCGCCGACACCGTGATCACCCCCGGCACCGGCACGGAGAACGCCTGCGCCACCGCCGGGCACGGCATCTGCGTGGTCGGCACCGAGCAGGCCCTGCTGGCCGGCACCACGATCGAGGCCCTCGCCGTCACCGGCTTCACCAAGAACGGCATCGACGCCAGCGGCACCACCGGCCTCACCGTCCGCGCCACCTACGTCCACCACAACGCCCAGCAGGGCATCAGCCAGGAGATGTCCACCAAGGCCACCATCATCGGCAACCGCTCGACCGACAACGGCCAGTCCGGCGTCTTCCTCGCCAACTACGCCTACCGCGAGGGCGGCGCGCCCGACACCGGCGGCACCGTGGTCGAGGGCAACGAGCTGACCGGCAACCGGGTCGGCGTCACCGTCCGCCGGCTGCGCGCACTGACCGTCGAAGGCAACGACATCAACGGCAACTGCGGCGGCGTCTTCGTGGTCGGCGACGAGGGCGTGCCCCGCGCCGGGGACCTCGACGTGCGGCACAACAGGGTCGTCGCCAACAACAAGTTCTGCCCGGCCAACCCGCGCCTGGGCGCCATCCAGGGCGCCGGCATCGTGCTCACCGGCACCGAGGACACCCGGGTCACCGACAACGAGGTCCGCGACAACACCGGCAGCTCGGACTTCTCCGGCGGCATCGTCCTCTTCAAGAGCGTCGTCGGCACCTCCAACACCCGGGCCGTCGTCACCGACAACCACCTGAGCGGCAACGCCCCGGCCGACCTCGCCGACCGCGACGCCGGCGCCGGCAACACCTTCGCCCGCAACACCTGCGAGCGTTCCGAGCCCTCCGGCCGCTGCTGAGCACCCCGACCCCCCGCCGCCCACCCCCAAGGAACCGCGAATGACCACCGCACCCACCCACACCGGCCCGCAGGCCGCGATGCGCCTGCGCGAACTCGTCTTCGGCGCGGCCTGCGCCGCCGCCGTCCGCGCGGCCGCCAGGCTCGGCGTCGCCGACGCGCTCGGCGACAGCCCGACCACCGTCACCGACCTCGCCGCCGCGCTCGACACCGAACCCCGCCAGCTGCGCCGCCTGCTGCGCGCGCTCACCTGCTACGGCATCTTCGCGGAGAGCGGGGACGACCGCTTCGAGCACACCGAGATGTCCCGGCTGCTGCGCGAGGACGCCCCCAACTCCCTGCGCTACATCTCCCTTTGGTGCACCGAGCCGTGGACCTGGGAGGCCTGGCCCAAGCTGGACGAGGCGGTCCGCTCCGGCCGCAACGTCTTCCCCGAGCTGTTCGGCAAGGAGTTCTTCGACTACCTGCACAGCGAGGGCGGCGACTCGGCGAAGGTCTTCGACAAGGCGATGACCACCTCCAGCCGGCAGTCCGCCCAGGACTTCGCCGACTACCTGGACCTCACCGGCGTCGACTCGGTGGTCGACATCGGCGGCGGCCAGGGCCACGTCCTGGCCAGCCTGCTGGAGAAGCACCCGGCGCTGCACGGCACCCTGCTCGACCTGCCCAAGGTCGTCGCCGGTGCCGACCCCCGGCTGCGGGAGGGCGGCCCCTTCTCGGCCCGGGCCCGGCTGGTGCCGGGGGACTGCCGGGTGGACATCCCGGTCCGCGCCGACCTCTACATCATCAAGAACATCCTGGAGTGGGACGACGAGAGCACCCGCCGCACCCTCGCCAACGTGGTGCGGGCGGCCCGCCCCGGCGCCCGCGTCGTGGTGGTGGAGAACCTGGTCGACAACAGCCCGTCGATGCGCTTCACCACCGCCATGGACCTGATGCTGATGCTCAACGTCGGCGGCGCCAAGCACTCCGAGGAGAGCATGGTCCGGCTGATGGAGGAAGCCGGCCTGACGGTCACCGAGGTCTGCCCGGTCAACCCGTACCTGCACGCCTTCGAGGCCACCGTCCGCGGCTGACACGGCAGTCCGGCACACGACGACCGTCGGCCCCCGGGGATACCGGGGGCCGACGGTCGTTCCCGCGCGGGCGCCGCGTCAGGCCTTGTGCGAGGACTCCAGGTGGGCGAAGACCACCACGTTGTCCAGGTAGTCCCGCCGCTTCTTGTCGTACGCGCCGCCGCAGGTGATCAGGCGGAGCTGGGCGTCGGGCGTCTTGCCGTACACCTTCTTGTCAGGGAACGCGTCCTTCGCGAAGGTCTCCACCGAGTCCACCGAGAAGACCGCGACGGTGCCGTCGGCGCGGCTCACCTCGACCTTGTTGCCCGGCAGCAGCAGGCTCAGCAGCAGGAACACCGCCGGGCCCTTGGTGGTGTCCACGTGCCCGGCGACGACCGCGCTGCCGCGCTCGCCCGGGGTCACGCCGTCGCGGTACCAGCCGACCAGGTTCTTGTCGTTCGGCGGCGGCGCGTTGAGCTGGCCGGTCGGGCCGAGGGTCAGCTCGGTGAACGGCGCGTCCACGGCGATCTGCGGGATCCGCAGCCGGGTCGGCTTGGCGCTCTTGAGCGCCGGCGTACCCGGCACGGCGGCCGCGGGCGGCGGGGAGGCGGCGGCCGACGGCCCGGGGACGGCAGGCGCGGCGGCCGCCGGGGGAGCGGCCTGGGTCGCCGCCTCGTCGGTGCGCGGCCCGGTGTCCACCGAGTTGTAGATCAGCAGCAGACCGACCGCTGCCGCGCCCATCCCGGCGCGCAGCAGCCGGGGCATTCCAGAGGCGGGACCGCCCGTCATTCCTGTCCTCCGCTCAACCGGTTCCGAACGGCCCGCCACCCCCGGGACGCCCCGTCCCGGCCGGGGAGGCGCCCGGAGGCGGCGGAAGCAGGGTGCGGGGCGTCAGGCGACCGCGCCGGAGGCACGGCGGCCGCGGCGCAGGGCGTAGGCGCCGGCCCCGAGGCCGCCGAGCAGCAGCACCGCGCCGGAGGCGAGGCCGCCGCCGGACAGCGCCAGGCCGCCACCGCCGGTGTGCACGCCGCCGTGCGGGGTCGTGTGCTCCTCGTCCTTGCTCTCGGTGCCCTTGTGCTCGCCGGAGCCCTTGTGTTCCTCGGTGCCCTTGTGCTCCTGGGAGGCGGCGCCGCCCATCTTGTCGTCGGCAGGCTTCGAACTGTCCGCGGGCTTCGAACTGTCGGCCGGCTTCGAGCCGTCGGCGGGCTTCTCCTGCCAGGTGAGGTTCTTGCCCTGGTCGGAGGAGGAGCCGTCGGCGAAGGCCATGGGGGCGCCGGCGGTCAGGACGGCGGCGACGGCCGCCGCGGCGAGCAGGGTGCGTGCAGAACGCATCAGGTTGTTCCTTTCGGTGCGCGGACCGCGACTGCCGGCACGGTGCCGGACAAGGGGACTCGCGGGGGGTGCGCCTGATCCACCGTCATCCACCGTGCCGTCGCCTGCCACCGGAGCGTGGCAGCGCCGGTGCGGACTGTGCGCCCTTCGGGTGGAGTCCAGGGAGTGTTCACCCGGCTGCCCCGGTGATCCGGGTGAATCCGGCGCGGGCGCCGGAGAGCGCGCGTCCGGGCCGGGCAGGGGCGGCGGGTCGGTCGGGTGCGGGCGAACCAGGCACGGCGGGCACGGTGGAGAGCCGGAACGCGCGACGGGCCCGCCCCCGGCGCACGGCCGGGGGCGGGCCCGTCGGGGCGGCGCGGCTCGGTTCAGCGCTCCCAGCGGTAGAACTCCCGCGCCATCGCGTCCTTCGGCTCACGCCAGGTGGCCGGGTCGTAGGCCTGGACGAAGGCGGTCAGCCGGTCGCTCACGGTCCGGAACTCGGGGTGCCCGATGACCTTGGCGACGGCCGGGCCCGGCGGGCGGTCGGCCTCGATCAGGTGCAGGTAGACGTCGCCGAACTGGAAGAGGCTCCGGCCGGTCACGCCGATCAGGTGCGGGAGCTCGCCCTGGTCGGACTCGGCGAACACCTCGGCGATGTCCGGTGCCGCCTCGGGCTTCATCCGGGCGACGATCAGGGCGCGGTGGGTGCCGTTCACAGCTCCGCCGCCCGCTTCTCGACCTTCTCGCGGATCAGCTGCATCTGGATCCGCGAGTTCTTGTTGATGTGGTTGACCATGCCGTCGTCGTCGACCGGCGCGGTGGGCTTCATCGCGAAGTCCTGGATCCAGCGCATCCTCGTGCCGGCCGGGACCTCCGCGTACTCCCAGCGGATGTCCATGAACTCGAACGGGCCGGGCTCGACCCGGCGGGCGCGCACCGCGAGCGAGGTCTTGTCGGTGGTGCGCTCGGAGACCCAGCTCCACACCTGGCCGTTCTCGTCCGGGTGCATGGTGAGCCGGAACTGCACGCGGTCGCCGTCACGCTCCAGGACGTCCACGGAGGCGTACTCGCTGAAGAGGTCCGGCCAGTTCTCCAGGTCGTTGGTGATCTCCCAGACCAGGTCGAGCGGCGCGGCGATGACGATCTCGTTGTCCGTGTGTCCGGGCATCTCAGGCACCGGCCTTCGCGGAGAGGGAGGAGTTGACCAGCTCCATGAACTCGGCCGGGGTCTTCGCGGACTCGGCGCCCGAGGTGACCTTGAGGCCGTGCCGGTTCTCCAACTCGCCGACGACGCCGAGCAGTCCGAGCGAGTCGACGCCGAACGTGTCGAACTGCGCGCCCGGCTGCTCCAGGTCGACCGGGTCGACGGTGACGCCGGCCCGGGCCTGCAGCAGGGTGGCGAGTTCCGGATAGCTGAGGGTGTTGCTCACGGGGTGCTTCCCTTCGGAGGTGTGACGGAGTGCTTCAGGACCGCTCCCCGCGCCGGAGGACCAGCGCGGAGTTGGAGCCCATCAGTCCGCGGCTGAGCACCAGGGCGGTGCGCAGTTCGGCGGGGCGGGCGCGGTCGGTCACCAGGGCGAGGTCGTGGCAGACCTCGGTGACGTTGGGTGTGGGCGGCAGGACGCCGTCTTCCATGGCCAGCACGGCGGCGGCCACGTCCAGCAGCGGGGCGCCGCAGTAGGCCCGCCCGGTACCGGTCTTGGGCGCGGTGACCGGGACGCGTTCGGCGGCCGGGCCGAGCGCGTCGGCCAGTGCCAGCGCCTCCGCCCGGTCGGCGGCCGGCACACCCAGCGCGTCCGCGAAGACCACGTCGATCTCCTCGGGCGCGATCCGCGCCTCGTCCAGCGCGATCCGGATCGCGGCGGCCAGCCCCTCCCGGGACTCCTCCCAGCGGGAGGCCCCGGTGAAGGTGGCGCCGTGCCCGGTCAGGTGCGCCCGGACGGCGGCTCCGCGTCGCCGGGCGGCCTGCTCGTCCTCCAGCATCAGCATCGCGCCGCCCTCGGCGGGGGCGAAGCCGCAGGCCTTCGCGGTGAACGGCAGGTAGGCTTCCTCGGCCCGCTCGGCCAGGCTGAGCTCGGGGTAGCCGAGCTGGCAGACCATCGAGTACGGGGCCAGCGGGGCCTCGGCGGCGCCGACCACCACCGCGTCGGTGCCGCGCTCGACGGTGCGGGCGGCGTGCGCGAGGGCGTCCAGGCCGCCGGCCTCGTCGCTGGCGACCACGCCGCAGGGGCCCTTGTAGCCGCCGCGGATCGAGATCTGGCCGGTGCTGGCCGCGTAGAACCAGGCGATGGACTGGTACGGTCCGACGAACCTCGGCCCCTGGCCCCAGAGTTGCTGGAGTTCGCGCTGGCCGAACTCGCCGCCGCCGGAGCCGGCCGCGGTCACCACGCCGACCGCGAAGGGCTGTTCGGGGTCGGGCCGGAAGCCGGCGTCCGCCACCGCCAGGTCGGCGGCGGCCATCGCGTAGTGCGTGAAGCGGTCGGTCTGCACCAGGTAGCGGTTGTCGATCGCAGACTGCGGCTCGAAGTCCTGCACCTGGCCCGCGATCCTGAGTGGCAGCTCGGTGCAGCCCTCGCGGGATATCCGGTCGAGGACGCTCACGCCCTGCCTGGTGGCCTTCCAGAAGGCGTCGGCCCCGACGCCGTTCGGCGCCACCACGCCGAGGCCGGTGACCACCGCCCGGCGGCCCTGCTGACGTGACGTCATGGAACTCACCCCGTTCTGTTGAGCACGACGGCGGACTGGAATCCGCCGAATCCGCTGCCGACCGAGAGGATGTGGCTCAGCGGCAGCTCGCGCGCGGTGCGCGGCACGTAGTCGAGGTCGCACTCCGGGTCCGGAGTCTCGTAGTTGGCGGTCGGCGGCACGACGCCGTGGGCGAGCGCCAGGGTGCAGGCGACGACCTCGATCGCGCCGATCGCGCCGAGCGAGTGCCCGACCATCGACTTGATCGAGCTCATCGGGGTCTCGAAGGCGTGGCCGCCCAGAGAGCGCTTGACCGCGGCGGTCTCGTGCCGGTCGTTCTGCTTGGTGCCCGAGCCGTGCGCGTTGACGTAGTCGACGTCGGTGCGGTTCACCCGGGCGTGGGCGAGCGCGTGGTCGATCGCCCGGGACATCTCCAGCCCCTCCTTGGTGAGGCCGGTCATGTGGTAGGCGTTGCCGAAGGTGGCGAAACCGCCGACCTCGCCGTAGATCCGGGCGCCGCGGCGGCGGGCGTGCTCCAGCTCCTCCAGCACCAGGACGGCGCCGCCCTCGCCCAGCACGAACCCGTCGCGGTCGGCGTCGAACGGCCGGGAGGCGTGCTGCGGGTCGTCGTTGCGCTCGCTGGTGGCCTTGATGGCGTCGAAGCAGGCCACGGTGATCGGCGAGATCGGGGAGTCGGAGGCGCCGGCGACGCAGATGTCGGCGCGGCCCTCCTCGACCGCCTGGAATCCGTAGCCGATCGCGTCCAGACCGGACGTGCAGCCGGTGGAGACGGTCTGGACCGGGCCGTGCGCGCCGGTCCGCTCGGCCACCGCGGAGGCCAGCGTGCTGGGGGCGAAGGCCCGGTGCAGCTGCGGCTGCGCCTGCCGGTGGTCCACGTCCCAGCGCGCGCCGGAGGCGCTGACCAGGGCGTAGTCGTGCTCCAGCCGGGTGGTGCCGCCGACGGCGGTGCCGAGCGAGACGGCGATCCGCCACGGGTCCTCGGCGGCGAGGTCCAGGCCGGCGTCGGCGATCGCCTCGTCGGCCGCGACCATCGCGAACTGGACGTAGCGGTCCGCCCGTTGGACGTCCTCCGGGCTCAGCCCGTGGGCCGCGGGGTCGAAGTCGACCTCGGCGGCGATCCGGGAGCGGAACCCGGTGGGGTCGAAGAGCGTGATGCCCCGGGTCGCGGTGCGGCCGGCCGTGAGGAGGTTCCAGAACGCCGGGACCCCGACCCCGCCGGGCGCGACCACACCGATCCCCGTGACGGCGACGCGCCGGGTCACGAGGCCACCTTGGCGTGTTCCGGCGGGCCGGAGGCCGCGGACTCCTCGGTGGTCACGTGGCCCAGGTCGGGGCGCGGGGCGAGCGGACCGAGGTGGAAGACCATCCGGGCCTCGGTGTCGCCGACGTTGCGGAAGCGGTGACGCATGTTGATCGGGATCATCAGGCCCTGGTCGGGCTTGAGCGGGTGGGCCTTCCCGTCGAGGTCCACCTCCAGCTCGCCGGAGACGACGAACACGAACTCCTCGGAGTACGGGTGGTAGTGCTCGCCGATCCGTTCGCCGGGCCGCACGATCGCCAGGCCCATGAAGCCGCTGGTCGCGCCGCAGCTGGTCGGGGTGAGCATGGTGCGTAGTTCGGCGCCGTGGCGGCGGTTCTCCGGAGCCTCGTCGACGTTGACGATCCGTGGGTACTGCGTGGTCATGGTGCTCTTCCTCCGGGAAGTCGACGGGTGCTGACGAAGCGTCAGTTGGCTCGGGGGTCGCTGGAGCTGCGGTCGGTGACCGGGTTCATGGCGCGGGCGGCGAGGAAGGCGCTGAGGCCGGCGACGGTGCGCAGGTCGCCCTGCGGTCCGAGGTCGAGCAGCCGGGCCAGTTCGCCCGCTTCCCGGTCGTCCGCCACGCCGAGGGCCGCCGCAGGGTCGGCCTCGGCCGGCACCCGCAGGTCGACCAGGCGCACCACCACGTCGTCGCGCCGGAACACGGTGCCCGCCGCGACGGGACCGGTCGGGTCGGCGGTGGCCAGGTTGTCGTGCTCGGCCAGCAACTCGGCCACCGCCCGCCCGTTGCCGGGACGGACGGGGTAGAGCACCGCGTGCCGGTGCAGCCGGCCGGAGGCGGGGGAGCCGGCGATCGCCTGGTGTTCGGCGGGCAGCGCCGCCCTGGCGAAGAAGGCGCGGGCCGCCTGCGGGTCGCCCAGCTGGCGGGCCTCTTCCAGGTGCGGGTTGATCGCCTCCTCGACGGCCCGCACCTCGGGCTGCATCGCCACGTGGCGCAGCGCGTCGCCCAGGTTGCCGACCACCTCGACGGCCCGCACGACCCGGTTGCCGTGCATGAACAGCGAGGTGCGCTGCAGCCGCGTGTGTTCGTCGACCTCGGCCCGGGGGGAGGCGTAGCCGGAGAGGATCCGGGCCACCTCGGGCTCGCTGCCGGGCTTGACGGTGAAGGTCAGGGCGTGGCGGACCACGCCGTCCGGGCCCGGCTCGGCCTTCGGCGGGCCGACGTGGCCGGCGGGCGTGGTGGGCGGCAGCCCGGGCGGCACCTCCATCGGGGCCCGGGTGCCGGTGGAGCCGGCCGCCGAGGTCTCGCGCAGGACCGCGTAGCGCAGCGAGCGGAAGTTGTCGCTGACGCAGCCGTGCATCGGCTTGACCATCTCGCGGTGGGCCGGGCTGTCCACCCACTGCAGGAAGGTCTCCTGGTCCTCCCACTCGCTGGTGATCAGCCACTGGCGCGGGTCGTTGATCGACTGGCACAGCTGGTCACTGACGTGGCCGGGGACCGAGGCGACCTGGTGGCGCAGTTGCTCGTAGACGTCGAGGAAGCGCTGCTGGGCGCCGTCCTGGATCTCCAGCATCAGCACGACCCGCAACCGGGTGTCGGAGTCGGAGTGCTGCCTCGGCTGGGGTTCGGACAGAGTTGTCATGATCCACTTTCTGCTCTGGGCCGCACGCTGCGGGCCGTGTCTGTCGTGCCCGGCGGGCGCTCCCCGGCCTGGGAAGGCGGTGCGACGGCGGGTCGAGCCCGGGCGGTCGGCGCCAGGCCTGAGGTCGATCGTGGGCGGCGCACCGGGTGCGGCGCGAGATTTGCGGGCCATCCGAGCGAAGGGGCGGCAGAGCCGGTCCCGGGTGGGGGATGGAAGAGCGGGGCCCCCGGCTGAGCGGGCCCGTCGAGGGCGGCGCCGACCCAGACGCCGGGCCGCGGAATCCCCTGACAGGGTGGAGCAACTGATGAATCCGAAGATCGACGACCGGGTGCCGGTCCTGATCGTGGGCGGCTCGCTGGTCGGGCTGTCGGCCTCACTCTTCCTCGGCCGCCTCGGGGTCAGACACCTGCTGGTCGAGAAGCACGCCGACACCTCGCGTCACCCGCGGGGCCGGGGCAACAACGTCCGCACGATGGAGCTGTACCGGGTGGCCGGGGTCGAGCCGGCGATCCGTGAGGCCGCCTCGGTCCTCGCCCCCAACCACGGCATCCTGCAGGCGCCCTCGCTGACCGGCACCGAGCAGGAGTGGCTGTTCCGCGAGATCGACCCGGGCGGCCGGCTGGCCCGGTTCAGCCCCAGCTCCTGGTGCCTGTGCAGCCAGAACGACCTGGAGCCGGTGCTGCTGCGGGCGGCCCGCGACCTGGGCGGGGACGTGCGGTTCAGCACCGAGCTGGTGTCCTTCGAGCAGGACGCCGACGGCGTGACCTCGGTGCTGCGCAGCCGGGAGAGCGGCGAGCAGCGGGTGGTGCGCTCCGAGTTCCTGATCGCGGCGGACGGCCCGCGCAGCCCGGTCCGCGAGCGGCTGGGCATCGGCCAGAGCGGCAAGGGCGAGCTGTTCCACAATGTCAGCATCACCTTCCGGGCCAAGCGGCTGGCGGAGGCGGTCGGTGACCGGCACTTCATCGCCTGCTACCTGACCAACCCGGAGGCGGACGGCGCGCTGCTGCCGGTCGACAACCAGGAGGAGTGGGTCTTCCACGCTCCGTGGCACCCCGAGCACGGCGAGCCGCTGGAGGCCTTCACGGACGAGCGGTGCGAGCGGCACATCCGCACCGCCGTCGGCCTGCCCGAGCTGGACGTCGAGGTGACCGGCCGGGCGCCCTGGCACGCCGCCGAGCGGGTGGCCGACCGGTACGGCGCCGGGCGCGTCTTCCTCGCCGGGGACTCCGCCCACGAGATGTCCCCGACCGGCGCCTTCGGCTCCAACACCGGCATCCAGGACGCCCACAACCTGGCCTGGAAGCTCGCCGCCGTGCTGTGCGGCTGGGCCGGGCCGAGCCTGCTGGAGACGTACGGGCAGGAGCGGCGGCCGGTCGCCCGGGTGACCAGCGAGCGCGCCTCGGCCCGCTCCGCCGAGCACAGCCACCCGGGCTACGCGGTGGTGCCGGGCGTCGGGCGGCAGGCCGGGGTGCTCGCGGTGGCGCTCGGCTACCGCTACCCGGTCGGCGCGGTGATCGGCACGGACCGGGAGGGCGCCGTCGTTCCCGAGCAGTTCGAGTCGGCGGGCGAGCCCGGCAGCCGGGCCCCGCACCAGTGGCTGCTGCGGGCGGGCGTGAAGCTCTCCACCCTGGACCTGTACGACCAGGCGATGGTGCTGCTCACCGGCCCCGAGGGCGCGGCCTGGCAGGCGGGCGCCCGACGGGCGGCGGACCGGCTGGCCGTCCCGCTGGACGCCTACCGGATCGGCGACGGCGCCGAGGACGACCTGGCCCCGGAGCCGGGCGCGGACTTCGCCGCCCTGCACGGCATCGGCCCGCAGGGCGCCGTCCTGGTCCGCCCGGACGGGTTCGTCGCGTGGCGCTCGCCCGGCCCGGCGCTGGACCCGGAGGCCGAGCTGGGCACGGCGCTGCGGACGGTGCTGGGCCTCTGAGGCACGCGGAAGGGCCCGCCGGTCGGATGACCGGCGGGCCCTTCGGGTCAGGTGCGGGGATCAGTGACCGCCCGCGTCGACCACCTCGACGTCGGCGACCTCGCGCTCGATCTCCTCGGCCGGCAGGGCGACCCGGATCGCCCAGTAGTAGATGCCGAGGGCGAACACCGCGACGATGCCCATGTCGTACCAGAGCGGGATCCGGCCGGTGCCGTCACCGAAGCCGCCCTGCCAGGAGACCAGGCCCAGGCCCAGCAGGTAGACCGGCAGCCACTGGGCGGCCTTCCAGTTCAGGCGCGGCGCGTTCGGCAGGCCCTTCTTGATCGCGTACGCCGCGTAGCTGCCGAGCAGCACGTAGCCGAGGACGATCGCGAGGCCCAGGCGGGACAGGATGTGCCAGCCGGACCAGTAGATGATCAGGCTCGCGACCACGAACGCGGCGGGGGAGATCACGCCGCCCAGCGGCAGCCGGTAGGAGCGCTCACGGTTGGGCAGACGGCGGCGCAGCGCGCCGAAGGCCAGCGGGGCGCCGGCGTACATCAGCACGCTGGCGGAGGTGATGAAGCCGACCAGTTCCTGCCAGCTCGGGAAGGGCAGGAAGCAGATCACACCGGTGACGAAGGACAGGATCAGGCCGAACCACGGCACGCCGTTCTTGTCCAGCTGCTCGAACTTCTGCGGGGCATACCCGTTCTTGCTCAGGCCGTAGGAGATGCGCGAGGTGGAGGTGGTGTAGATCAGGCCGGTGCCACCGGGGGAGATGATCGCGTCGACCTTCAGGATCCAGGCCAGCCAGCCGAGGCCGACCAGGGTCGCCAGACCGGCGAAGGGGCCGTCGATGCCGGGGAAGTCGAGCTTGTCCCAGCCGTTGGCGAAGGCGCTGACCGGCAGGGCGCCGATGAAGACCACCTGCAGCAGGGTGTAGATCAGGGTGCCGATGGCGACCGAGCCGAGCACGGCGCGGGGGATGTCGCGCTTGGGGTTGCGGCTCTCACCGGCGATCTGGATCGCCTGCTCGAAGCCGAGCAGCGCGAAGATGATGCCGCTGGAGCTGATCGCGGCGAGCACGCCCTTGGCGCCGAACGGCGCGAAGCCGTGCGAGGTGAAGTTGGAGCTGTGGAAGCTCGTGATCGCCAGGACGAAGATCGTGAACAGCGGGACGAAGATCTTCAGCCAGGTGGTGACCGTGTTGGTCCGGGCGAGGGCCTTCACACCGAGGAAGTTCACCGCGACGAACACGGCCATCAGCAGGGTGGCGACGATGAACCCGGTGGTGGTGAGGGTGTTGTCGGCGTTCAGCAGTCCGGAGGCCCCTGGCAGGTCCTTTCCGTAGCCGATCATCGCCTCGACCTCGATCGGCGCGACGGTGGCCGCCTGCAGCCAGGAGAACCAGCCGAAGCTCATGCCGGCGAGGCCGCCGAAGGCGTAGTGCGGGTAGCGCGCGGTACCGCCGGCGACGGGGAACAGGCCGCCGAGTTCGGCGTGCACCAGGGCGAGGAGCACGATGGCGACCGCGCCGATGCCCCAGGAGATGACGGCCGCAGGTCCGGCGGCGACCACGCCGTTCTTCGCGCCGTAGAGCCAGCCGGACCCGATGATCGATCCGACGGAGGCCCACATGAGGCCGATGAGACCGATCTGGCGCTTGAGCGACCGGTGGGTGGTTCCGGAGTCGGAACCGGTGCTCTGGCCGGGCGGCGAGATCTGGTTGAGGGAAGCCATTGGCGATCTCTCTGTGTGTGGGGGCTCCGGGATGCGCTCGGAGCGCGGAGAGTTGCCACACAGTAGGGCTATTCATAGACCTCTGCACAGATTTCATTACTGAATGTTTACTTTCTTTGCCGGATATCCGCCCTGGTAGGAGGCATTCTGTTCAGTTGTCTGTTACGTTACTTGTGGGTAAGCCCAGGATTTGAGCAGTGATTGAGCTTCGCGCCGGGGGTGTGCAATATTGACATCCCCGGTGATTCATGAAAATGGCAATCACTGCATAGTGATGCACCCGGGGTCGCTCGGGGTGCGCCGACGGCACACCGCAGCCGCGGTGACCGGGCCGGCTGGGCCGGTCCGGTCACCGCGGCTGCGGTGTGCGTGCGGGGTGGGTCAGCCGGTCGCCTCCCGGTCGGCCAGCCAGGCCGCGGTCAGCTCCCAGACCCGGCGCAGGGCATCGGGCTGGGCCATGTCCTCGTGGCGGCAGTCCAGCGGGTGATCGGTGAGTTCGCCGGTGATGTGCGGCGTCCAGACGGCCCGGTGCGGGACGTCGCGCCCGCGGTCGTCCCGGGCCGAGACCAGCAGCGCGTCACCGTCGAAGCGGCGCGGGCGGTGCGCCCGCAGCAGACGGAAGTTGTTCGCGATCACCCGGGAGGCGGTGGCGAGTTCCTCGGCCGTCAGCTCGATCGACAGCGCGCTCTGGTCGATGAGCTCCTCGAAGCCCTCCGGCTCCGCCCGCCCGGCGTCCTCGGGGGCCCCGGCCGGGCGGGTCGGCAGGTGGGCGTCCAGCAGCACCAGGGCGGCCACCTGCTCACCCTGATCACGCAGTTGGGCGGCGATCTCCTGGGCGACCACACCGCCGAAGGACCAGCCCAGCAGGTGGTAGGGGCCGGCGGGCTGGACGCTGCGCATCCGCTCGACGTACTGCGCGGCCATCTCCGTTATGGATCCCGGCAGTTCGGCATGGAGGTCCGGGCCGGTCGAGCCGTGGTCGGTCGTGCCGTGGTCGTCCGAGCAGTCCCGGTCGTCCGAGCCGTCCCGGCCGTCCGACCCGTCCAGTCCGGCGGCCTGGAGGCCGTAGAGCGGGTAGTCCGCCGGGAGGAACCTGGCCAGCGGCGAGTAGCACCAGCTCGGGCCGCCGACCGGGTGGACGCAGAAGAACGGCTCCCGGGTGCCGGTCGTGCGCAGCGGCAGCAGCATGCCCAGGGCCTCGCGGGTGTCCGGCAGGCCGAGCCGCTCGGCCAGCCCGGCCACGGTCGGCGCGGTGAACAGCGTCTGGATCCCCACCTCGACACCGAGGACCGCTCGGATCCGGCTGACCAGGCGCGCGGCCGTGAGCGAGTGCCCGCCGAGCTCGAAGAAACCGTCGTCCACCCCCACCCTCGGCAGCTCCAGCACCTCGGCGAAGATGCCGCAGAGGATCTCCTCCTGCACCGTGCTCGGGGCGCGGCCGGCCGTCGTCGCGCCGTACGCCGGGGCCGGCAGGGCGCGGCGGTCGAGCTTGCCGTTGACGGTGAGAGGCAGGGCGTCCAGGAGCAGCACCGCGGAGGGCACCATGTAGTCCGGCAGCCTGTCGGCGAGGAACTGCCGGAGCTGAACGGGCAGATCGGTGCCGTCGTCCGCCGGGACCGCGTAGGCGACCAAGCGCCGGTCGCCCGGGATGTCCTCGCGGACCAGGACGGCCGCCTGGGAGACCCGGGGATGGGAGGCGACCGTGGTCTCGATCTCCCCGAGCTCGATCCGGAAGCCGCGGATCTTCACCTGGTCGTCGGCCCGGCCGACGAACTCCAGCTCACCGTCGGCGGTCCAGCGGACGATGTCGCCGGTGCGGTACATCCTCCCTCCTTGCCCGCCACCGGGCAGGAGGGGCCCGTCTCCGGGCTCGAAGGGGCAGGCTACGAAGCGCTCGGCGGTCAGGCCGGGGCGGCCGAGGTATCCCCGGGCCAGGTTGGCGCCCGCCAGGTACAGCTCGCCGGCCACGCCCGGCGGCACCGGGCGCAGTGCGGCGTCGAGCACGTAGACCCGGGAGTTGCCCAGCGGGCGGCCGATCGACGAGGCGGCCTCGCCGGACGCCCCGGAGGCCCGGGCCGTCGACGGGATCGCCGCACTGCCAAGGGAGTTGACGGGCTTGCCGGTGACCCAGACGGTGGCCTCGGTGGGGCCGTACATGTTGACCGTGGCGGGCGCCCGCTCGCCCAGCCGGCGGAACCAGCCGTCCAGGCGGCTCACGTCCAGGGCCTCGCCGCCGAGCACCAGGGTACGCAGCGGGGGCCGGTGCGGCTCGGCGGAACCCTCGGTGGTGGCCGTCCGGGCTGTGCCCTCGGTGTCCTCCGCCGTGACCTGGGTCAACTGGTAGAAGGCGGAAGGGGTTTGGTTGAGGACGGTGACCTGCTCGCGGATCAGGAGGTCCAGGAAGTCCTGCGGCGAGCGGGAGGTCTCGAACGGGACGACGACCAGCCGGCCGCCGTGCAACAGCGCGCCCCACAGCTCCCAGACGGAGAAGTCGAAGGCGTAGGAGTGGAACCAGGTCCAGACGTCGTCCGGGCCGAAGTCGAACCAGCGGGCGGTGCCGGCCACCAGGAAGGCCACGTTCTGCTGCGGGACCACCACGCCCTTGGGGCGGCCGGTGGAGCCCGAGGTGTAGATCACGTACGCCGGGTGGGAGGGCAGCAGCGGTGCCCGGCGGTCGGCGTCCGACAGGTCGCCGTCCGCCAGAGCGGCCAGCCGCTGCCCGGTCGCTGGCTCGTCCAGCAGGACCACCGGCACGCCGCTGCCCGGTACGGCCCCGGCCGTCGCCGTGGACGCCAGCACCACGGCGGGAGCCGCCTCGCCGACCACGTAGGCGATGCGGTCGGCGGGGTAGTCGGGGTCGATGGGCAGGTAGGCGCCGCCGGCCTTGAGGACGGCGAGCAGGGCGACCACCAGGTCGGCGG
>NZ_JBEZIQ010000021.1:0-147876 GCF_040651155.1 Kitasatospora sp. NPDC048545
TTGCGCCCCGGTCTCCCGCGGCGACTCCGGAACTGTACGGGGACGGACCCGCCACATGCAAATCGCCCCTGCCCGGGCTCCCGGGCAGGGGCGATCAGGGCCGGTCACGACCGATCAGCGGACCTCGGTGATCTCCGGACCGCGCGCGAACGGATCGAGCGAGGTGCCGCCGAAACGGTTGTCGCCCTCGCCGGCGGTGGCGGCCGCCCCACCACCGTCGGCGACCATCTGGGCGTCCTCGGGAAGCTTCAGCACGATCGGGTCGCGGGGAGCCATCGGGGCCTCACCACGCACGACGACGGTCTGGCGGAAGACCTGCTCCAGGATCCCGGCCATCTCCGGCTGCACGGCGGCCTGGCCCGAGATCACACCGCGCAGGAACCAGCGCGGACCGTCACAGCCGACGAACCGCACCAGCTGGACACCCTGGGTGCCGTCCGGCAGCTGCACCGGGACCTGGGCGCGGAGGTGCCAGCCGAGCGGGCCCTCCTCCTCGTCGATGATGCCGCCCTGCGAGGTGATGCCGTTGGCGATCTCCTCGCGGACCTCTCCCCAGATGCCCTCGGACTTCGGGGCCGCGAAGGCCTGGAGCTGGATGGCGCTGTTGCCGAGCACGAGGGTGGCGGCCACGATCGCGTCACCGGCGACCTCGACGCGCAGCTCCATGCCCTCGACACCGGGGACCAGCAGACCCCCGAGGTCGACTCGCCCCTCCTCGGGGTTCTCCAGCTCCGAGTGGTCCCACGGACCGTCCGGCCGGGGGGCCGGCGGCAGGCCGACCCTGTCGGCCGGGTCCAGCTCGGTCACGTTCTCGCTCTCGGCGGAACCTTCGACGTCATCGGCCGTCTCGTCGGCGCTGATGGCGTCGTCGGCGAGCTGCTCGACAGCGTCCTCGCTCTTCTGGCGACGACGGAACACGGTCACTGTCCTTCCCGGTCCAAGACCGATGCGAATACCTGCTCGGCTTCCTGCGAGGCCGCGGGCATGCTAGACCGCGGCGTGGCCGCCGGTCGACCCGAACCCACCCTCGGCACGTGCCGACCCAGGCAGCTCCTCCACCTCGTGGAAGCGGGCCTTCTCGACCTGCTGGATGACCAGCTGGGCGATCCGGTCCCCTCGGCGGAAGCTGACCCCCTCGCGCGGGTCCAGATTGACGACGATCACCTTGATCTCTCCACGGTACCCGGCATCGACCGTCCCCGGGGCGTTCACGAGAGCAACTCCGCAACGAGCTGCCAGCCCGGAGCGGGGGTGGACGAAGGCCGCGTAGCCGTCCGGGAGCGCGATGGCGATGCCGGTGGGCAGGACAGCCCGCTCACCGGGGGCCAGCTCGGCGTCGACGGTGGTCCGCAGGTCCGCGCCGGCGTCCCCGGGCTGCGCGTAGGCGGGCAGCGGCAGCTCGGGGTCGATGCGCTTGATCAGGACGTCCAGCTGCGGGCGGGGGGTGTCGCTCAAGGGTTCACCTCAAAGGCTCGTGCGCGCTTCATCAGATCCGGGTCGTCGAGGACCTTGTCGATGTCCTCGGCACGACCGTGCGTGGTGAAGTGTTCCAGCTTCACCTGGACGAAGAGCGCCTGCGCGCGCACGGCGACCGGTCCGTCCGGGCCGCCGATCCGTGCCTCGGCGGCGCTGTAGATCTTGCGGCCGTGGACGCCGGTGATCCGGGCGCGCACGTGCAGCACCGAGTCGACGGGCACCGGGGAGAGGAAGTCCGTCTCCAGCCGGCCGGTCACGGCCGGGGCGTGCAACAGCCAGTTGAGCGTGCCGAGGATCTCGTCCATGGCGGTGGTCAGCAGGCCGCCGTGGGCCAGGCCGGGGCCGCCCTGGTGGACGTCCCGGACGGCGAACTCGGCCGTGACGTCGAGTCCTTCGCCCGCGACGGCGTCGATCCGCAGGCCGCCGGGGTGCTGCGGGCCGCAGCCGAAGCAGTGTTCGTAGTGGGAGCCGAGCCGGGTGCCGGGGGCCGGTGCCTCGGGGGCGCGCGGCGGCAGGACGGCGTCCGGCGGCGGGGTGGTCGGGGACGGCGGCATCGCGGGCGCCGGCCGGTCGGCGGGGGTGCTGGGGGCTGTCGTACCGGTCACGGGCCCCAACCCTACCCAGGGGTAGGTGGGCCCCCGGTGGGGGTGGCGTCCCGCGCCGGGCGTCAGGGCGCCCACAATGGGGGCATGTACGACGAACGCCTCACGGTGCCGCGCTCCTGGTGGCTGCTCCCGGCCGCGGTGGGCCTCACGCTCGCGCTGATCCTGATCCGGGTCAGCGGCCCGGCCGCGCTGGTCGGGCTGGTGGTCGGCGTGGCCGCCGGCGCGGTCGCGATCAGCAGCTACGGCTCGGCCCGGATCCGCGTGGTCCAGGGTTCGCTGGTGGCCGGACCGGCCCGGATCCCGGTGGACGCGCTCGGCACCGCCCGGGCGCTGAGCCCCGCCGAGGCGGTGGCCTGGCGCGGTCCGAAGGCCGATCCGCGCGCCTTCATGCTGCTGCGCAGCTACGTCCCGACGGCGCTGCGGGTCGAGGTGAGCGATCCGGCCGACCCGACGCCGTACCTCTACCTGTCGACCCGCTCGCCGATGAAGCTGGCGGAGGCGCTGGAGGAGGCCCGGCGCGGCGCCCGTACCTGAGCGGGCGGGCGGGGCCCGGAAGGGCCCGACGAGGACCTGGAAACGGAGAGGGACGGTTCCGCTGCTGCGGGACCGTCCCTACGACTTCGTGCGTGCCGACGCGTCGGCCGACTCCGTCCTGCCGGGTCCGTCCGACCGGACGGTTCCCGGAACTGCCGTCCGGCCCCGCTGCCCGGGGCCGGAAGGAGCGGTGTGCCGGTCCCGCGGGAGCCGCGGGCACCGGGCCGTGTCCGCCGCGGTGCTCAGGCGCCGCAGTCCCGGCAGATCGGGTTGCCGTTCTTCTCGCTGTACAGCTGGCTGCGGTGGTGGACCAGGAAGCAGCTCATGCAGGTGAACTCATCGGCCTGCTTGGGCAGCACCCGAACGGCCAGCTCCTCGTTCGAGAGGTCGGCGCCGGGGAGTTCCATGCCCTCGGCGGCGTCGAACTCGTCGACGTCGACGGAGCCGCCGCCCTTGTCGTTCCGCCGAGCCTTGAGCTCCTCGATGCTGTCTTCGTTGAGCTCGTCGTCGGTCTTGCGTGGGGTGTCGTAGTCGGTTGCCATTTTTCGCTCTCCCCCTCCGGGTTTGTGCGGTGTGTGCGGTATCTCCAGCGCACGTAACGCATGGGGGGTCGGTCTTGTGCCCGACCCGAGGCGGAGATTTTGCCTTACTTCAAGCCCTGTTACTCAATCGACACTCAGCGCAGGGTCCATCGGGGTGATCCTCGGGGCTGCTGAAGGCCTCACGCTGGGCCATCGCAACCCCTCTCCGGACCCGGCGGAGCGACCACGCACAGTGAGCAAGGGTGGCGCGGATACCCGTCGAATCCCTTGCCCATCAGGGATGCCGACCGATCCGGCGGATCCGGCTGGGGGCGAAATCCGGTCACGGACGGCGATCGGCACCTCCGGCCGGGTGATCACTCTCCGGGGTTGACCGAAACCGTGGAGCGACACGGTGTGAGCTTGGTCACGTTATGAATCTTCCGGGGCAAACCACGGAAAATCCACCCACTCCGACCGCTGGCGGGAACGTTCTACTCGGCGCTCCGCCGGGCCGCCCGGCGGGCCAGCATCGCTGCCTGGCGCTCCTCGAACTTCCGCGCCTGCGAGTCCAGCCCGTCCAGGAAGACGCCCAGCTCGTTCTGCGCCATCATCCCCTCCGGGCCCAGGCCGTCGATCTCCATCACCTTGAGGTGGCGCAGCACCGGCTGCAGCACGTCGTCGTGGTGGATGCGCAGGTTGTACACCCCGCCGATGGCGATCTGCGCGGCGGCGCGCTCGAAGCCTGGGATGCCGTGGCCGGGCATGCGGAAGTCGGTGACCACGTCGGCGATGGCCCGCATGGCCTGGTCGGGGGCGATCTCCAGGGCGGCCTTCAGCAGGTTCCGATAGAAGACCATGTGCAGGTTCTCGTCGTTGGCGATCTTCGCCAGGAGCTGCTCGCAGAGCGGGTCGCCGGCGTACTTGCCGGTGTTGCGGTGCGAGATGCGGGTGGCGAGCTCCTGGAAGGCCACGTAGGCGACCGACTGCAGCATGCTGTGCGCGTTGTCGGACTCGAAGCCCTCGGACATGTGGCTCATCCGGGCCCGCTCCAGCTCCACCGGGTCGACGGCGCGGGTCGCGAGCAGGTAGTCACGGATGGCTATGCCGTGGCGGCCCTCCTCGGCCGTCCAGCGGTGCACCCAGGTGCCCCACGCGCCCTCGCGGCCGAACATGCTCGCGATCTCGTGGTGGTAGCTGGGGAGGTTGTCCTCGGTCAGCAGGTTCACCACCAGCGACACCCGGCCCAGCGCGGTCACCTGCGACTGGTCGAGCGCCCAGGCCTCGCCGCCCAGGACGCCGTCGAAGTCACGGCCCTGGCTCCACGGGACGAACTCGTGCGGCATCCACTCCTTGGCGATGCCCAGGTGGCGGTTCAGCTCCTTCTCCACGACCTCTTCGAGGGCCAGGATGAGCCGCGCGTCGGTCCAGCCGCTCGATCCGAGCGAGGTGCTGCTCTGCACGGCACTGCTCTGCACAGGGGCGATGGTCACGGTCTTGCTCCTGGGGGACGGGCACGCGCTGGGACGGGCGCGTTGGGCGGGCACGCGTCGTGCGGGTCGTCGGCGGAGCGTCGACGAGACCCACTTACGGTTGCGTAGGTTACGACACCGTAAGTTGCTCGGGCCGGAAAAGACAAGCCGCCCCCGCCAGGCCTTATGTCGTCTTGACGGGCCTGACGGGGGCGGCTTGTGCTTCGAACCCCTGCGGCTGGGGCTACCGCGAGGGGACGCGGACCCGCATGGTGAGGCCTCCCCCGGCGCGCGGGGTGGCCTCCACGCTGCCGCCGTGGGCGCGCACCACCGAGCGGACGATGGACAGGCCGAGCCCGACCCCCTTGTCGCTGCGGGTGCGGTCGGCGCCCTTGACCCGGCGGAACGGCTCGAAGATGTGTTCCAGCTCGTACCCGGGCACCACCGGGCCGGTGTTGGAGACCACCAGCTCGCCGCCGCCCGGCACCTCGGCCGTGGACAGCTCGACCCAGCCGCCCGGGGTGTTGTACCGGACGGCGTTCTGCAGCAGGTTGAGCGCGAGCCGCTCCAGCAGCACGCCGTTGCCCCCGACCACGGCCGGATCGAGCTTCGAGCGCAGCTCGACCTCGCGCTTGTCCGCCTCGGCCCTGGTCTGCTCCAGCGCCCGGGTGGCCACCTCGGACAGCTCCACCGGGCGGCGGTCGGTCAGCTCGTTCTCGCTGCGGGCGAGCAGCAGCAGGCCCTCGACCAGTTGCTCGCTGCGCTCGTTGGTGGCCAGCAGGGTCCTGCCCAGCTGCTGCAGATCGGGCGAGGCGGCCGGGTCGGAGAGCTGGACCTCCAGCAGGGTGCGGTTGATCGCAAGCGGGGTGCGCAGCTCGTGCGAGGCGTTGGCGACGAAGCGGCGCTGGGAGTCGAAGGACCGGTCCAGCCGGTCCAGCATGTCGTCGAAGGTGTCGGCGAGTTCCTTGAGCTCGTCGTCCGGCCCGTCCAGCTCGATCCGGCGATGCAGGTCGGAGGAGGCCACGTCGCGGGCGGTGCGGGTGATCCGGCCGAGCGGGCGCAGCACCCGGCCGGCCATCGCGTAGCCGGCCGCGAACGCGATCACGGACAGGCAGACGAGGACGGTGAGAAGCTTGCGCAGCAGGGTGTTGAGCGCCTGGCTGGCCTGGTAGGCCTTGTTGTCGTTCAGCCACTGGTCGAGCGCGGACTGGTTGGTGAGGGTGAGGCCGTCGGGGGTCCGCACGGAGATGCCCGGCCCGTTCAGCAACAGGTGCGGCTGGCCGACGTTCTGCAGGGCCTGCTGGACGAAGAAGTACATCACCAGCAGCAGCACCACGCCGGCCATCAGGAACATCCCGCCGTAGAGCAGGGTGAGCCGCATCCGGATGGTGGGGCGGAAGGGCAGCCAGGCGAGCATGCCGTCACCGGGGACGTAGGTCTGGTTCGACCGGGCCGAGCGCGGCGGGTGCACGGGCTTGGGCGGCACGGCGCGCGGGCCGCCGGCGGGCGCGCCGGAGGGCCCGCCGGCCGGGGGCGGGGTGGTCATGATCGTCCTCTCGGGGCGTCCGCCGGGGCGGGCGCGGGGTGGTGGGATCCGGGGCCGGGCCCCGCGGCGGGGATCCGGGGGTCAGATCCGGTAGCCGGAGCCCGGCACGGTGACGATGACCGGCGGGTCGCCGAGCTTGCGGCGCAGCGTCATCACGGTGACGCGGACGACGTTGGTGAACGGGTCGGTGTGCTCGTCCCAGGCCTTCTCCAGCAGCTGCTCGGCGGAGACGACGGCTCCGCCGGCCCGCATCAGCACCTCCAGGACGGCGAACTCCTTGGGGGCGAGCTGGACGGTGCGCCCGTCGCGGATCACCTCGCGCCGACCGGGGTCGAGCGAGATGCCGGCCCGCTCCAGCACCGGGGGCAGCGGGACGGTCGCGCGGCGTCCCAGCGCCCGTACCCGGGCGACGAGTTCGCTGAAGGCGAACGGCTTCGGAAGGTAGTCGTCCGCGCCGATCTCCAGGCCCTCGACCCGGTCGCTGATGTCGCCGGAGGCGGTCAGCATGATCACCCGGGTCGCCAGGCCCTGCTCGACCACCTTGCGACAGACGTCGTCGCCGTGGACCAGCGGGAGGTCGCGGTCCAGGACCACCACGTCGTAGTCGTTGACCGCGATGCGCTGGAGCGCGGCCTCCCCGTCGTACACCACGTCGACGGCCATCGCCTCGCGGCGCAGGCCGGTCGCGACGGCCTCGGCAAGCAGCTGCTCGTCCTCGACGACGAGAACCCGCACGGTCGTTGTCCCTTCTCCAGGCCGGCCCCGGAAAGCGGACGCACGGCTCCGACGGTGGCTCCATCCTGCCTGGTCCTGCGGTAAAGCAGCGATAAGCTGCCCCTCGGGCAAGGGGTGCGGCTCCCCGGCGGTGACCGTTCGTGTCGGCACCAGTCCGGTTGGACTGTGACACGGGCAACTTTCTTCCACCGGGAGGTTTCCCGGCCGCCCCCCGGGGGAGGACAGCTGCACACCCGCGATCTGGCTGTTGGCCGGTCGCACCCACCCGCCGTGCGTTCATCCGCGCCGGCCCTGGGGCTGGGACATCACCGGGAGCGGCCAAAAGCCGTCTCCGCGTCCGACCGGAGATCCACCGCCGGCCGGGACGCTTTCACCGGCTGGACCTTCCTCGGGGCGGAGAGCGCACGACCGTGCACGTCCGACACAGTAAGGGGGCCCGTATGGACGCCTTCAAGGCCGGAATCCTGCAGCGCATAGCCAACGCCGAGCAGGATCTGCACCGCGCGATCGAGGCCGGGGACGAGTTCCTCGCCGAGGTGGAGCAGTCCGAGCTGGACGACCTCCGCCGACTCGCCGCCGAACACGGCGTGGACACGGTGCTGGAGCGCCACCGCACCGCTGCCTGACCCGTTCGGCACCACCGACCCGTCGCCGGTACTCCGGCACCTGCGGCCCTGAGGGGGCCGTGCGAAACCCAGGCCCTGGCATCCCCCGTATGCCAGGGCTCTTCGCATGTCCGGGCCCTTCGCGGGTCCGGGCTCTTCGCGGCTGCCGGTGAGAGTGCTTCCGGCCGGCCGGGTCCGGCGGACCCGGCCGGAACCGGTCGGAACCGGTCAGTCCGCCCAGGCGCGCAGCGCGGCCAGGCGCTCCTGCAGCGGCTCGTACACGCCCGGGGCCGCGGCGACGGTCAACTCGCCCTCCGGGCCGTGCCCGGGGCGGCCGCCGGTCAGGGCGCCGGCCTCGGCGGCGATCAGGCAGCCGGCCGCGCGGTCCCACGGGGCGAGGCCGCGCTCGTAGTAGCCGTCCAGCCGCCCGGCGGCGACGTCGCAGAGGTCGACCGCGGCTGCCCCGCCCCGGCGGATGTCCCGCACCTCGGGCATCAGTGCCAGCAGCACCTCGGCCTGGCGCACCCGCACCGGCTGGACGTAGTTGAAGCCGGTGGCGATCAGCGCCTGGCCCCACGGCGGGGCCGGGCGGGTCGCGAGCGGCCGGCCGTTCAGCCGGGCGCCGCGACCCAGGACGGCGTGGAACAGCTCGTCGCGCGCCGGGGCGTACACCACTCCGACGACCGCCCGGCCGTCCACCTCGGCGGCCACGCTGACCGCCCAGGAGGGCAGTCCGTACAGGTAGTTGACCGTGCCGTCGAGCGGGTCCACGACCCAGCGGACCCCACTGGTGCCGGGCCGCTCGGCGCCCTCCTCGCCGAGGTAGCCGTCGGCCGGGCGGCGCCCGGTGATCAGCTCCAGCACAAGCTTCTCGGAGGCGAGGTCCATCTCGGTGACCACGTCGACCGGGCTGCTCTTGGTGCCGGCCACGCCGAGGTCGGCGGGGCGGCCGTCGCGCAGCAGGGCGCCGGCCTGCCGGGCCGCGTCCAGGGCGACGTCCAGCAGGTCGTCGAGGAGCCGGTCGTCGGGCTGGGCGGGGGCGGTCACGGGATTCTCCTCCATAGCGGCGGGACGGGCGGTCAGCGCTCGGCGACGGCCGGGCGGGGGGCGCGCGGGTTGGGACAGCAGGCGACCGGGCAGACGTCGTGGCCGGGGCCGAGCGCGCCGAGTGCGCAGCGGGTCACGTCCTCCCCGCGCTCGGTGGCGGCCCGCTCCAGGACCAGCTCGCGGACGGCGGCGGTGAACCGGGGGTCGGCGCCGACGGTGGCGGCGCGGGCCACCGGCAGGCCGAGTTCGGCGGCCTTGGCGACGGCCTCGGTGTCGAGGTCGTACTTGACCTCCATGTGGTCGGAGACGAAGCCGATCGGGACCATCACCACGGCGGGTGCGCCCTCGGCGTGCTGGGCCTCCAGGTGGTCGCAGATGTCCGGTTCCAGCCACGGCGTGTGCGGGGCCCCGCTGCGGCTCTGGAAAACCAGCTCCCAGGGCCGGTCGGCGACGCCGGTGCGTTCGGCGACGGCCGCGACGACCAGCCGGGCCACGTCCAGGTGCTGGGCGACGTAGGCGCCGCCCGGCGTGCCGCGGGCCGGGTCGTCCGGGGCGCCGGAGGTCTCGGCCATGGTGTCCGGGACGGAGTGGGTGGTGAACGCCAGCCGGGCGCCGTTCCGGACGGCCTCGGGCAGCTCCGCCAGTGCGGCCAGGGTGGCGTCGATCATCGGTTCGACGAAGCCGGGGTGGTTGTGGAAGTGCCGCAGCTTGTCGACCCGCAGGGCGGGCACGCCCTCCTCGGCCAGGGCGGCGAGCGCGTCGGCGAGGTTCTCCCGGTACTGGCGGCAGCCCGAGTACCCGGCGTAGGCGCTGGTGGCGAGCACGGCGATCCGCCGGTGGCCGTCGCCGGCCAGCTCCCGCAGGGCGTCCACCAGGTAGGGCGCCCAGTTCCGGTTGCCCCAGTAGACCGGCAGGTCAAGACCGTGCTCGGCGAAGTCCTTGCGCAGCGCGGCAAGCAGCTCACGGTTCTGCTCATTGATCGGACTGACCCCGCCGAACATGAAGTAGTGCTTGCCCACCTCCTTCAGCCGCTCCGTGGGGATGCCGCGGCCCCGGGTGACGTTCTCCAGGAACGGGACGACCTCCTCGGGGGCCTCGGGGCCGCCGAAGGAGAGGAGCAGCAGGGCGTCGTACGGAGCGGCGCCGGAGGGGGAGGGTTTGCGCGCGTCGGACATGGAACCGATCCTGCCACTGAGGGGCCGGGCGCCGCCGCCGGGGCCGCGCTGGTGTCCGGAAAATACCGTTTGCCAACGTACGTAAGCTGTGTACGCCAGCCTCGTTCCTTACCCCACCCCCGACCCGGAGCTCCCGTGCTGTCCAGCTACCGCCGGATATTCGCCTCCCCCGGCACTCTGGCCTTCTCCACCACCGGTTTCGTCTCCCGACTGCCGATCTCCATGACCGGCATCGGCATCGTGACCATGCTCTCCCAGCTGAGGGGCTCGTACGGGGTCGCCGGCCTGGTCTCGGCCGCCCTCGCGATCTCCGCCGCCGTCCTGGGCCCGCAGGTCTCCCGACTGGTGGACCGGCACGGGCAGCGTCGGATCGTCGTCCCGGCGATGGCGATCACCGTCGTCGCCGTCGTCGGCCTGCTCCTCTGCGCCCGGTTCGAGGCGCCGGACTGGACGCTGTTCGTCTTCGCGGCCGGCATGGGCGTGATGCCGAGCACCGGCGCGATGGTCCGCGCCCGCTGGGCCCACCTCTACCGCGACGACGCCCCCAAGCTGCACACCGCGTACTCCTTCGAGGCCGTCGTCGACGAGATCTGCTTCATCGTCGGCCCGATCCTCTCCATCGGACTGGCCACCTCCGTCTTCCCCGAGGCCGGCGTACTGCTCGCCGGCGTCTTCCTCGCCGTCGGCGTGCTGCTGTTCGCCGGGCAGCGCTCCACCGAGCCGCCGGTCCACCCGGCCGCCCGGCACGAGGGCCGCTCGGTCATCCTCAACCGCGGCCTGCAGGTGCTGATCCTGACCTTCGTCGCCACCGGCGCGATCTTCGGCTCGGTCGAGGTCGTCACCGTCGCCTACTCCCAGGCCCAGGGCCACAAGTCGGTCTCCAGCGTGATCCTCGCCCTGTGGGCGCTCGGCTCCTGCCTGGCCGGCGTGGTGTACGGGACCCTCAAGCTCTCCGGCTCGATGGCCGCGCGGTTCTTCCTCGGCGTCCTGTTCATGGCGCTCAGCATGGTGCCGCTGCTGCTGGTCGCCCACGCGGTGCACGGCATCGGCGGGCTGGCCGCGGTCGGCGGCGCGCTGCTGATCGCGGGCATCGCCATCTCCCCGACCCTGATCACCGCGATGGCGCTGGTCGAGCGGCTCGTCCCGGCCTCCCAGCTGACCGAGGGCATGACCTGGACGACGACCGGCCTCGCCATCGGCGTCGCGGCCGGCTCCTCCGCCGGCGGCTGGCTGGTGGACGCCCGCGGCGCCGCCGCGGGCTACTGGGTCCCGCTGGCCGCCGGCGTCCTCGGCGTGGCCGCCGCCCTCGCCGGCCTCGGCCGGCTGCGGGCCGGACTCACCGCCGACCAGGACCCGGAGGCCCCCGCCGAACCGGTCGGACGACCCGTAGACGCCGAACGGTGAACTGACTAATCTCTCGCCCTACCCGTGGCCCTACCCATGGGTAGGGCGGCCGCGCCGCCCCGGACCGCGCCGACCCCGGTGCCACGGAGCAGGAGGCCGCACAATGCCCCAGGCCAGTACCGCGACCCGCACCCGGTGGACCAACTGGGCCGGGAACCAGAGCTCCCAGCCCACCCGGACCGCCACCCCCGGCACCGCGGAGGAACTGGCCAAGGAGATCCTGCGCGCCGCCGACCGGGGCCGCACCGTCAAGGCCGTCGGTTCCGGCCACTCCTTCACCTCGATCGCCTCCGCCGGCGACGGCGTCCAGATCCGCCCGCACGCGCTCACCGCCGTCCGCGAGATCGACCGCGAGGCAGGCACCGTCACCGTCGAGTCCGGCCTCCCGCTGCGCCGCCTCAACCGGGTCCTGGCCGCCGAGGGCCTCTCCCTCACCAACATGGGCGACATCGAGGTGCAGACCGTCGCCGGCGCCACCAGCACCGGCACCCACGGCACCGGCCGCGACTCCGGCTCACTCGCCGCCCAGATCCGCGCCATGGAGATCGTCCTCGCCGACGGCACGGTCGAGCGCTGCTCCCCCACCGAGAACCCCCGGCTCTTCCAGGGCGCCCGGCTCGGCCTCGGCGCCCTCGGCGTGATCACCGCCCTCACCTTCGGCGTCGAACCGGCCTTCCTGCTCACCGCGCACGAGCAGCCGATGGCCTTCGACGAGGTGCTGGAGCGCCTCGACGACCTCACCGCCGTCAACGAGCACTTCGAGTTCTACTGGTTCCCGCACACCGACCGCTGCGCCACCAAGCGCAACAACCGCAGCCAGGGCCCGGCCGCCCCGCTGCCCCGGTTCAAGGAGTGGCTGGAGGACGACTTCCTCTCCAACACCGTCTGGGAGGGCGCCTGCCGGGTCGGCCGGCGCTTCCCCGGCTCGATCCCCTCGATCGCCGCGCTGGCCAGCCGCGCCTGGTCCGACCGCAGTTACACCGACACCGCGCACCGGGTGTTCACCAGCCCGCGCAAGGTCCGCTTCGTGGAGATGGAGTACGCGGTGCCGCGCGCGACCGTCGGCGAGGTACTGCGCGAGCTGAAGGCCCTCGTCGAACGCTCCGACTGGAAGGTCAGCTTCCCCGTCGAGGTCCGGTTCGCCCCCGCCGACGACCTCTGGCTCTCCACGGCCTCCGGCCGGGACAGCGCCTACATCGCCGTCCACCTCTACCGCGGCACCGCCGACCAGGGCTACTTCACCGGCGTCGAGAAGCTGATGACCGCCCATCAGGGCCGCCCGCACTGGGGCAAGCTGCACACCCGCGACGCCGAGTACCTGGCCGGCGTCTACCCGCACTTCGGCGACTTCACCGCCCTGCGCGACGAGGTCGACCCGCAGCGGGTCTTCGGCAACGACTACCTGCGCCGGGTGCTGGGGGCCTAGGGTCCGCCCCCGCACCGCCGCCTACGGGGCTTGGTCCGCCGGGGCCTGGGTCCCGGCGGCCGGCGGCGGGGCCACCGTCGACCGCGCCGACCCGTCGCCGGTCGCGGGCGGCTGCGAGGGGGTCTCGTCGGTGGGCTTCCCCCCGCCCGCCGACGGGGAAGCGCCGGCCGACGGGGTCGCGCTCGCGCCCGCCGAGGGCGAAGCCGTGCCCGCGCCGCTGCCCGGGGTGCCACTCGGCTCCCGGCTCGGCCGCGCGGTCGCCGGGGACGAGGCCGCGCCGGAGGGCGTGGCCTCGGAACCGTGCGGGCCGCCCGGCTCTCGGCGCTCCGCGGGCGCGTCCTGCGGTTGCGAGGACCTGGGCGCCACCGAGCCGCCGAAGGACGTGCCGTTGCCGGACTCGCCCTTGACCGTCGCCGACACCGGCTGCCCGGTGGCCAGTTCGAAGGCCACGATCGGCGTCATCGCCAGGACGAACACCAGCCCGGACACCACCGCGTAGGTCTTCCACGTCCATCGGCGTCGCGCCCGCGCCACCTGCGGCTCGTTCCACTCCGCGGTGATCACCGGCGCACCCGCCACCCGCTCGGGCCCGTCGGGCCGGCCGCCCCCTCCGGGCCGCCCGGACTCCACCGGCACCTGGCGCAGCGCGTTCGCGGTCCGGTTCGGCCCGCGGTCCACCGCCCCGCGCAACTGTTCGCCGGTCCGCTTGAAGGCGTGCTGGAGCACCGCGCCGCCGGTGGTGGCCCCGATGCTGACCACCGCGGCGCCCATGATGGTTCCGTACACGCCCAGTTCGGAGGCCAGCAGCGCGCCGACCACGGCAGCCAGGGCGCTCGCGACGACCTGAGCCACACTCAGATCGATCCGCTTGCGCTCCTCCTTCCCGCCCTCCTCGACGGGGCTCCGCTCCGGCATCGACATCCCTCGGTCCGTACGACTGTTTCTCGAACAAGCCACTCCATCTTGCCCAAAGAAGGACACAAGGGGCGAAAATGCGGTTCTGCACGCCCGGATTGTGTGAAGATGATCACCGTCCATCCGCCGGTGGTCCGCCATTGCGGGGGCGCGCTCTTGAGATTCCCGTGAATCGCGGGAGACTTGAGCGGCGAGCCGCCCCTTCGGATGCCACGAATGGAGTACTGTTCGTAAAGCCTGAGCCTTGGGTCGACTTGTCGACTGCGCCCACACCGGTAGCTTGACGAAGAGCCACGGAGCAGGCACGCACGGCGACGCCCGTCCCGGATCGTCGCGATCACTGCGCGTGCGAGGACGGCCGGGACACCCAGGCGCGACGTCGACGGATGGCGTGGCAAAAAGGCAACCGTGCCACAGCGGCGTGCCCGGGCCTAAGCCCGACACGCCGGGGAACTCAGCAAGGTTGTGGCCAGTCGCGAGTGGGCAGGCCACACTCAGTACGGGAGCAGCGACGCAGGTGACGTCGGCAGGCACCACCCGGGAGGTAACCGTGCCCGAACTGCGGGTTGTGGCCGTCAGCAACGACGGCACACGGCTGGTGCTCAAGGCTGCCGACAGCACGGAGTACACCCTCCCCATCGACGAGCGGCTGCGCGCCGCCATCCGCGGCGACCGGCCGCGTCTCGGCCAGATCGAGATCGAGGTCGAGAGCCATCTGCGGCCCCGGGACATCCAGGCCCGGATACGAGCCGGTTCCTCCGCTGAGGAGGTCGCCCAGGCCGCCGGGATCTCCGTCGACCGCGTCCGCCGCTTCGAGGGTCCGGTCCTCGCCGAGCGCGCCTTCATGGCCGAGCGCGCCCGCAAGACCGCCATCCGCCGCAACGGCGAGTCCACCGGCCCGCAGCTCGGTGAGGCCGTCTCCGAGCGCCTCGCGCTGCGCGGCGCCGAGAAGGACACCGAGCGCTGGGACTCCTGGCGCCGCGACGACGGCACCTGGGAGGTCATCCTCTCCTACCGGGCCGACGGCGAGGGCCGCAGTGCCTCGTGGACGTACGACCCGCCCCGGCGCCTGGTCCAGCCCAACGACGACGAGGCCCGCGCGCTGATCGGCGAGAACGTCGAGCGCGAGGAGGAGTCGGTCTTCCCGTTCATCCCGCGGATCGCCCGGCTCCCCCAGGACCGGCCGCCCCGCCCGATGATCGACCGGCCCTCGGCCGACCGCATCATGTCGGCCCGCGAGGTCCGCGAGTCGCGGGAGGCCACCGCCGAGTCCAGGGACTCGCTGACCAGCCTGCTCGACGTGGTCCCCGCCTTCCGCGGCGACCTCGCCGTCGGCAGCCCCACCCCGATCGAGCCGGTGCCCGCCGAGGTCGCCGAGGAGACCGAGGAGCCGGCTGCGGCCGCCCCGGCGGTCGGCGCGGGCTCGGCCTACGCCGACATCCTGATGCCGCGCGCCGTCGCACCGCACCGCGAGCGCCTCGTCGGCACCACCGACCGGCAGGCCGAGGCGGACGGCGTCCGGCCCGGGCGCCGGGCCACCGTGCCCAGCTGGGACGAGATCGTCTTCGGCAGCCGACGCAAGAAGCAGGAGTAACAGCGGTCCGCGGGGCGGGAGGCCAGGCCTCCCGCCCCGCAGCGTTTCCCCGGCTCAGCCCGGCCGGCCGGTGACCGCCACCGGGCGGCCCGCGTCGCTCGACCACTCGCTCCACGACCCCGGGTACAGCGTGGCCGGCAGGCCCGCCACCTCCAGCGCCAGGATCTGGTGCGCCGCCGTCACACCCGAACCGCAGTACACCGCGGTCTCCCGCTCCCCCGCGCCCAGCGCCCGGAAGCAGGCCGCCAGCTCGGCGGCCGGACGGAACCGCCCGTCCGGGCCCACGTTCTCGGTCGTCGGCGCCGACACCGCGCCCGGGACGTGCCCGGCCCGCGGGTCCACCGGCTCCGTCTCGCCCCGGTAGCGCTCGCCCGAGCGGGCGTCCAGCAGCAGGTTGCCGCGCGCCCACGCGGCCGCGCCGTCCGCGTCCACCGTCGGCAGCTGCCCCGGCACCGGCTTGAAGTCGCCCGCCGCGGGCTCCGGCAGCTCGGCCGTCACCGGCAGCCCGGCCTCCCGCCAGGCCGCGAATCCGCCGTCCAGCACCCGGACGTCCCGGTGCCCGGCCCACCGCAGCAGCCACCAGGCTCGGGCGGCCGCCATCGAGGCCGCGCCGTCGTACACCACGACCGGGCGCCCGCCGCTCACCCCGAAGCCGCGCATCGCCGCACCGAAGTCCTCCGGGTCCGGCAGCGGGTGGCGCCCGCCCCGGCCGGGCGCGCCGGGCGGAGCCGCCAGGTCCCGGTCCAGCTCGACGAAGTGGGCGCCGGGCAGGTGCCCGGCCCGGTACTCCTCGGCCGCGGTCGGGCCGCCCGGCGCGGCGCCGACCAGCTGGTAGCGCACGTCCAGCAGCACCGGCGGACGGGCGGAGGCGAGCGCCTCCCGCAGCTCGGCCGCGGAGATCAGCGGGGAACCGTCGTTGTAGGTGGTCATGGCGGCCATTGTCGCGCAGCAACGCCGACCCGCCGCTCTTTGTGCGGACTTTGCCGGGATTTCCGCGCGGCCCGAGGGTTGGGCGCCCGTCAGGGTGGAAGCATCACCCTCGCGCCCGAGGATTCCGTGCGCCAACCACCCACGAGGAGGCCCGCATTGCCCGCGGTGGAACTCCGACTGGCCCAGGGCACGCCCTGCTGGGTCAGCCTGCTGACCGACGACCCGGCCGGAGCCCGAGCCTTCTACGGCGCGCTGCTCGGCTGGACGTACACCCCAGGGCCCGGCCAGCTCGGCGACTACGTCCGGGCCGAACTCGACGGGGCGCCGGTCGCCGGCCTCGGCCTCTCCACCGCCACCGGCTTCCCGGTGCAGTGGACCACCTACTTCGCCGTGGACGACGCCGACCGCACCGCCCAGCTGGTCCGCGAGTGCGGCGGCACCGTCGCCGTCGGGCCCCTGCAGGCCGAACGCGCCGGGCGGATGGCGATCGCCTCCGACGTCTCCGGCGCCGTCTTCGGCCTCTGGCAGGGTGAGGAGCACCTCGGTCGGGAGACCGGCACCGACCCCGGCGAACCGGCCTGGGCAGAACTGCTCACCCCCGACACCGAGGGCGCCGCGGTCTTCTACGCCACCGTGCTCGACCGCCAGGTCCGGCCCGGCGCGGACGAGAGCGCGCTGCTCGTGCACGGCCGGCCGGTCGCCGGCATCCGGCACCGCGCCGACCTGCGCGGCCACCCGCCGCGCTGGCGCACCCACTTCGCCGTCCGGGACGTGGCCCTGACCGCTCGTCACGCCGTGGAACTCGGCGGCCGGATCCTGGTCGAACCGCACGACACCGCCCGCGGCCGGGCCGCCCGGCTGGCCGACCCGCAGGGCGGGCACTTCTCGGTGCTGGAGACCGCGGCCTAGGACGGTCTTCCGGACACGCCACGGGGGGAGCCCGGCGGCCTGCGCCCCCGGGGACCGCTCAGGCCTGCTGCTCCTCGAAGGGCAGCACGTCCGGCGAGAGCACCGAGGCGCGGGCCGTCGCCGCGGTCAGGCGGCGACGGTGGTGGCGGCGGCACAGCACCTCGTAGCCGACCTCGTCGTCGCGCACCGAGATGTCCCCGATCACCACCTGGGCGCCCTCGACCACCATCACCCCGCCGACCGTACGGGCATTGTGGGTCGCCCGCGCACCGCACCAGCACAGCGCCTCGACCTGCAGCACCTCCACCCGGTCGGCCAGCTCGATCAGCCGCTGCGAGCCCGGGAACAGCCGGGTGCGGAAGTCGGTGGTGATGCCGAAGGTGTAGACGTCGATGTCCAGTTCGTCCACCACCCGGGCCAGCTGGTCGACCTGCTCGGCGGCGAAGAACTGGGCCTCGTCGCAGATCAGGTAGTCCACCCGGCCGCCCGCCGAGAGCCGCTGCACCACGTGCGCGTGGAAGTCGAAGTCGTCCGTCACCTCGACCGCCTCCGCCTGCAGGCCCAGCCGGCTGGAGATCGTCGCGGCGCCCGCCCGGTCGTTGCGGGTGAGGATGACGCCCCGCCGGCCGCGCGCGGCATGGTTGTGGTCCATCTGCAGCGCCAGCGTCGACTTGCCGCAGTCCATCGTGCCCGAGAAGAACACCAGTTCAGCCATGGGTGGAGCAAGGGCCTTTCAAATCAGGGAAGTTCGGGCACAGAAGGATCAAGGGAGCGACTCAGCCCCGGACTTCGAGCAGCGGCACGAACTGCTCGACCGGAGTCATCGAACCGTGCAGGCCGATCATCGCGGACTCGCCGGGCTCGTTGCGGGAGGCGACGATCGCGATGTCGTCGCGCGCCGCGGCGACCACGTCACCGATCCGGCCGTACACCCGCTCGTCCACGACCGGCCCGAACCAGCCCGCCTCGATCGCCTGGTCCCGGGTGGCGACCCACATCCGGTCGCCCAGCACCTCGCTCCACACCGTGTGCACGTCGGCCGCGGCACCGGGCACCGCGTACACGTGCCGGGCTCGGCCCTCGCCGCCGAGCAGGGCCACGCCCGCGCCCAGCTCCCAGTCCTCGTCGAAGTCGATCCGGTCCTCCGGCGCGATGTCGATCATGCCGTGGTCGGCCGTGACGTACATCGCCGAACGCGGCGGCAACCGCTCGGCCAGGCGGCGGGCCAGCCGGTCCACGGCGTCCAGCGTCATCCGCCACTCGTCGGAGTCCACCCCGAAGCGGTGGCCCGCGCCGTCCAGCTCGCTGACGTAGGTGTACACCAGCGCCCGGTCGTGCTCGGCCAGCCAGGAGGCCGCCAGGTCCATCCGCTCCTCGCCGGTGGTGCGGCCCAGGAAGGTGCCGCCGGACAGCGCCACCCGGGTCAGCGGGGTCTGCGCGAACAGCGGGGAGGAGACCTGCGCGGTCGCCACCCCGGCCTCGTGCGTCCGCTCGAAGACCGTCGGGTACGGCTGCCAGGCGTGCGGCTCGGTCGGCGGCTGCCAGCGCAGTTGGTTCATCAGGTAGCCGGCGCCCGGCACCGCCACCGTGTACCCGGCCAGGCCGTGCAGGCCCGGCGGCGTCCCGGTGCCGACCGAGGCCAGCGAGGTCGCCGTGGTGGACGGAAAGCCCGCGGTCAGCGGACGGCCGCTGCCGCCCAGCGAACTCCCGGCCAGCGAGGAGAGGAACGGTGCGTACTCGGGGTGGCGCAGCAGCAGCTCCCACCCCAGGCCGTCCACCAGGAACACCACCACCCGGTCCGCCGGGGCGATCGGCAGCGTCGCGGTGAACCCGGGGACACCGAGCCCCGCCGCCACCGAGGGCAGCAGGTCGCACAGCGAACCGCTGCCGTAGGGGGGCGCGGGGGCAGCGGCCGGGTCAAGGATCTCGAAGGCGTCGTAGCCGTCGGCAGGAACGAAGGACATGGAACCGGATTCGTAGCGGTCGGAGGCGGCGGCGATCAGACCCGCGGGCCGTTGTCGATCGTCGCGTCGGACAGGGCCCGGGCGAACAGGAGCGCCTGGGACACCGTCTCCGGGCCGTCACCGGCCTCGCTCACCCGAAGCGAGAGGTCGTCGGCCGTCGCCGAACCCGTGTAGCCGTGATCCGCCTCGCAGTTCGGGTCCGAGCAGCCGGCCGGCTCCAGGTCCAGGCGCTGCACCGCGCCCCATCCGATCGTCAGGACCACCTCGCGCGGCAGCGTCCCCGGCGTGTACGTCTCCGGGTTCGCCACCATCCGGCTCACCACGACCGAACCGATCCGGTCCAGCCGCACGCTCTCCGTCGAGGTCGTCGCGAACGGCACCGAGGGGCTGCCCTCGGCCCCCGACTGCTCGTCGGTGTGGCTCACCACGAAACGGGTCGGGGTCAGCACCAGCACCGTCACGTGCCGGCGAACCTCGTTGGCGTCGAATGTCGTCTCCTGGTGCACCAGGTAGGAGCTGATCGGCTCCGGGCCCACCGCGGACTCCACCGCCTCGGACACCAGGGCCGGGTAGTAGCCGCTGCGCTCGATCGCCGAGCGCAGGTCCTGAGTGGTGGTGGTACCGGTCTTCGCCATATCTCCATCCTGGCATGGTCCGCCGACGAAGCGGGCGGCACGGCGCCGAGCTTCGGACAACAGCGCCCGGGCAGGGCGCAACCAAGGAAGGTTACAGCGTGCTCATCGCGCGCGGGCCCAGATCGCTGCGGACCGGCAGGGGCGCGACCCGCACCCGCGCCCCCAGGATCGCCAACCCGTGCGGGGCCACGACCACGGGTTCGAGGTCCACCGACGCGATCTCCGGGACGTCGTCCACCAGCTGCGACACCCTGAGCAGCAGTTCCTCCAGCGCACCGGTGTCCACCGCCTCGGCGCCGCGCCAGCCGAACAGCAGCGGCGCCGCCCGCACCTCCCGGATCAGCCCGGCGACGTCCTGGTCGGTGGCCGGAACCAGCCGGTGCGCCGTGTCGCCCAACAGTTCGGCCGGCGCACCGGCCAGGCCGAAGGACAGGATCGCGCCGACCGCCGGGTCCACTGTGGCACCGATCACCGTGTCCACGCCGCGCGGTGCCAGTCGCTGCACCACCAGTTCGGCCTGCGCGGCGCCGCCGAGCAGCACGTCCAGCTCGCGGTGGGCGCGGCGCAGGCCCGGCTCGCCGGTCAGGTCCAGCCGGACGCTGCCCAGGTCGGGGCGGTGGCGCAGGTGGGGGGCGGTCGCCTTGAGGGCCACCGGGTAGCCGAGCGAGGCTGCCGCCGCGACCGCCGCCGCCTCGTCCGGGGCCGGCAGCGTCGGCGAGACGTCGATGCCGTAGCGGGCCAGCAGCTCACGGGCCTCGGCGTCGGACAGGGTGATCCGGGCGCCGCCGGGCTGGGTGCGGGCGGCGACGGCGGTCCGGGTGCTCAGCGCCGCCGCCACCAGGGTGCGGGCGCCGGGCTCGTCGATCCGGTCCAGATCCGGGACGCGCGCGGTCTCCTCGGCCTCGGCCGTCCGGCGCCGCCACTGCGCGTAGTGGACGGCGTGGGTGAGGGCGAGGACTGCCCGCTCGGGCGCCGGGTACGCGGGGATGCCGCCCGGACGCAACCGGGCCGGCAGGTCGGTCAGGGCCAGGTGCGCGAGCAGCAGCGGCTTGCCCAGTTCCTCGGCCCGCTGACCGGCTTCGAGCAGGCCGGCGGCGATCTCCGGGTCGTCCGAGCCCATCTCCGGGTCGTCGTCGCCGGTCAGCCGGCCGCCCATGAAGGCGTGCGCGGAGGTGCCGATCGGCGGGATCGCGACCGCGATCACTGCGTCGACGGCGGGGTCGGCGAGGGCGACGTCCAGCGCGATCCGGAAGTTCTCGCCGGTCGCGGCGGTGGTCAGGTCGACCGGGGTGTGCGGGCGCAGACCGGCGCTCAGCAGGGCGTCGTAGGTGAGCAGGCCCAGCGAGTCCGAGTTGCCGACCACCGCGACCCGGTCCCCCGGCGGCAGCGGCTGCAGGGCCAGCAGCTCGCCGGTGTCGTACAGCTCGGTGATGGTGGAGACCCTGGTGACGCCCGCCTGTTCGAACAGCGCGTCGACGGTCGCGTCCCGCAGGCCGGTGGCGGTGGCCGGGACGGCGTGGCCCGGCGGCAGGCTGCCGGTGTGCCGGGCGCCCTTGACCACCACGACCGGCTTGGCGGCGGCCAGGCGCCGGGCGATCCGGGTGAACTTGCGCGGGTTGCCGAAGGACTCCAGGTACAGCAGGACGACCCGGGTGGCCTCGTCCTCCGCCCAGTACTGCAGGAAGTCGTTGCCGGAGACGTCGGCGCGGTTGCCGACCGAGGCGAAGGAGGAGACGCCGAGGCCGCGGCGGTGGGCGGCCTCCAGCAGGGCCACGCCGATCGCGCCGGACTGGCAGAAGATCCCGAAGCCGCCGCGGCCGGGCAGGCGCGGCGCGAGCGAGGCGTTCAGCGGGTTCGCCGGGTCGGTGTTGATCAGGCCGAAGGCATTCGGGCCGACCACCCGCATCCCCGCCGCGCGGGCCTGGCGGACCAGGGCGCGCTGCCGGTCCCGGCCCTCCGGACCGGTCTCCGCGTAGCCGGCCGTGAGCACCACCAGGCCCTGCACGCCGTGCGCGCCGCACTCCGCCACGGCGGCCGGGACGGCTCCCTCGGGGACGGCGATCACGGCGAGGTCCACCGGCCCGGGAATGTCCAGAATCGAACGGTGCACCGGGACGCCGTCCAGTTCGGTGCCGGGCGGGGCGTTGCGGTTCACCGCGTAGACCGGGCACCCGGCCGGGGCGCCGGCCAGCACGTCGCGCAGGACCGCCCGGCCGACCGTCTGCGGGGTGCGGGAGACCCCGATCACCGCGACCGAGCGCGGCGTGAGCAGGCGCTGCACCGAGCGCGCCTCGGCGCGGTGCTCGCGGGCACGCATCACGGCGAGCGAGCGGTCGGTCTGTTCGAGGTCGAACTCCAGGTGCACCACGCCGTCGGCGAAGCTGCGGTGCTGGGTGTAGCCGGCGTCGGTGAAGACCTTCACCATCTTCCGGTTCTCCGGCAGCACCTCGGCCTGGAAGCGGCGGATGCCGCGCTCCTGGGCGACGGCGGCGATGTGCTCCAGCAGCGCCGAGGCCACGCCGCGGCCCTGGTGGGCGTCCTGCACCAGGAAGGCCACCTCGGCATCGGTCCCGGTGACGGAGGGGCGGCCCTCGGCGTCGATCCGGTCGTACCGGACGGTGGCAATGAAGTGGTCCCGGACGACCACCGCGAGGCCGACCCGGTTCACGAAGTCGTGGTGGGTGAAGCGGCGGACGTCCTTGTCGGAGAGCCGGGGATAAGGGGCGAAGAACCGGAAGTACTTGGACTGGTCGGAGACCTGCTCGTAGAACTCCACGAGGCGGCCGGCGTCGGAGGGAGTGATCGGCCGGATCCGGGCCGTGCCTCCGTCGCGCAGCAGGATGTCGGCTTCCCAGTGCTGCGGGTAGTCCGGATGCCGCTCGGGGTTCGTTGCCGCGGGGTCGTCCACATTCGTCAGGTTATCCGGCGGTGGGCCGGATGGCGCCGGGCGCGTGCCCACGGCAGGGTGGACGGGACCGGGCGCCGGGGTTTATGCCCCGAAAAGAAACAATCACAAGTCCTGAACACCGCGGTTCTCAGGGCCCCCTGCGTGCAACACTGGTCTAGACAACATGGCCGCTTCCCCCGCTCCCCGAGCACGGCCGTGACCAGCTTCACCGGAAAGGCACGTCTCATGGCTGAGCGCCGCGTCACCATCGGTTGGGCCGAGGGCCTGCACGCCCGTCCCGCCTCCGTCTTCGTCCGGGCCGTCACGGCCACCGGCGTGCCGATCACCATCGCCAAGCCCGGCGGCAACCCGGTCAACGCCGCCTCCATGCTCGGCCTCCTCGCCCTGGGCGCCCAGGGCGGCGACGAGGTCGTCCTGGCCTCCGACGCCGAGAACGCCGACGACGCGCTCGACCGTCTCGCCAAGCTCGTCCAGGAGGGCCTCGACGAGCTCCCCGCCGCGGCCTGAGGCCCCGCGAACGCCCGATCGGGGTGCCGCCGGATTCCGGCGGCACCCCGATCCATTGTGGTCAGCCCTTGACGCAGACGACCTGCTTGAGGTGCGCGACCACCTCGACGAGGTCCTTCTGCTGCTCGATGACCTTCTCGATGTTCTTGTAGGCGCCCGGGATCTCGTCCACCACGCCGCTGTCCTTGCGGCACTCCACGCCCGCGGTCTGCTCGGCCAGGTCCCGCGTGGTGAACCGCTTCTTCGCCGCGTTGCGGCTCATCTTGCGGCCCGCGCCGTGCGAGGCGGAGTTGAAGGACGACGCGTTGCCCAGGCCGCGGACGATGTAGGAACCCGTCCCCATCGAACCCGGGATGATCCCGAGGTCCCCGGAGCCGGCCCGGATCGCACCCTTGCGGGTCACCAGCAGGTCGACGCCGTCGTACCGCTCCTCCGCCACGTAGTTGTGGTGGCAGCTGATGACCTCGTCGAAGGTGACCTCCGCCTTGGCGAACTCGCGCCGGACGACGTCCTGGAAGAGCGCCATCATCACGGCACGGTTGTGCTTCGCGTACTCCTGCGCCCAGAACAGGTCCTGGCGGTAGGCCGCCATCTCGGAGGTCTTCGCGAGGAAGACCGCGAGGTCCTGGTCGATCAGGCCCTGGTTGTGCGACAGCGAGCGGGCGACGCCCATGTGGTGCTCCGCCAGCTCCTTGCCGATGTTGCGGGAACCGGAGTGCAGCATGAGCCAAACAGAACCGGATGTATCGACACAAACCTCGCAGAAGTGGTTCCCCGAGCCGAGCGTTCCCATCTGCTGCATCGCCCGCTCGCGGCGCCACTTGACCTCCTCCGCGATGCCGTCGAAGCGCCGCCAGAAGTCGTCCCAGCCGCCGGCGCTTACGCCCTGCAGCTTCGCCGGGTCGACCGGGTCGGCGTGCAGGCCACGGCCGACCGGGATGGTCCGCTCGATCTCGGAGCGCAGGCCCGACAGGTCGTCCGGGAGGTCGTCGGCGGTGAGCGAGGTCTTCACCGCGCTCATCCCGCAGCCGATGTCGACGCCGACCGCCGCCGGGCAGACCGCGCCCTTCATCGCGATGACGGAGCCCACCGTCGCGCCCTTGCCCAGGTGCACGTCGGGCATCACGGCGAGGCCGTGCAGCCAGGGCAGCGAACTGATGTTGCGCAGCTGCTGCAGGGCCTGGCCCTCGACCGTCGCCGGGTCGGTCCACATCCGGATCGGGACCCGGACGCCGGGTACCTCGGTGTACGTCATGATCGAACGACCTCCACGGGTCGGGTGGTTCACGGGAAACGGGGTGCCGCGCGAAAGGATCCCGGCGCGGCTCGGGGAAGTTCAGGGGGGGCTCAGGCGCCCGGCGCGGCGGCACGGGGGGAGTACGGCCTCGGGGAGCGTCGTCGTATGGCTTGCTCGACCCGCATGGTGACCGCCTCCCTTCGTTCGTCCCGATCCGCGTTCGCACGTGCTGTGCGTCGGGGAACATCTATCCATGGAACGGGTTGGGCCCGCAACGGATTTAGGAACGCGTCCGGCCCGGCGGAGCGGGTGCTCCACCGGGCCGGTGCGACAGGGTCCGGGGCCGTCAGCCGACGACGGTGACCTCGCCGATGCCGAGCGCCCGCACGTCCTCGGCGATCACGGCCGCGTCGCCGACCAGGACGGTGACCAGACGGTCCGGCGGGAAGGCCGCGACGACCGCCTCGGTGGCGGCGGCGGTCGGCAGGTCGGCGAGCTGCCGGTAGATCTCGGCCTGGTAGTCGTCCGCCAGGTACTGCTCGACCTGGTCGGCCAGGGTGCCGGCCACCGAGCCCGCGGTCTCGTACTTGAGGGGCGCCACGCCGACCAGGAACTGCACGGCCTCGTCGCGCTCGGCGTCGGTGAGGCCCTCGGCGGCGAGGGTGCGCAGGATGGTCCAGGTGTCGGCGAGCGCCGGGGCGGTGGAGGCGGTGTCCACCGAGCCGCTGATGGCGATCAGCGAGCGCCCGCTGCCGTCGGCGGCGGAGCGCAGCGGCTGGACGAAGGCCCGGACGCCGTAGGTGTAGCCCTTCTCCTCGCGCAGGACGCGGTCCAGTCGGGACGTGAGGGTGCCGCCCAGGCAGTAGGTGCCGAGGGTCTGCGCGGCCCAGACCGGGTCGTGGCGGTCGGGGCCGATCCGGCCGATCAGCAACTGGGTCTGGACGGACCCGGGGCGGTCCACGATGACGACACGGCCGTGGTCGTCACCGGCGACCGGGGCGTGGACGGAGGCCTCGGCGGCCGGGCCGGTCCAGGTGCCGAGGGTGCCCTCCAGGAGGGCGGGCAGGTCGACGCCGGTGAGGTCGCCGACTACGACGACGGTGCTGGTCGCCGGGCGCACGTGGGCGTCGTAGAAGGCCTTGACGGCGGCACGGTCGATCGACTTGACGGTGTCGGAGGTGCCGGCGCGGGGCCGGGAGAGCCGGTCGGCGGCGTCGAAGAGCTGGGCGTAGAGGGCCTTGGCGGCGCGCCGGGCGGGGTTGGCCTGCTCGTGGACGATCTCGTCCAGGCGGTTGGCGACCAGGCGCTCGATCTCGGCCTCGGGCAACGCGGGCGCGCGCAGGGCGTCGGCGAGCAGGGACAGGCCGCGCTGCAGGCGGGAGGCGGGCACCTCCAGGGAGACCCGGATGCACGGGTGGTCGGCGTGCGCGTCCAGAGTGGCACCGGCCCGCTCCAGCTCGCCGGCGAACTCCTCGGCGCTGAGGGTGTCGGTGCCCTCGTTGAGGGCGCGGGCGAGGATCGCGGCGATGCCGTCGAGGCCGTCTGGCTCGGCGGCGAGCGGGACGTCGAGGAGGACCTCGACGGCGACCAGCTGCTGGCCGGGCCGGTGGCAGTGCAGGACGGTGATGCCGTTGCCGAGGGCGGCCCGCTCCGGAGCGGGGAAGGCCCACGGGCCGGGGGTGCCGGGCTGGGGCTGCGGGTGGAAGGTCATGGCGGGGACGTAGTCGGTGCTCATACGGCGGCACCCTCCTCTTCGGAAGCGGCGTCGGAGTCGGCGTCGGTGTCGGCGGCGGTCGGCTCGTAGGCGAGGACGGCCCGGTTGTCGGGGTGGAGCCGGGCCGCGGCGACGGCCCGGACCTCCTCGGCGGTGACGTCGAGGACCTTGGGGAGGGCGTCGTTGAGCAGCTTGGGGTCGCCGAACAGGACGGCGTAGCGGCAGAGTTCGTCGGCGCGGCCGGCGACGGTGGTGAGCCGGTCCAGCCACTCGCGCTCGATCTGGGCCTGGGCGCGCTCCAGTTCCTCGGGCGTGGGGCCCTCGGCGGCGAAGCGGGCGAGTTCCTCGTCGACGGCCGCGTCGATCTGCGCGAGGGTGGCGTCGCCGGAGGTCTTGACGTCGAGCCAGCCGAGGCTGGGGGCGCCGGCCAGGCGCAGCAGGCCGAAGCCGGCGGCGACGGCGGTGCGGTCGCGGCGGACGAGCCGGTTGTAGAGGCGGCTGGACTCGCCGCTGCCGAGGACGGTGAGGGCGAGGTCGGCCGCGTCGGCCTCACGGGTGCCGTCGTGCGGGAGGCGGTAGGCGGCCATCAGGGCGCGGGAGGGGACGTCCTCGTGGACCTCCTCGCGGATCTCGCGGCCGATGGTGTCCGGGAGTTCGCCGGAGCGCGGGGGCTGCTTGCCGTCGTGGGCGGGGATGGAGCCGAAGTACTTCTCGACCCAGGCGACGGTCTGCTCGGGGTCGATGTCGCCGACGACGGACAGGACGGCGTTGTTGGGCGCGTAGTAGGTGCGGAAGAACGTCCGGGCGTCCTCCAGCGTGGCCGCGTCGAGGTCGGCCATGGAGCCGATGGGCGTGTGGTGGTACGGGTGGCCGTCGGGGTAGGAGAGCGCGGTGAGCTTCTCGAAGGCGGTGCCGTACGGGACGTTGTCGTAGCGCTGGCGGCGCTCGTTCTTGACGACGTCGCGCTGGTTCTCCATGGACGTCTCGTCGAGCGCGGCGAGCAGCGAGCCCATCCGGTCGGCCTCCAACCAGAGGGCGAGCTCCAGCTGGTGGGCGGGCATGGTCTCGAAGTAGTTGGTGCGCTCGAAGCTGGTGGTGCCGTTGAGCGAGCCGCCGGCACCCTGGACCAGTTCGAAGTGCCCGTTGTTGGAGACGTTGGCGGAGCCCTGGAACATCAGGTGCTCGAAGAGGTGGGCGAGGCCGGTGCGGCCCTTGACCTCGTGGCGGGAGCCCACGTCGTACCAGAGGCAGACGGCGGCGACCGGGGTGAGGTGGTCCTCGGAGAGGACGACGCGCAGCCCGTTGGCCAGGCGGTGCTCGGTGATGGCGATGCCTCGGCTGGAGGCGGGGGCCGGGTTGGCCATGCGCTCGGGTCCTTCCCGTCGTCGATGTCGGGGGTTCGTGTGGCGTCCCCCATTGTGGTGCAACGTGCGGGAGCCGTGTTCGTGTCCGCGCGGACGGGGTCGTTCGCCAGGGGCGGAAGAGGGCCGCTGACCGGGAGTGTCCGCGCGAGGGTCCACAATGGGGGCGCCGCGCCCTGTCGACCACGCCGGGTTGACGGGTCCGGCGCGGGGCGGCACCGACCGCCGCCCCACCGAGACACAGCCAGCGACACGTAAGGGAGCCCCGCCGCGATGGCCCGCCGCAGTTCGCAGACCCCGCCGCCCGGAGACTTCGAGGAGCGGATCCTCGACGTCGACGTCGTGGACGAGATGCAGGGCTCCTTCCTGGAGTACGCCTACTCGGTGATCTACTCGCGTGCGCTGCCCGACGCGCGGGACGGTCTGAAGCCGGTGCACCGCCGGATCCTGTACCAGGCCAACGAGATGGGCCTGCGCCCGGAGCGCGCGCACGTCAAGTGCGCACGCCTGGTGGGCGAGGTGATGGGCCGGCTGCACCCGCACGGTGACGCGTCGATCTACGACTCCGTGGTGCGCATGGCCCAGCCGTTCTCGATGCGGCTGCCGCTGATCGACGGGCACGGCAACTTCGGTTCGCTGGGCAACGACGACCCGCCGGCCGCGATGCGCTACACCGAGTCGCGGCTCACCGCGGCGTCGATGGCGATGGTGGAGTCGATCCACGAGGACACCGTCGACTTCGGCCCGAACTACGACGGCAGCGAGCAGGAGCCGCTGGCGCTGCCGGCCGCGTTCCCGAACCTGCTGGTGAACGGCGCGACGGGCATCGCGGTGGGCATGGCGACCAACATGCCGCCGCACAACCTGTCCGAGGTGGTGGCGGCGGCCCGGCACCTGATCAAGCACCCGACCGCGGACCTGGACACGCTGATGCGGTTCGTCCCCGGTCCGGACCTGCCGACCGGCGGGCGGATCGTGGGCCTGTCCGGGATCCGGGACGCCTACGAGTCCGGCCGCGGCACGTTCAAGATCCGGGCGACGTGCACGGTGGAGGCGGTGACGGCCCGTCGCAAGGGCATCGTGGTCACCGAGCTGCCGTACAACGTCGGCCCGGAGAAGGTCATCTCGAAGATCAAGGACCTGGTCAACGCGAAGAAGCTGCAGGGCATCGCGGACGTCAAGGACCTGACCGACCGCGAGCACGGGCTGCGGCTGGTGATCGAGGTCAAGAACGGCTTCGTGCCGGAGGCGCTGCTCGAACAGCTCTACAAGCTGACGCCGATGGAGGAGACCTTCGGCATCAACAACGTGGCGCTGGTGGACGGGCAGCCGCTGACGCTGGGCCTGAAGGAGCTGCTGGAGGTCTACGTCGACCACCGCTTCACCGTGGTGCGCCGGCGCAGCGACTTCCGCCGCCGCAAGCGCCAGGAGCGGCTGCACCTGGTCGAAGGCCTGCTGGTGGCGCTGCTCGACATCGACGAGGTCATCGCGATCATCCGGTCGAGTGACAACGCGCAGCAGGCGAAGGAGCGCCTGATGGAGCGCTTCTCGCTGTCGGACACGCAGACCGCGTACATCCTGGACACCCCGCTGCGCCGGCTCACCCGCTTCGACCGGGTGGAGCTGGAGCAGGAGAAGGCGAAGCTCAACTCGGAGATCGCGGACCTGACCGAGATCCTGGAGTCGGACACCAAGCTGCGCAGCGTGGTGTCGACCGAACTGGGCGCGGTGGCGAAGCAGTTCGGCACGGAGCGGCGGACGGTCCTGCTGGAGGCGGGGGCGGCGCCGTCGGCGGCGCTGGCGGTGCCGCTGGAGGTCGCGGACGACCCGTGCCGGGTGCTGCTGTCCTCGACCGGCCTGCTGGCACGGACGGCGGACGGCGAGCCGTTCGAACTGTCCGAGAAGCGGTCGAAGCACGACGTGATCGTGTCGGCGGTGCACGCGACGGCGCGCGCCGACGTGGGCGTGGTGACGTCCGCGGGCCGGGTGCTGCGGCTGCCGGTGATCGACCTGCCCGCGATGCCGCCGACCCCGTCTCCGAACCTGGCGGGCGGGGCCGCGGTGGGCGAGTTCCTGCGCCTGGAGACCGGGGAGCGGGCGCTGGCCCTGACCACGCTGGACGAGTCCTCGCCGGGGCTGGCGCTGGGCACGCTGCAGGGCGTGGTGAAGCGGGTGGTGCCGGAGTGGCCGGCGAACAAGGACGAGTTCGAGGTGATCGCCCTCAAGGAGGGTGACGAGCTGGTCGGCGCGGTCGAACTGCGCACCGGTGAGGAGGACCTGGTCTTCATCGCCTCCGACGCGCAGCTGCTGCGCTACCCGGCGGGCCAGGTCCGCCCGCAGGGCCGTCCGGCCGGTGGCATGGCCGGCATCAAGCTCTCCGACGGGGCGCGGGTGCTGTCGTTCACGGCGGTGGACCCGGCCGCCGACGCCGTGGTGGTCTCGGTCGCGACGGCCTCCGGCACGCTGTCCGACGGCGAGCAGACGACCTGGAAGGTCACCCCGTTCGAGCAGTACCCGCGCAAGGGCCGCGCCACCGGCGGCGTCCGCTGCCAGCGCTTCCTGCGCGGCGAGGACGCCCTGGCCTTCGCCTGGGCGGGTGCCGCGCCGGCCCGCGCCGCCACCGCCAAGGGCGTCCCGGTCGACCTGCCCGACCGTGACCCGCGCCGCGACGGGTCCGGCACGCCGGTCACCGCCCGGGTCGACGTGGTCGCCGGCCCGGCGTAACGGCCGGGTCGACGTGATCGCCGGCCCGGCACAACGGCCGGCCGCGGCGGAGGGAGGGGCGTTCCCGGGCGTCCCTCCCTCCGCCGTTCCCGGACCCGCGCCGTCACGGGCTCCGCCACGACGGGGCCTCCCCCGCCCCGGTCCCGGGCCTCCCCTGGGGCCGGTCCCGGGCCTCCCCCGCACCGGTCCCGGCCGTCCCGGGCTCGGCGACCGCTCCGGCAGGTGAGGGTAGCCTTGCCCGGGTGAGCACCTGTGCGACGCTGTCGCGTGAACTTTCGGAACCGCTGGCCGCGACAGCGGCGGTGGCGAGCACCTGGCTGCTGGTGGAGCAGAACGGGCCGTGGGGTGCGAAGGCGCTGCGCGAGAGCCACCTGGACCCGGCGGTCGGGCGGGCCCTGGAGGAGGCCGCGGCCGGGACGGGTGTGCGGGTGGCGCTGGTCCGGCGGCCGGGTCGGCACGCGGACTGCCTGCCGACGGCACGGCACGAGGTGGTCGTGGCGCACACGGTGCCGGGCCGCGGCTGGGTGCGCCGGACGCAGGTGGCGGACCCGGCGGAGCTGCTGGGCCTGGACTTCGCGGCGCTGGGTGCCGGCGACCACACGGGCTTCGGTGCGGAGCACGTCGGCGGCCCGGTGGCGCTGGTGTGCACCAACGGGCGGCGGGACCGCTGCTGCGCACTGCTGGGCCGGCCGCTCGCGGCGGAGCTCGCGGCGGCCGGGCACAGCGAGGTGTGGGAGGTGACCCACCTGGGCGGGCACCGCTTCTCCCCCACGATGCTGGTGCTGCCGCACGGCTACGCGTACGGGCGGCTGACGGCGGAGAGCGCCAAGGAGGTGCTGGCGGCGACGGCGGCCGGGCACGTGGTGCCGGAGTGGTCGCGGGGCTGCTCGGGCTGGGAGCGTCCGGGTCAGGCGGCGGAGCACGCGGTGCGGCTGGCGACCGGCGAGACCGGGGTGGACGCGCTGACGCTCACCCAGCGGCCGGACGGCGGGGGCCGCTGGCTGGTGACGGTGCTGCACCGGGACGGCCGGGCCTGGGAGGTGGACGTGATCGAGTCGGCGAGCGAGCCGCCGCGTCCGGAGAGCTGCGGCAAGGCGGCGGGGACGCCGTCGCGCATGGACGTGCTGTCGGTGCGCGGGATCTGAGCGGGGGTCCGGACGGCGGCGGCCCCGCGCCCGTGGGGGTGAGCGCGGGACCGCGGCGGCACGGGGGCGGGCTCAGCCGGTGGCCTTGCCGACGAACTCGGTGGTGTACGTCCTGGACAGGTCGATCGACCCCTCCTTGCCCTTGACGTCCGGGTGGAACGCCGCGAGCACCGCGAGCACCGTCTTCGGCCCGTCGGCGGGCATCACGCCGTCCGTGGTGAACATGGGCAGCGTCGCCTTGATCGCCGCCGCGTACTGCTCGGCGCCGCCCTGCGCGTAGTCGGCGGGCATCTTCGCGGCGATCTCCTCGGGGGTGTGGGTGGACATCCACTTGAGGGTCTTCACGAAGGCGTTGGCGAGCTTCTGGGTGGTGTCCTTGTTCTTCTCCACCCAGTCGGCGTTCATGTACAGCGAGGACGACGGGTACAGCCCGCCGAGCGCCTGGCGCGAGCCCTCGGGGGTGCGCATGTCGTAGAGGACCTTGCCGAGGCCCTTGTCCAGGATGGTGGCGACGGTGGGGTCCGTGGTCATCCCGGCGTCGATGCTGCCCTGCTGGAGCGCGGCGATGAAGGTCTGGCCGGCGCCGACCGCGATCGGGCTGAACTCGCTGACGGCGGTGCCGTTCTTGACCGCGAGGTACTTGGTGAGGAAGTCGGTGGAGGAGCCGAGGCTGGTGACGCCGAGCTTCTTGCCCTTGAAGTCGGCGCCGGACCTGACGGTGTCGGCCTGCTTGGTGGAAACCACCTCGACCTCCCCGGGCGCCTGGGCGAACTGCACCACGGACTCGACGTTCTTGCCCTTGGCCTGCAGGTCGATGGTGTGGTCGTAGAAGCCGACGGCGCCCTGGACGTCCCCGGCGAGCAGGGCGGTGGTGGCGTTGACGCCGGCCGGCTCGGTCATCAGCTCGACGTTGACGCCGGCCTCGGCGAAGGCGCCGAGCCGCTGGGCGAGCATCGCGGGCAGGTAGATGACCTTGTCCAGGCCGCCGACCATGATCTTGACCTTGGGTCCGTCGACCTGCTGCCCGGCCGGGGCGGCGACCGCCCCGTGCCCGGCGGTGGCGGCGTCGTTGGCGCAGGCGGAGAGCGGGACGAGCAGGGCGGCGGCGAGGGCGGCGGCAGCGGCTCTGCCAGTGGAGTTCGGGCGCATGGGTGGGGGTGCCTCTCTCTTCTTCTCAGGCAGGGGTGTCAGCGGCCGTCGCCCGCGTCGGCGGGCTTCCAGCGGAACAGCTTCTTCTCGGCGAAGGTCAGCAGGCCCTCGGTGAGCAGCGCGACGACGGCGAGGATGGTCATGGCGGCGTACACGCCGGCCGCGTTGAAGGTGCCCTGGGCGGCCGCGACCAGCAGGCCGAGGCCCTTGGTGGCGCCGATGTACTCGCCGACGATGGCGCCGATCAGCGCGAAGCCGAAGCTGACGTGCAGGCTGGTGAAGATCCAGGTGGTGGCGGCGGGAATGACCACCTGGAGGGTGACCCTGCGGTTGTCGGCGCCCAGGATGCGGGCGTTGGCGACGAGGTTGCGATCCACCTCGCGGGCGCCCTGGAAGGCGTTGAAGAACACCGGGAAGAACACCAGCACCACGGCGGAGGCGACCTTGGAGGCCGGGCCGAGGCCGAACCAGATCAGGAAGATCGGTGCGAGCACGATGCGCGGGATGGCGTTGAGCACCTTGATGTACGGCCCGAACACGTCGGCCAGGAAGCGGATCCGGCCGAGCGCGATGCCCAGCAGCACACCACCGGTGACACCGATCACCCAGCCGGTGAGGGCCTCGTAGAGGGTGTAGCCGATCTGCTCGCCGAGCGAGCCCTGGGCGGTGCCGTGGGTGATCCACTGCCAGATCTGGTCCCAGATCTTCGACGGCTGCGAGAAGTTGAACGGGTCGACGACGTTCGTCCGGGCGCAGACCTCCCACAGCCCGAGGAAGGCGACCAGGACCGCGACCCGGGCGCCGTAGACGCCCAACTTCCGGTTGCGGGCGGCCCGTTCACGGGCCTCGGTCCTCGTGGTGACGACCGGGGGCTTCCCGGCGACGGCGGATACGGACTCAAGCGGCACGACCCGCTCCTCTCTCCCGGGTGATGCGCACCTCTTCGCCGAGCGAAGCCCAGATCTCGCGGTACAGCTCGACGAACCTGGGTTCCAGCCGGACGGCCTCCACGGTGCGCGGTCGTGGCAGGTCGACGGTGAAGACCTCCTTGACGGTGGCCGGTCCGGCGGTCATGACGACGACCCGGTCGGCGAGCGCGATGGCCTCGTCCAGGTCGTGGGTGACGAAGACGACCGACGAGCCCGTCCCGGCCCACAGCTCCAGCAGCTGGTCCGACATGAGGGCGCGGGTCTGCACGTCCAGTGCCGAGAACGGCTCGTCCATCAGCAGGATCGTCGGGTCGTTGACGAAGGTCTGGGCGAGCGCGACGCGCTTGCGCATGCCGCCGGACAGCTGGTGCGGGTAGCGGTCCTCGAAGGCGGCGAGGCCGACCCGGCCCAGCCAGTCCCGGGCCCGCTCCCTGGCCTCGGCGGCGGGCACGCCGCGGAAGCGCGGGCCGGCCATCACGTTGGACAGGACGGTGCGCCAGGGGAAGACGGCGTCCTGCTGGAAGACGAACCCGACCTTCGAGTCGATCCCGGTGACGAGCTCGCCGTCCACCCGGACCTCGCCCTCGGTGGGCTCCTCCAGGCCGCTGACCAGTGTCAGCGTGGTCGACTTGCCGCAGCCGGTGGGCCCGACGACGGCGACGAACTCGCCCTGGGCGACGGTCAGATCGAGATCACGGACGGCGGTGTGCAGCGCCCCGGACGGGGTGCGGAACCGTTTGGTGGCGCCGGTCAGCTCGATCGCCGGGGTCTTGCTCATTCGTTCCTCCCGGGTCAGTGCTTGCCCCGGAAAGGTAGGAGCGGCCCCGGCCCCGGCGGGAGCCTTCTCCGCGTACTGCGGGTTCTCCGCGTTGAGGGGTGTTCTGCTCGTTTTGCTTCCGCTACAACTGCGGGGGCGCGGCTGACAGAAACACGCCGGAAACGTAGGGTGTCCCGACCCCCACCCCCGCGGAACGCCCTACCCCCCGCTCGGAACCATCCCCCTCGGAACCACCCCGCCCCTCGCGGACGCCCCCCACCCCCGCAGAACCGCCCGAAGCCGCCGAGAGGAGGCCCGGATGAAGCTCCCCCACTGGCCCCGCCGGGTCTTCGCACAGCTGCTGCTGAGCCAGACCGTCGTCACCGTCGGTGTCACCGCGGTGACCGCCGGGCTGTTCCTGGCCCCCGTCAGCAGCGAGCTGGACCACGACGCGATGCAGCGCGCGCTGTCGATCGCCCAGGCCACCGCCACCGACGAGGCGATCGCCCGGGCCGCCGACACCCGCGACGTGGTGACCGCGCAGCGCAACGCCGAGCAGATCCGCCTGGCCACCGGCGCCAGCTTCGTGGTGGTCACCGACCTGGACGGGATCCGGCTCTCGCACACCGACCCGGGCCGGATCGGCCAGCGGGTCAGCACCGACCCGGAGCCGGCGCTGGGCGGCCGCAGCGTCACCGCGATCCAGCAGGGCACGCTGGGCCGCACCGCGCGCGGCAAGGTGCCGCTGCGGATGTCGGACGGCCGGATCGTCGGCGAGGTGTCGGTGGGCATCAGCGACGACTCGATCCGCCGCCGGCTGCTGGGGATGCTCACCGGCATCCTGCTGTGCGCGGGCGCCGGCCTGGCCGCCGGTACGGTCGCCACGCTGGCCCTGGCCCGCCGGCTCAAGCGCCGCACCCACAACATCGCGCTGGCCGACATCTCCGCGCTGCTGGTCGAGCGGGAGGCGATGCTGCACGGCATCCGCGAGGGCATGGTCGCGCTGGACGAGCACGACCGGATCCGGCTGGCCAACGACGAGGCGGTCCGGCTGCTCGGCCTGCCCGAGGGCTGCACCGGCCGCCCGATCGCCGACGTGCTGCCGCCGGGCCGGCTTGCCGACGTGCTGACCGGGCGGATCACCGGCGCCGACCTGCCGGCCGTCCGGGACGACCGGGTGCTCGTGGTGAACCGGATGGCGACCGCCCCGGGCGGGCCCGCCGGCGGGGCGGTGGTCACGCTGCGCGACCGCACCGAGCTGGAGTCGCTGGTCCGCGAGCTGGACACCACCCGCAGCCTGACCGAGGCCCTGCGCGCCCAGGACCACGAACACGCCAACCGAATGCACACCCTGCTGGGTCTGCTGGAGCTGGGCCGCCACGAACAGGCGGTGGCGTTCATCTCGGAGCAGTCCGGCTCGCACGCCGTGGTCGCCGCCCGGATCGCCGAGCAGGTGCAGGACCCGCACGTCGCGGCGCTGCTGGCGGGCAAGACGGCGGTCGCCGTCGAGCGCGGGGTCCGGCTGGTGCTGGCTCCGGCGGCGCACCTGCCGGACGCGGTGGTGGACGCGCGGGCGCTCGTGACGGTGCTCGGAAACCTGGTCGACAACGCGGTGGACGCGGTGGCGCCGGACGGGGGCGGCCGGGTGGAGGTGAGCCTGGCGGCGGCCGGCTCCACCCTGCTGCTGCAGGTCGCGGACAGCGGCCCCGGCGTGCCGGAGGAACTGCGCGAACAGGTCTTCGAGGAGGGGTGGACCAGCAAGGACGCACCCGCGCACCGCCCGCGCGGGCTGGGGCTGGCGATGGTGCGGCGGCTGGTCGAGCGGACCGGCGGCCGGATCGTGCTCGACACCGGGCCGGTGGGCGGCGCCCGGTTCACGGTCGAACTGCCCGAGGCCCTGCTCACCGACCGGCTCGTGGAGGCGTGATGATCGACGTACTCGTGGTGGACGACGACTTCCGGGTCGCCGACGTGCACGCCGCGTACGTGGCCAGGGTGCCGGGCTTCCGGGTCACCGGCACCGCGCACTCGGCCGGGGAGGCGCTGGCCGCGCTGGAGCGCCGACCGGTGGACCTGCTGCTGCTCGACCACCACCTGCCCGACGAGACCGGGCTGGCCCTGGTGCGCCGGCTGCGGGAACGCCAGGTGGCCTGCGACGTGATGATGGTGACCGCCGCCCGGGACGTGTCGACGGTGCACGCCGCGATGCAGCACGGCGCGCTGCAGTACCTGGTCAAGCCGTTCACCTTCGCCGGGCTGCGGGACAAGCTGACGGCGTACGCGCAGCTGCGGCACGCGCTGGCCGCACCGGCCCGGGAGGCCGGCCAGGACGAGGTGGACCGGCTGTTCGCGACGCTGCGCAGCGCCGCCGCCCCGGCCGGGACGCTGCCCAAGGGCCACTCGGCGCCGACCACCGACCTGGTGATGGGCGTGCTGCGCCGGGCGGGCCGGCCGCTGTCCGCCCAGGAGGTCGCGGACGCCACCGGGCTGAGCCGCTCCACGGCGCAGCGCTATCTCAAGCAGCTGGAGCGGGACAGCCGGCTGCGGCTGACCCTGCGCTACGGCGACACCGGCCGGCCGGAACACCGCTACGGGCTCGCGGCGCGGGCGTAGGGCCCGTCTTCGAACCGCCGGCCCTGTGGACGCGGGCTCGGGGACGGGCCCTGGCCGAGGACGGCGCGGACACGGCGAACCCGGCGGCCCCAGGGCCGCCGGGTTCCCCGGGCGCGACGGCTCAGGCCGCGCCCGCACCGGTGAGGGCACGGACCTCCAGCTCGGCGAAGCGGTCGGCGTCGGCCGGCTCGGACGAGGTGACCGTCCCGATCCAGCCCGCCAGGAAGCCGAGCGGGATGGAGACGATGCCGGGGTTCTCCAACGGGAACCAGTGGAAGTCGACGCCGGGGAACAGCGCCACCTTGGTGCCGGAGACCACCGGGGAGAAGAACACCAGCACGATCGCCGGGACCAGCCCGCCGTACACCGACCAGACCGCGCCGCGGGCGGTGAACCGCGACCAGAACAGGCTGTACAGCAGGACGGGCAGGTTGGAGGAGGCGGCGACGGCGAAGGCCAGGCCGACCAGGAAGGCCACGTTCAGCTGCTGGGCGTAGAGGCTGATCACGATCGCCGCCGCGCCGATCCCGCCCGCCGCGAACCGGGCCACGACCACCTCCTGCTGCTCGCCGGCCCCGGGCTCGGGGTCCTCGGCCGCCCGGGAGGCCGTGACGCCCTCCTCCGACCGGGACGCCGGGACGGCTTCGGTCCGACGGCGGCGACCCCGGCCGCCCGCTGCCCGGTCGCGCAGTGCCCGTCCGCGTCCCCGCCGCGGCCGGTTGCGCCAGGCCCCGGCCCAGATGTCGTGGGCGAAGGCCGCCGAGGAGGCCAGGGTCAGCCCGGCGACCACGGCGAGGATGGTGGCGAAGGCGATCGCCGAGATCAGCGCGAACAGCACCACCCCTCCGGTGCTGCCGTTTCCGCCGCCGAGGACCAGGGCGAGCAGCGGCACGGCGGTGTTCCCCGCCGAGTTGGCGTGCCGCACCTCGGCTGAGCCGACCAGCGCGGTGGCGCCGAGGCCGAGCACGATGGCCATCAGGTAGAAGCCGCCGACCAAGCCGATCGCCCACATCGTGGAACGGCGCGCGGCCCGCGCGGTGGGCACGGTGTAGAAGCGGGACAGGATGTGCGGCAGGCCGGCGGTGCCGAGCACCAGGGCGAGGCCCAGGCTGAAGAAGTCCAGCCGGCTGGTGAAGCCGTGGCCGTACTTCAGGCCCGGTTCCAGGTAGCGGTGCCCGGCGCCGCTGTGCTGCGCCGCCTGGCGCATCAGCTCGCCGAGGTCGCCGTGGAAGCGGACCACCAGCAGCACGGTGAGCAGCACCGAACCTGCGGTGAGCAGGAAGGCCTTGACGATCTGGATCCAGGTGGTGGCCCGCATCCCGCCGATCGTGACGTAGACGATCATCAGGGCGCCGACCGCGATGATCGTCCAGGTCCGGGCGTGCGGACTGCCGGTGCCGAGCAGCAGGGCGACCAGCGAGCCGGCGCCGACCATCTGGGCGACCAGGTAGAGCAGGGTGACGACGACGCTGGCGCCGCCGGCCGCGGCCCGCACCTTGCGGCGGCGCAGTCGCAGCGCGAGCACGTCGGCGAGGGTGTACCGGCCGGCGTTGCGGACGAGTTCGGCAACCAGCATCAGCACGACCAGCCAGGCGACCAGGAAGCCGATGCTGTACATCACCCCGTCGTAGCCATACAGGGCGATCAGCCCGGCGACACCGAGGAAGGAGGCTGCGGAGAGGTAGTCGCCGGAGAGCGCGAAGCCGTTCTGCAGCGGGGTGAAGTCGCGGCCGCCGGCGTAGAAGTCCTCGGCGGCGTTGCCCTGGCGGCCGACCCACAGGGTGATGCCCAGGGTGACCAGGACGACGACGGCGAACAGCGCGATCGCGAGCGAGTGGTGGTCACCGGTGGGGGCGACGGGGGGCGGGGTGGCGGTCGTCAGCACGGTCGTCACCGTGTTCTTCACCGCGCCGGGCATCAGGGTGGTCATCACGCTCGTCATCGCAGTTGGTCCTGGGTGTCCCAGCGCAGGCCCAGGGCGGCGCGGTCGCGCTTGGTCCGGGCGTTGCGGGCGTAGAGCCAGGTGAGCAGGAAGGTGGAGGCGAACTGCAGCAGGCCGAGCAGCCAGGCGACGTTGAGCGGACCGGCCACCCGGGTGCGCATCAGGTCCGGGGCGGCGGCCTGGGCGGCGACGTACATCAGGTACCAGCCGAGGAAGGCGCCGGTGACCGGGAAGGCGAACGACCGGTAGCTGCGGCGGATGTCCTGGAAGGCCGCTCCGGCCTGGACGGCCCGGTAGACCTCGGTGCTGTCGGTGGCCTCCGGGACGGCCGCGGGCCCGGTCGGGGCCGGCTGCTCCGCGACGGTGGAGGCCGTACGGGCCGGGGAGGGCTGCGCCGGTACGGCCGTGCGGCGGTGCGGCGCAGCGGGTTCGGACGGGAGGTCCGAGCGGACGCCCGGCGGGGCGTCCGGGGGTTCACCGACCGCGGCGCCGGAGGAGGTGGCGGCGGCCGGAGCGGCCCACCAGTCGAATCGCTGTCCCTGCCCGGGACTGCTCGTCTGCTGTTGTGGCACTGCTGCTCCTGAACGGCCGGACGTTCTGACCCGAACCATGATGGCGGCCGCCGGACAGCCTCTCGGACCATCGCAGATACGTTCACTCGATGAGGTGATCGATCATCAGACAGGCGCTCATCTGACTACTGCTGCGTACCGGTGATTCCGTGTCGGAACGCGTACGCGACCGCCTGTGCCCGGTCCCGCACCGCGGTCTTGGCGAACAGGTTGTTGATGTGCGTCTTCACCGTGGCCTGGCTGACGAACAACCGCTGGGCGATCTCGGCGTTGGAGAGGCCCTCCGCGATCAGTGCCAGCACCTCCGCCTCCCGGGCGGTCAGCCCGTCGGGCAGCTCCCCCGGCCGGGCGGCACGTCGTTCGACCGACGGCACGACCCGGTCCGGCCGCTCCGAAAGCCTCTCCAGCAAACGGAGTTGGACCTGCGGGGAGAGTCCGGCCGCGCCCGCGCGGACGTCAGCGATGGCCCGGGCGATCTCCTCGCCACCGGCGTCCTTGGTGAGGTACCCGCGGGCCCCCGCCTGCAACGCCGGGAACAGCGAGTCGTCGTCGGCGTAGGTGGTGAGGACCACGACCTCGGTCTCCGGGTGGGCCGCCCGGATCCGCCGGGTCGCCTCGACGCCGTCGCAGCGCGGCATCCGCAGGTCCATCAGCACCACGTCCGGGTGATGCCGCTCCACCAGGGCGACGGCCTCCTCCCCGTCGCCCGCCGCACCGACCACCTCGATGCCGGGCAGCAGCCCCAGCAGCATCACGATGCCCTCGCGCACCACCGTCTGGTCGTCCGCCACCAGCACCCTGGTGACCGCCGCCGTCATGCCGGCACCCGCAGCAGCACGCGCCACCCTCCGTCCTCCGGGCCCGCCGTCAGCGTGCCGTCGAGCAGTTCCGCGCGTTCGCGCATCCCCAGCAGACCGTACCCGCTGCCGCTGCCGGCCAGCTCCGCCGGCGACGGCCCGTCCGCCAACTGGCCACGCGGTGGGCGGGTGTTGCGCACCTCCAGCTCCACCGCCCCCTCCAGGTAGCGCAGTTCGACGGAGCAGCGGGTACCGGGCGCGTGCTTGCGCACATTGGTCAGCGCCTCCTGCGCGGTGCGCCGCACCGCGAGGGCGCACTCGGCGGCGAGCGGGCGCGGGGTGCCGACGACGGCGAGGGCGGCCCGCTCCCGGCCGGTCAGCTCGACCAGGAAGTCCCCGACCGGGGTGAACTCGCCGCGCAGCGCGGACAGCGCCTGCCGGGTCTCGGCCAGGCCGTCCTGCGCCATCCGCCGTGCGGCGACGACCCGTTCGCGGATCTGCTCGCGGTCGGTGTCGCGCTCCAGCATCAGCCGGGCCGCCTCCAGGTGGACGAGCTGCGCGGACAGGCTGTGGGCGAGCACGTCGTGGATCTCCCGGGCGATCCGGGCCCGTTCGGCGAGCGCCGCGCTCTCCGCCTCGGCGGCCCGGGCGGCCCGCTCCTGTTCGAGTAGCCGGCGCGCGGTGCCGCGCGCCTCGACGTCCAGCCGCAGCAGGTAGCCGAGCAGACCGATCCCGACCACGGTGGCGCCGACGCCCAACCAGTCCGCCGGGTTGACCGCCGCGTACGAACCCATCGCGGCCCCCGCGACGACCACGGCGGGGGCGAGCGGCAGCCGGACCAGCGAGAGCACGGCCAGCCCGCACCACAGGACGTCGCCGAGCGTGGGGGCCTGCCCCCGGTGGGCCAGCCAGCCGGCCGCGAACAGGGTGGCGGCGAAGGCGAACGCGGGCGCCGGGCGCTGCTCCCGGGAGGCGCGCAGGAAACCGGCGCCGATGACGACGGAGGCGGCCAGCCCGACCACCGCGGCCACCAGCGACCAGCCGGCGTACCTGCCCCCGGAGAAGGTCCCCCAGCACACGGCGGTCAGCATCACGACCCGGCCGAGCACCGTCAGGGTCCGCCGCGGTCGGCTCTCCGCCTCGCGTTCCAGCCCCTCGCGGGACGGCCAGCGGGTCCAGTACCACCCGGCCACGGGTGCCTCCTCGGTGCTCACGGCGGCTCGGGGCCCACCTGCGGGATCACTGCGGTGTACCGGCGGTCACGGTCGACGCGCCGACGGGTCACCGCGCTACGGCGGTCCGCTCCGCGGGCTCCAGCATCCGGGCCCTCCAGTTCACCACGAGCGAGCGGACCAGCAGCATGACCGCCATGCCGAGCATCAGCGCGCTGCCGGACTGGTGGACGTGCAGCGCCGATCCGATCCCGTACAGGCCGATCCGGACGGCGATCATCCCACCCCAGGCGGCCATGGTGGCCTTGGTGCCCTTGGCCAGGACGGAGCCGTCGGTGTCCCGCCAGAGCCGGACGGTCCAGCCCCAGACGGAGCCCATCGCGAGTACCGTCAGCAGCCCGGCGGCCAGCAGGGCCGCCGAGAGCCCGGTGTGGTGGTGGTCGATGATCTGCGGGTCCCGCAGCGCGAGCACGCCCAGGATCAGCGGCAGCAGCCAGAACCGGCGCTCGGAGTCCAGGCGTTGGACGCGCATCTGGCGCTGGACCACCAGGACCACCACGGCGGCGACCACGAGGACGTCGGTGAAGGCGTTCATGCCGTCACCTCGCCGCACTCGGCAGGGGCGCCCGCCCGCACGCGCCTCTCGACGACCCGCTCGTTGCGCTCGTTCATGGGAGCTTCTCCGTCCCGACGGAAGGGTTTCTGCTGACCCCTCCGACGCTACGGACCGGGCCGTTCCCGCTGATCGGAGCCGGGGTGGACCTCGGGTGGAACGGAACCGGCCGGGCCCTCCACCCGTGGGTGGAGGGCCCGGCCGGACGGGGTGCGTCAGGCGTCGATGCGCGAGCGGTCCAGGGTCGCCGCCGAGTCCACGATGAACTCCTTGCGCGGGGCGACGTCGTTGCCCATCAACAGGTCGAAGATCCGCTCGGCCTGCTCCAGGTCGCCCAGGTTGATCCGGCGCAGCGTGCGGTGGCGCGGGTCCATGGTGGTCTCGGCCAGCTGGTCGGCGTCCATCTCGCCGAGACCCTTGTAACGCTGCACCGGGTCCTTCCAGCGCTGCCCCTTGCGCTGGAACTCCAGCAGGGTGGAGCGTAGTTCGGCGTCGGAGTAGGTGTAGTGGTACTTCTCCTGGCCGCGCTTGGGGTTGGTGAGCTCGATCCGGTGCAGCGGCGGGACGGCGGCGAAGACCCGGCCCTGCTCGACCATCGGCCGCATGTAGCGGTGGAAGAGGGTGAGCAGCAGGGTGCGGATGTGCGAGCCGTCGACGTCGGCGTCGGCCATGAAGATGACGCGGCCGTAGCGGGCCTGGTCGATGTCGAAGGTGCGGCCCGAACCGGCCCCTATCACCTGGATGATCGCGGCGCACTCGGCGTTCTTGAGCATGTCGCTCACCGAGGCCTTCTGCACGTTGAGGATCTTGCCGCGGATCGGCAGCAGCGCTTGGAACTCGGAGTTGCGGGCCAGCTTGGCGGTGCCGAGCGCGGAGTCGCCCTCGACGATGAACAGTTCGCTGCGCTCGACGTCGTCGCTGCGGCAGTCGGCCAGCTTGGCGGGCAGCGAGCTGGTCTCCAGCGCGGTCTTGCGGCGCTGGGCCTCCTTGTGCTGGCGGGCGGCGACCCGGGTACGGGCAGCCGCTACGACCTTCTCCAGCACGGCCCGGGCCTGGAGCTTCTCGTCCTTCTTGGCCGAGGTGAGGAAGGCCTTGAGCTCCTTGGCGACGACGGCGGCGACGATCCGGTTGGCCGCCGAGGTGCCGAGCACCTCCTTGGTCTGGCCCTCGAACTGCGGCTCGGCGAGCCGGACGGTGACCACCGCGGTGAGGCCCTCGGTGGCGTCGTCCTTGGTGACGTCGTCCTCGGCGACGCGCAGCAGCTTGCCCGCCCGCAGCGCCTCGTTGACGGTCTTGGCCAGCGAGCGCTCGAAGCCGGTGACGTGGGTGCCGCCCTTGGGGGTGGCGATGATGTTGACGAAGGAGCGCAGGGTGGTGTCATAACCGGCGCCCCAGCGCAGCGCGATGTCCACGCCGAGGGTGCGGGTGACCTCGGTGGGGGTCATGTGGCCGAGCTCGTCCAGAACCGGCACGGTCTCCTTGAAGGCGCCCTCGCCGCGCAGCCGCAGCACGTCGCAGACTGGCTTGTCGGGGGCCAGGAACTCGCAGAACTCGGCGATGCCGCCGTCGTAGCGGAAGACCGACTCGTCGACCTGCTCGCTCTCGGTGAGTCGCTCGTCACGCACGACGATGGTCAGGCCGGGCACGAGGAAGGCCGTCTGCCGGGCGCGGCTGTGCAGCGTCTCCAGGGAGAGCTTGGCGTCCTTGAGGAAGATCTGCCGGTCGGCCCAGTAGCGGATCCGGGTGCCGGTGCGGGTCTTGGGCACCTTGCGGGCCTTGGTCAGCCCGTTGGCCGGCTCGAAGGGCGCGTCCGGACTGGTCTCGGTGAAGATGCCGGGGGTGCCGCGGCGGAAGCTGATCGCGTGGGTGTGGCCGCCGCGGTCGACCTCGACGTCCAGCCGGGCGGAGAGCGCGTTGACGACGGAGGCGCCGACGCCGTGCAGACCACCGGAGGCCGCGTAGGAGCCGCCGCCGAACTTGCCGCCCGCGTGCAGCTTGGTCATCACGACCTCGACGCCGGAGAGCCCGGTCTTGGGCTCGACGTCGACCGGGATGCCGCGGCCGTTGTCGCGGACCTCGACCGAGGAGTCGGGGTGCAGCACGACGTCGATGCGGTCGCAGTAGCCGCCGAGCGCCTCGTCGACGGAGTTGTCGATGATCTCCCAGAGGCAGTGCATCAGGCCGCGGCTGTCGGTCGAGCCGATGTACATGCCGGGGCGCTTGCGGACGGCCTCCAGCCCCTCCAGGACGAGCAGGTGCCGCGCGGTGTAGTTGGAACCGTCGTCGCCGGCCAGCAGCGCGGACGGCACGGTCGTTTCGGCACTCACGCGGCACTCTCCTCGGTGAAGTTCTGTCTCATCGGTCACATCCGGACGGATCCGGACCAAACGCCAGTGCAGCACGCCGCACCGACATTCGTCGCTCTGCGTGCCCACACCCCTCCGCCGGGTACGCAGCACGCCGGCCCGGCCCCGCGCAGCTTGTACGCGCTGCGCGAACAAGGACCGCGTCCGGGCGTTGGCCCCGGGGGCGCCATCTCCTCCCGGTACCACCGGTCCTGGCGGTCCGTGGGGCCCGGCACAGGCTCGGGAACTGCCGTTATGCAGGCTACCGGGGCCCGGGACGGGGCTTATGCTCCAACCCGGCAGAGGATTATGCTACGCGGACCTCGAACCCGATCCCGATCGGACGTTCGAGCGACGGGCGGATCCCGGGATTTCGGCACGCATGAACCACCGGCACCCGGGGCACGTCCTCATCAACGACAGCAGAATCCTCAGAGAAGAAAAGCCACGAGCGGGAACGTTTTCGGCCTGGTTGGATGTTGACCCTGGTACGACAGCTCGTCGAGCTAGAGAAGAGGCGACGTGACTACTGTTCTGACACCTGCGAGCCCGCTCACCGCGGCTGACCGCTGCGACCGCTGCGGCGCCCAGGCCTACCTGCGCGTCGTACTCGCCAGCGGCGGAGAGCTGCTCTTCTGCGCCCACCACGGCCGGAAGTTCGAGCCCGAGCTCAAGAAGATCGCCGTGGAGATACAGGACGAGAGCGGCCGTCTCACCAGCACCACGGCCACGGCCGACGACGACGACGAGCGCTGATTCCTGGCGCCACCGACAGCCGACGTCGAGCTGTGTCCGGCCGCGCACTGCGCGCGACCGGTGAGCCGGGCGACCGACCCCGAGGGGTCGATCGCCCGGCTCTGCCGTTCTCCGGCTGTCCTCCGGTCGTTCTCGGAACTGCCCTCCGGACTGCCCTCCGGGCTGTTCTCCGGACGGTTGCCCCTCGTTCACCCACCCCGGCCCGGACGACCCGACGTGACGTCATAACGTGATCGCCACATCACTCACCGCGAGGAACGCGCCCACTGCCGGCCGCTCCTGACCGCTCACAGCACCGAGTGCACCGCGTCCACGACCGTGGACAGCCGCGTGTAGACCCCCGGGTGGGCCGCCTCCGCACAGCCCGTCCCCCAGGACACCAGGCCCACCAGCCGCCCGCCCACGACGAGCGGGCCACCGCTGTCGCCCTGACAGGCGTCCTTGCCACCCTTCTCCTCGCCCGCGCAGACCATGCCGCGGGCGTCGAACTTGCCATCCGGCCCGCCCGGGTAGGCGTGGGCACAGGTCTCGTCCGGGACCATCGCCACGTCCACCCCGCGCAGCACCGGCGAGTAGTCGCCCCGCCCGGTGGTGTCGCCCCAGCCGTACACCTGCGCCGTGGTCCCGGCCTCGTAGGGCGCCGCCTCACCCTGGCCGACCAGCTCGACCACCGGCCGGGAACCCTGGGACTCGCCGAGGGTGAGCACCGCGACGTCGTTCATGTTGGCGGCGAAGGAGTAGTCGGGGTGGATCCATACCGACCGCACCGCCACCTCCCGGCCGGACGTGCCGCGCATGTCGTCCCGGCCGACGATCACCTTGAGGCCCGGCCGGTCCACCCGACCCTTGGCCTCTTCGAAGAAGCAGTGCGCGGCCGTGACCACCTTGGTCGGGCTGACCAGCGCACCCCCGCAGAACTGGCCCGAGCGCCCGCTGCCGAACTGCTGGCGGCTGGCCAGTGCCACGATCCACGGGTGGTCGGCGGTGCTCGCGGCGTTGCCGCCGACCACCCGGCGCTGCGCCTCGGCCGGCGCGGCCGATCCGAGGGAGACCAGCGGGACCGGCGCGGCGGCGAGCAGCGCCAGCGCGGCCACCCGGCGACGGCGGCCCACCCGGGCGGCGGCCGGGTCCACCACGGACTGGACGGGGGTCGGCAGGTCAGTGCGGTCCGGCTCGGTCGGCACCGTGACTCCAGAAGGCTCGGCAGCAGGCAACCGGCACAGCGTAGGTGATCGACTACGTTGGGCGATCGGCAACCGTCGTGCCGCCACCCGGACGAGCGACAACCACCACCCGGACGCTGACGCACACGGGCCCGGACAGCCGCGAAGGCCCGGAGCCGTACGGCTCCGGGCCTTCGCTTCGACGATCGCCGCCGATCAGTCCAGGTAGTCGCGCAGCACCTGGGAACGCGACGGGTGGCGCAGCTTCGACATGGTCTTCGACTCGATCTGGCGGATGCGCTCACGGGTGACCCCGTACACCTTGCCGATCTCGTCGAGCGTCTTCGGCTGGCCGTCGGTGAGGCCGAAGCGCATCGAGACCACGCCGGCCTCGCGCTCGGAGAGGGTGTCCAGCACCGAGTGCAGCTGCTCCTGGAGCAGGGTGAAGGAGACCGCGTCGGCCGGGACGACCGCCTCGGAGTCCTCGATCAGGTCACCGAACTCGCTGTCGCCGTCCTCGCCCAGCGGGGTGTGCAGCGAGATCGGCTCACGGCCGTACTTCTGGACCTCGATGACCTTCTCGGGGGTCATGTCGAGTTCCTTGGCCAGCTCCTCCGGGGTGGGCTCGCGGCCCAGGTCCTGGAGCATCTGGCGCTGGACGCGGGCCAGCTTGTTGATGACCTCGACCATGTGCACCGGGATGCGGATGGTGCGGGCCTGGTCGGCCATGGCGCGGGTGATCGCCTGACGGATCCACCAGGTGGCGTAGGTCGAGAACTTGTAGCCCTTGGTGTAGTCGAACTTCTCGACCGCACGGATCAGACCCAGGTTGCCCTCCTGGATCAGGTCCAGGAAGAGCATGCCGCGGCCGGTGTAGCGCTTGGCCAGCGAGACCACCAGGCGGAGGTTGGCCTCCAGCAGGTGGTTCTTGGCCCGGCGGCCGTCCTCGGCGATGATCTCCAGCTCGCGCTTGAGCTTCGGGGCCAGCTTGTCGGCGGCCGAGAGCTTGTCCTCCGCGAACAGGCCGGCCTCGATGCGCTTGGCGAGCTCGACCTCCTGCTCGGCGTTGAGCAGCGGGACCTTGCCGATCTGCTTCAGGTAGTCCTTGACCGGGTCGGCGGTGGCACCGGCGACGGCGACCTGCTGGGCCGGCGCGTCGTCCTCGTCGTCGTCGGAGAGGACGAAGCCCTCCGACTCCTCCTCCGGGCCCTCGGCCTCGGCCTTGTCGCCCGGCAGCGCGGTCTCCTCGAGGATCTCCTCCTCGCCGAGCAGCTCCTCGTCGCCCTTGCCGGACTTCGTGGCGGCGGTCTTCTTGGCAGCGGTCTTCTTGGCCGGCGCGGCGGCCTTCTTGGCCGCGGCCTTCTTCGCCGGGGCGGCCTTCTTCGCCGCGACAGCCTTCACCCCGGTGACGACGGAGGTCGTCTCGGCGGTGATGTCGGCGGAGACGGTGGGGGCCGGGGCCGCGGCGGCGGCGACGGCCGGAGCCGCGACGGGAGCGCCGGGGGCGATCCGCACGGGCGGCTTGGTCGGGGCCGACGGGGTCCGGGTGGTGACAGCCTTGGTGGCGGTGCGCTTGGTGGGGCTCTTGGCAGCAACGCTCTTGCGCTTGGCGCCGGCCGGTTCGGCCGCGCTGACCATGAGGTCCACCCCCTCCTCAATCAACACCTGGTTGAGGCTGCGCATGACGTTCTTCCACTTGGTGACCGGGATCTGGTCCGCCTCGAACGCCTGGCGCACGTCGTCACCGGCGATCTGCCCCTGGGCCTTGCCCCGCTCGATGAGCGCCAGCAGAGCCGCGGACTCGGCGATCTCGGGGGGAAGTGAACGGGATGTGCTGGCCGACACGAACAACCTCTCGGACGATGAGTGGACTCGAACCCGTACCGGCCGCCCGAGCGGGCGGGGAAGGAGATCGCGCGCCTGACGCGCGGTGTCGATTCCGACCGACTCGGGCTTGAGGACTGGGTTTGCAGGACGGCAGCAGCGCCGCGGACCAACACAGCATTCTGACATGTTGGAGTATTCCGCAGCTGCTCCCGCTCAGGAGACATCGCTGCTACTCGTCAAGTGTTACGCATGGCCTTCGTGTCGCGGGTCACACCACACGGCGCCCGCGGCCACCGGGCCGGGTTCCATCATCGCGCACACTCGCCGAAGTGTTTTGTCATGGCCGCGATGACTGTCGGGGCCGACCGCCCCGGGCCCCGGAGGACCGTCCGCATGCGGAGGCCCTCCGGCTGCGCCGCGCGGTGCGGCCGGAGGGCCCTGGCGGAGCGGACCGCCGGACCCGGCGCCTCCGCTCGTCGGAACAGCCCGCTCAGTGCTCTCGGGGCGCGGGGACGGACGGCTCGATCTCGGGGTGGACGGTGAGCAGCGCCCGCATCGCGACCTCGGCCGCGGCGCCGTCGCCGGCCCCCAGGGCGTCCACCAGCCGGGCGTGCAGGCCGACCGAGGACTCGGAGGGCCGCTCGCAGGAGATCGCCGGGCCGCCCGAGACCTGCAGCGCACAGGCGACGATCCCGGACAGGTGCTCCAGCATCCGATTGCCGGCCATCTGCAGGACCAGGCCGTGCAACTCGGCGTCGGCCCGGGTGTAGGTGGACAGGTCGGCCTGGGAGGCGGCGTGGCCCATGATCTCGACCAGCTCGACCAGCCGCTGCTGGACGTCCTCCCGGCCGTGGCCGGCAGCCAGCCGGGCGGCCAGCGGATCGATCGCCCAGCGGAGCTCGAACAGCTCGCGCCGCTGCTCGTCCCGCTGCGGACCGAAGGCCCGCCACTCGATGATGTCGGGGTCCAGCAGGTTCCAGTCGCCGACCGGGCGGACCCGGGTGCCGACGTTCGGCCGGGCGCTGACCAGGCCCTTGGCCTCCAGCACGCGCAGCGACTCGCGGACGACGGTCCGGGAGACCTCGAAGCGCTGGCCGATCTCCTCCGGCACCAGCGGGCGGTCGGCGCCGAGGTCGCCGGAGACGATCATCTGGCCGAGCTGCTGGACCAGCTGGCCGTGCAGACCGCGGCCGCGGCTGCTGGTGGTCTTGCGGCCGACCCGGGCGATGTCGGACTCGGCGCCCTCCCAGCGGGGCGCCGGCGGGGTCGGCCGGTCGGCGTACGAGAAGCGGTCCGGATCGCCGGAGCCGTGGATCGGCCCGTCGGCGGAACGGGCGGGGGTCATGGTGGGGTGCGCAAGGGTACTCACGCCTCCTTTGTCGGCGATCGGCAGGCGCGGCTTGAGAATTCTCGTGAAAAGCACACGAAAGGGTGATCGACCGTGACTGGATAATTGACTTCTTATCAGGAAGAACCGCTCATTTCGGCCACTGCTGGTCGATCTTGGTTCTTCGGGACGGCCGACCCCCCGGCGCTCGCCGCAGCGGGCCCTATAGCGCGCGCCGACGCGCCTGGACGAGCAGCGCCGCGAGCAGCAGTACCGCCCCGGGAGCCGCGACCGCCACGATCAGCGCCGGGTCCGTCAGCGCCGCGCTCCCGGCCGCCCCTCCGCGCGCGCCGCCGTACACCCAGCCGTAGGCCCACTCGATGCCGGACTGGAAGGGCAGCAGTTCCGCCGCCCGCGCCGGCCACGGTCGGCCGGTCCGGCGCAGCAGCAGGGCGACACCGGACTCCAGCAGCGGCGGCAGCGCGCACAGCAGCAGCACCCCGGCGGCGGCACTGCGGGTCAGCGACGCGGTCAGCACCCCGGTCCAGGCGGCCACGACGGCCACCAGGACGAACGCCAGCAGCGCCGCCGGCACCCCGTGGCCGACCACCAGCGCCAGCGGAGCGAAGGCACCCGGCAGGTCGGACAGCCCGGACAGCCCGGACAGTCCGGCACCGCCCACCGCCTCGGACACCCGCGCCGACAACGCGGTGGGCTCCGCCCAGGCCTCCACCGTCACCCCGTCCGGCAGCGCGAGGTGCACGGCCACCGTGTCGAGCAACAGGCTGGCCAGCGCCAGCAGCGCCGCCACCGGACCGACCACCAGCAGCTTGGCCAGCAGCAGCCGCACCCGGCGCGGGTACGACACCATCGAGGCGGGCAGCCCCGGGTGGTTCACCTCGTGCCCGTACGAGAGCGCGCCCAGCACGCCGGCGGCGAGGGCCGCGAACGGCAGCGGGACGAGCGGGACGGTGGCGGTCAGCAGGCGCACCCCGGCGGGCGCGGCCAGCGGGCCGGCCGGAGTCTGGCTCGCCAGGACGGCGGCCACCGCGGCGTCGCCGAGCAGCACGGCGGCGAGCAGCAGCCAGGTGGAACGCAGGCCGCGCAGACGGCGCAGCTCGTAGGCCAGGACACGCACGGTTCACTCGCTCCGGTGGTCGTCGGTGGTGGCGGGGGCCGAGGCGGCGGTCGCGCCCGAGGTGAGGCGGCGGAGCCGGACGGTGTCGTCGGTGAGCAGGTCGGCGTTCTCGCGCCGGCCCGGGGGCTTGGCCCGGGTGGCTTCCCCGGCCGGGGCCCGGTCGTCGCGGAAGAGCCGGTCGACGGCGACGATCGGGACCGGCTCGTCGCCCCCGGTGCACTCGATGGACCGGCTGGGGTTGGCGGACGCGGCCCGGGGGGCGGGCGTACCGGCGGTGGGTGTACCGAGGGCGGGGAGCGCGGCGGCGACCACGGCGACGGGCAGGGCGCGGGTGGGCAGCGAAGCGTCGTCCTGGGGGCGCGGCGTCCGGCGCCGCGGGGTGGTGGCTTCGGAGTCGGGATCGACGGCCGGCCCGGTGACGGGCGCGAAGGCAGCGGTGGCGGGCGCGGCCGCCGCTGCCTCGACAGGGGCCTCGGTGACCGCTTCGGCCGCGAACCGCCGGACCGACGCGGAGGGCGACTCGGGGTTCGGTCCGGTGCGCGGTTCGGGGTTGTTTCCGGAGCTCGACTCGGGGCTCGGTCCGGAGTTCGGTGCGGCGTCCTGGGCCGCCCGGACGCGGAGGTGACCGGAGCGGCCCGAGGCGGCCGGCAGGACGACCCGGGGCACGGGCTGCTCGACCACCCGGTCGGCCAGCTCGTGCAGCAGGATCCCGTGCCGGTAGGCGAGTTCACCGATCTCGGTGCGGTCGACGCCGGCCACCGCGAGGCCCACGCTGCCGTCCTGGCGGACCTCGGCTCCCTGCTCGACCAGCAGGTCGGCCAGTCGCGCCATCTGCGGCCCCCGGACGGCCACTTCGGGCCTGAGCCGGGTCCGCCGGAACTCCTCGACCGGCTGGTCGGCCACCAGTCGGCCGCGGTCCAGGGTGACGACCCGGTCGGCGAGCTGCGCGGCCTCCTGCGGGGTGCGGGTGGTCACCAGGACCGTCCCGCCGGCGACACCGAACGCGCGCAGGAAGGAGTGGAACCACTCGACGTTGCGCGGCGACAGGCCCTCGGTTGGCGCGTCCAGCAGCAGCGTGCCGGGGTCACCCAGCAGGGCGGCGGCCAGGGCCAGCCGGCGGTGCATGCCGGGCGAGAAGGTGCGCAGCCGCTGCCCGGCGACGGCGGCCAGCCGGGTCTGCGCCAGCAGCTCGTCAACGCGCCGGGCCGGCGCGCCGACGGCCGCCGCGAGCATCCGCAGGTGGCCGTGCGCCCTGCGGCCCGGGTGCCCGGCCACCGCGGTCACGCCCTCGCCCGGACCGGCCAGCAGCACGCCGACCTCCCGCTCGGGGCGGCGGATCCGGCGGTAGGGGCGCCCGTCGAAGAGCGTGACGCCCTGGCCGCGTTCGAGTTCCAGCATCAGCCGCAGCGCGGTGGACTTGCCCGCACCCTCGGCGCCGAGCAGCACGGTCACGGCGCCGGGCCGGGCGTCGAAGGTCAGGTCCAGTACGGCGGGCGGGGCACCCTTGCGGTAGACCCTGGTCAGTCCGGTGATCTGAATCATCGCTGGCTCCCGTGCCCTCGGCCGACCTGCTCGACGCGGAGCACCCCCTGATGGGCCGGCGTTGCGCCCGCCGCACGGCTCCGCGCCAGCACATTAGGGGGCCACGGCGGCTATTCCGGACATTGCGGGAACGGCACGGGCCCGCCGACTGCCCACCTCACCCGATCAGGGGAAAATCCGATCCTGCGATTCACGGGACCACCCGCTGCGGGGCCCGGGCCGGAGCCGCGCCGTCCCCCGGTCGCCGGTCCTACCGGGACGGCCAGGGCAGCGGCGGGAGCTGCTCGCCGCCGCAGACCGCCCGGAACTCGTCGACGGCGGCCTGGCCCTCGACGGTGGTCTCGCCCAGTTGCTCGCGCTCGGCGGCCAGCCGCTCCTGCACGGCCGCGATCGTCTCGGGTGCGGCCCGCTCGGCCTCCAGCTCTGCCAGCTCCTTCTCCGTGGCGGTGGTGGTCGCGTCGAGGCTCTTGTAGTCGGCCGCCAGCCCCTCGATGAGGAATCGCTGGTGCGCGCAGTCCTTGAGGGCCATGACGGGGCTCCTGGGTGCCAGAAGGCCTCCGGCCCGGCGGCCGGAGCGTCCACCGACACTCTGCGCCGGTGCACCCGCGGCCGCAGCCAGGCCGGGCCATTCGGTTGCCCGGCACACGCCGCTGGGGAGGAGGCCGGGGGTGCCGTCGGGGGCGCCGCCGGGACAGGGCGCGGGACGGGCCCCGGGCGCGGCCCGGACGCGCCGGGTGGGGCGCGGCCCGGCCCCGCGAGGTGGCCTCAGGACTCCGGGCGGAGCATGGGCGGGTTGAGGACGGTCGCGCCGCCGGCGGTGAACAGCTGGGCGGGGCGGCCGCCCTGACGGGTCGTCGTGCCGCCGGAGGGCAGCAGGAAGCCGGGGGTGCCGGTGACCTTGCGGTGGAAGTTCCGCGGGTCCAGCACCACGCCCCAGACCGCCTCGTAGACCCGGCGCAGCTCGCCGACGGTGAACTCGGTCGGGCAGAAGGCGGTTGCGAGCGAGGAGTACTCGATCTTGGAGCGGGCGCGTTCCACGCCGTCGGCGAGAATCAGGCCGTGGTCGAAGGCGAGCGGGACGCCGTCGGTCGGGTTCCCTCCGAGGAGTTCTGCCACCGGGGCCCACCGGGCGCTGCTGGCGTCGCCGCCGGCCCGGGGCGTCGGCAGGTCGGGGGCGAGCACCAGGTAGGCCACGCTGACCACGCGCATCCGGGGGTCACGCTGCGGGTGGCCGTAGGTGGCGAGCTGCTCCAGGTGGGCTCCGGCCGCACCGGGGCCGGCCGCGTCGTGGCCCGGGGCCGAGTGCGCGCGCAGGCCGGTCTCTTCGGCCAGTTCCCGGGAAGCGGCCTCGGCCAGGCCCTCATCCGGCCGGACGAAGCCGCCGGGCAGCGCCCAGTACCCCTGGAACGGCGGCTCGCCGCGTCTGACCAGCAGGGCGCAGAGCGCGTGGTCGCGCACCGTCAGCACCACCAGGTCAACCGTGACAGCGAACGGGGGGAAGGCCGACGGATCGTAACGCGACATGGCGCCGATCATAGTCGTCTCTCTGACGATAAGCACAGGCCTTGCGCGCGGCCCGCGCACGGCCCGTTCGGGGCCGGTCGTCCACCCGCCCGGAACGGTTCGCGCACGGGCGGGCTGGGGCTCCCGGGCTGGAGGCGCCGATGGGCGGTCGGTGGGTCCGGCACCGGCGCTGCGCGGCACCGGGTGCGGTGGCACGGGCCGAGCGCGGCCGCGCCGGGCCGGGGTGCGCGGTCAGCGGGCGACGAGCTGCAGGTCCGCGGAAGCCTCCTCGACCATCGCGACGCCGATCCGGCTCACCCGGACCGAGAACGGTTCGCCCGCCACCCGCAGCCCGGTCAGCCCCAGCTCGCCGAGCGGCGCGGTGCTGGCCGGGCGGATCAGGACCCGGCCGCCCGGAACGTCGGGCCGCACCCCGGCGAGGGCGAACACCGCGTGCACGGCACCGGCCGCCGACACCGCCGCCGGACGGCAGGCGGCCGGGTGCGGCACCGGCGGGCAGCCGGGGGTGCGCTGCTCCCCCGCGTACATCTCCGGCAGTCGCCCCTCGAAGTGGGCGGCCGCGGCGAGCAGGCCCTCCAGCAGGGTGCCGGCCTCGTTCTCATGGCCGGCCTCGGCCAGTCCGGCGATCGCCAGCGCGGTTTCGTGGACCCGTACCGCGCCGCCGCGGTGGCCCAGCGGGTTGAACCGGGGGGACTTGGCGCTGAGCGTGCGCAGGCCCCAGCCGCTGTCCAGCTCCGGGGCGACCAGGCGCTGGGCGAGCAGCCGGGTCTGCTCGCGGTCCAGCAGGCTCTCGTGGCGGCCGCCGTCGGCGGCGAGCCCGGTGTCCAGCAGGTGCACCAGGCAGGAGGCGACGGCGGGCAGCGGTTGACCGCCCGGGGCCAGCCCGGCGGCGGGGCGGCCGCCCGAGAGGTCGTCGACCCAGAACCGCTCGCGGAAGCGCCCGCGCAGATCGGCGGCCCAGGTCCGCCAGCCCCCGGCGCCCGGGCGACCGAAGGCCTCCAGCAGTTCGGCGCCGTGCAGGGCGGCGCGGTGGGCCTGCGCCTGGACCTCGGCGCGGGCGGCGACCGGGTGGGCCGAGCGCTCCTCGGCAGGACGGCTCAGATCGGTGACGAAGCCGTCGACCAGCCCGTCGCGCAGCGCGGCCAGGGCCCGCTCCGCGGCCGGGAGCAGGTCGGCGACCTCCGACCCGGGCAGGCCCCAGCGCCAGGCCTCGGCCAGCACCGTGACGAACAGCAGGGTGGCCTCGGTGGCGGTGCAGGTGGGCGGCAGCTCCGGGCCGCCGTGCCGCAGGCTCCCGGGCAGCAGGCCCTCGGTGCGGCCCGGGGCGGGGGCCGGCTGCTGACGGCGGGCCAGTGCCCGCAGGGTGCCGACGGCCAACCGGGTGCCGAGCGGCAGGGTGAGCCGGGCGGCCCAGAGCGCGTCGGCCGGGGCGAGGCCGAAGCGCCAGGGCGCGCCGGAGGCCGGGTAGAGGTCGGTCGGGCGGTCCGGATCGGCGAACAGCAGCCCGCCGAGGGCGTCCAGGGAGCGGGAGACCAGCGGGGCGGCCCGAGAGTCGTCGCTGCGGACCTCCGGCTCGGACCAGGGCAGTGGGACACCGGTGCCACGCCCACCGGGCGGCCGCGGGCCGGTGGCGGCGCTCTCCAGCTCGGTGCGCAGCTCGACCGACCAGCGGGCGCCGGGCTGGACCTCCAGGTCCCAGCGGAGCACCCCCGCGCCGGCCAGGACGGCGTGCGGCGAGGGCTTGGCACTGACCACGGCACTGTGTCCGGGGCCCGTCCAGCGGAGCCCGGCGGACTGCACCTGGCCCGGCAGGTCGGGCGGGCGGTGTCCGGCGGCGATCTCGGCGACCGGGCCGAGGTCCGTGCCGACGGCGATCTCCAGCGGCAGCCGGGCGGGCCGCGGGCCGGTGTTGCGTACGACGACGGTCTCCACGCCGTCCGCGTGGCGCAGCCGCTCGACGGTGAGCGCCGGGTCCGGGTCGAGGTCGCCGGGGACCCGGACGGCGCCGAGGAAGCGGGCCTGGGCGGTGCCGGTCAGGGCGCCCTGGAGCGGCAGCGGCTCCATGCCGCCCAGCCGTACCTCCATCCGGGCGAGTGCCCGGACGCCGTTGCGGTAGAAGCCGTGCAGGCCGTGGCCTCGCAGCTGGCCGTCGGGGCCGGAGGCGGCCATCGCCGGGGCGTTGACGCAGATCACCGCGTGGTGGACCGCGGGGGGCTGCGGGCGCGGCGGGGCGGCGGGGCGGCCCGGGCCGGCGGGTGCTCCCCCTGGCCCGGTCGGCGGGACCAGGTCGGGACGCCCGACCGGTCTCGGCGCTCCGACAACGCTCTCGGCCGGCATGGCCTGTGGCTGCCTCATGGCGGTCACCGGACTCTCCTCCCCTCGGCGGTCCGTGGCCGGGTCAGGCCGGTGGGCCGCGAGCATGCTCGATCGCATGCTGATGGTGCCGGGCCGACGGGGTTTCCCGTCGGCGGTGTGCCGTGTCTGGCCGTACCCGGCGGCAGGTCGTGCCAAGCGGTGCTCGGTACCGGGCCGGTACCGGCGCGCCGCGCCGTCGCGATGGGCCCGCCACCGCGCCAGCACGTCCTCGGGGCGGGCGCCCCGGCACGCCGGGGCCACCTGCCGCGTGGCCCGCGCCCGCCGGGCCGGCCGGTTCCCGCACGGCGACCGGCCCCGCTGCCGCACTTGCGCCGCCGACCGCCGCCGGTGGCCGGGGTCCCCGGTCCCGCGTCGCCGGGCGGACGACCCGGCCGGATATGCACCCGGCCGGTCTCCGTTCGGACACAGGGCCCCCGGGGTGAACGCCGCGCACCGCCGCCAGGTCACGCCCCACCCCGACCGGCACCGGTCGGCGCCCGCCCCACCGGGCGGTCGTGCCGCTTCCGTCGGAGCGGCGCCGGGTCCCGCCACGAGCCCGTCGTGGCCTGCGGCCGAGGCTTCGTCCCGGGCTTCCCGTGCTGCCGTCGGCGCTGCTCGGAGCGGGTGTCGACCGGGGTCGGCCGCCCGATCGGACGGACAAGGACGGTCGAACCGGCGCTCGACCGCCGCCAGGATACGGTGCGGGGGTCGCGGCCCCGCATCCGGTGACCCCGTGAACCGCGACGCCACCACTGTGACCAGCAGAGACCGAGGAGTCCCATGTCCACCGTCAGCCGGCTGCCCGGGATCGTCACGACCGACCGCGTGTTCCAGGTCCCCCTCGACCACGCGGCCCCGCAGGGCGAGCAGATCGAGGTGTACGCCCGCGAGGTGGTGGCCGCCGGCCGTGAGCGGGACGACCTGCCCTGGCTGCTCTTCCTCCAGGGTGGGCCCGGTGGCAAGGCCGCCCGGCCGCTCACCCGGGACACCTGGCTGAAGCGCGCCTTGGACGACTACCGGGTGCTCCTGCTCGACCAGCGCGGCACCGGGCGGTCCACGCCCGCGACCCGGCAGACCCTCGCCCGGCGCGGCGGCCCACGCGAGCAGGCGGACTACCTCGCCCACTTCCGGGCGGACTCGATCGTCCGGGACTCCGAGCTGATCCGCACCCGGCTGCTCGGCGCCGACCGGCCCTGGAGCGTGCTCGGCCAGAGCTTCGGCGGCTTCTGCACCCTCACCTACCTCTCCGTCGCACCCGAAGGCCTGACCGAGGCCTTCATCACCGGCGGTCTGGCCGGGCTCGCCGACTCGGCCGACGACGTCTACCGCGCCGCCTACCCGCGCGTGGTCCGCAAGAACGAAGACCACTACGCCCGGTTCCCGCAGGACGTCGAAGCGGCGCGGCGGATCGCCGCCCACCTCGCGGACTCCCCCGCGACCCTGCCGGATGGCGGAGTGCTCACCGTCGAGGCCTTCCAGGCCCTCGGGATGCTGCTCGGCGGCGGCAACGGCTCCGGCGCCCTGCACTACCTGCTGGAGGAGGCCTGGGTGGAAGGCGCGGCCGGACCCGAGCTCTCGGACACCTTCCTGGCCTCCGCCCAGGCCCAGCTCTCCTTCGCCGGCGGCCCGCTGTACGCGGTGCTGCACGAGTCGATCTACGGCCAGCGGTCGGTGGACCAGGGCGGCACCGGCTGGTCGGCCGGGCGGCTCCGCAAGGAGTTCCCGCAGTTCGACGCCCGGGCCGCGCTGGAGTCCGGCGCACCCGTGCTGTTCACCGGGGAGATGATCTACCCCTGGATGTTCGACTCCGACCCGGCACTGCGCCCGCTGAAGGAGACCGCGGAGCTGCTCGCCGCCCGCACCGACTGGCCCGACCTGTACGACCGGGAGCGCCTGGCCGCCAACCGCGTACCGGTCGTGGCGGCGGTGTACCACGACGACATGTACGTGGACACCGCCGCCTCGCTGGAGACCGCCCGCGCGGTGCGCGGCCTGCGGACCTGGATCACCAACGAGTGGGAGCACGACGGCCTGCGGGTCAGCGGCGGCACGGTGCTGGACCGCCTGATCGCGATGGCGCGCGGCGAGGCGTAGCCGCCGAGAGGCCGGTGCGGCGGCGAACTGGTCAGTGGGCACGGCGGCTCCCCCTGGCCGCCCGCCGGACCCCGGGGCACCGGTGCCGTCCGCTCCCGGAGCGGGCGGCGGCGGGCGCGCACACCGCCGCGCGGCCGAGCCTCAGACCCCGGGCGGTCCGTTCCCCGGCCGACCGGACACGCCCGGGCGCCGAGGCCCGGCCCGGCGTGGGCAGCAGGGCAAGCGAGCCGGCGGCGCTCCCGCCCGGGGCCGGGCCGCTGGCGCCGGCCTGACCGGCGGGGCCGCCCGGGCCGTGGTCGGCCGCGGCCGGACCCGATGCCGTGGACGAACCCTTCCGACGGGCTCCCCGGCGACGTCGGCGGCCGCCGGAGGCCCGACCGGGCCCCTCCGAGGGGAGGCTGTCCGCCGGAGCCCCGGGCACCGGGCCCGGCCCGTCGGCAGGCGGCGACGGGTCGCCGGTCTGGGCCGACGCGGGCGCCTGCCCCTCGCGCCGCCGTCGCTGGGCCTCGACGGCAGCCAGCAGCGCCCCGGGCGTCATGCCGTCGTTGACCGACTCGTGGAGCAACTCGGCCAGCAGGTAGTCCGGGGCGAGCCGCAGGACGTGGCCGAGCACGACCCGCGTCGTCGCCGTGTCACCGGCGACCCAGGACGCCCAGGCCAGCAGGGTGAGCGGGGCCACCGCGCAGCCCTCGTACGGCGGCACGGCCCGCCGGGCGAGGAAGCGCCAGAGCCGTTCGGCGGGAGCCAGCTCGTCGGGCCGGGCGTACTCGACGCCGCGGTCCCGGACGGTCCGGTCCCGTAGGGCGAACAGCAGCCGGGCCGTCCGCTCCGGGTCGAGCTCCCGGGCGCCGGCCCCGAACTCGGCGACGGCCTGGTCGAGCAGGGCGATGCCCTGCTCCCGGGAACCCGCGCTCTCCCCGGCCCGGACGAGCGCCTCGCGTTGGGCCGCGTCCCCGGGCGGGCCGACCGGGGCCAGCCCGCCGAGGATCGCCTTCCGGCTACCGCGCGGCACCAGTCCGGCGACCGTCGCGGCGGCGGCCGCCGGGCCCGGGCCGCGCCGCACCGGGTTGCCCGCCGGGTCACAGCACCCGGTGCCCCGGCAGAGGAAGGACCACCAGCGGCCGTCCGAGACGCACAGCGACTCCTTCACCGCGACGCCCCGCCGCCCGAAGGCCGCCCGGAGGTCGTCCGCCAGCGGCTGCAGGCCGTCCACGACCGGCGGGGCGTGCGGGGCGCCGGGATCCTGGCAGAGGTAGAGGAGCACCTGAAGCGGCCGGGCGCCGTTCCGCTCCGAGAGGGCGACCAACAGGGCGGCCGTCTCCTCCGCGGCGGCCGGCCACTGCGCGGGCGATTCCGGCAGGTCGGCCCGGACCACCCCGCCCTGGTGCAGGTCGGGGCCCTGGAGACCGACCGCGACGATGCTGTCGTCGGGGTGGAACCCCAGGAAATAGGGCAGCAGCTCGGCCATGTCGGCCGGGCCCCGCATGACGACCGGCCGGTGCTCGGAGGCCGGGCCGAGGGACAGAATGACGTTTTCGTTGTTCATCGCGTTCATGACCGCAAGAGTGAACGCGATCCGCGAACGGCACCGGACCCGACTTTTTTCTGTGGATAACTCCGCCTCCGAATTTCCCTTCGCTCATTCGGAGCAAGCGACACTCCCTCCGAAGAGTGGATTTTGACTGCCGTTCAGCGGACCAGCGGATGAAATGCACCCCGCCTTCGCCTCGCTCCCCACCCCGGCATTCGCCCCTTGTCGGCGGTACGGGGTTACATGGACGCCATGCAGCAGCCCGACACCCACACCACCGCCACCGCCGACCGCGCCGAGGTCCGGGCGCGGGCCGAAGCCGTCCTGCGCGAGCTCGCCGGCGCCGCCGCCACCCTGCGCGAGGACCAGTGGACGGCCATCGAGGCCCTCGTGGTCGACCACCGCCGCGCCCTGGTCGTCCAGCGCACCGGCTGGGGGAAGTCCGCGGTCTACTTCATCGCCACCGCCCTGCTCCGGGCCCGCGGCGCCGGGCCGACGGTGATCGTCTCGCCGCTGCTCGCCCTGATGCGCAACCAGGTCGAGTCGGCGGCCCGGGCGGGCATCCACGCCCGCACCATCAACTCGGCCAACACCGACGAGTGGGACGAGGTCCAGGCCGAGGTCGCCGCCGGGAAGGTGGACATCCTGCTGGTCAGCCCCGAGCGGCTGAACAACCCGGACTTCCGCGACCAGGTGCTGCCCAAGCTCGCCGCCTCCACCGGCCTGCTGGTGGTCGACGAGGCGCACTGCATCTCGGACTGGGGGCACGACTTCCGGCCCGACTACCGCCGGCTGCGCACCATGCTCGCGGAGCTGTCGCCCGGCGTCCCGGTGCTGGCCACCACCGCCACGGCCAACGCCCGGGTCACCGCGGACGTCGCCGAGCAGCTCGGCACCGGCACCGCCCACGAGCACGCCCTGGTGCTGCGCGGACCGCTCGACCGGGAGAGCCTCACCCTGGGCGTGCTGACCCTGCCCGACCCGGCGCACCGGCTCGCCTGGCTGGCCGACCACCTCGACCGGCTCCCCGGATCGGGCATCGTCTACACCCTGACGGTGGCCGCGGCCGAGGAGGTGACGGCCTTCCTGCGCGAACGCGGCTTCCCGGTGGCCTCCTACTCCGGCCGCACCGAGGACGCCGAGCGCCGCACCGCCGAGGCCGACCTGCTGGCCAACCGGGTCAAGGCCCTGGTCGCCACGTCCGCGCTCGGCATGGGGTTCGACAAGCCCGACCTCGGGTTCGTCGTGCACCTCGGCTCGCCCAGTTCGCCGATCGCCTACTACCAGCAGGTCGGCCGGGCCGGGCGCGGCGTGGACCGGGCCGAGGTGCTGCTGCTGCCCGGGCGCGAGGACGAGGCGATCTGGCGCTACTTCGCCTCGCTGGCCTTCCCCCCGGAGGAGCAGGTGCGGCGCACCATCGACGCGCTGGCCGAGGCCGGCCGCCCGCTCTCCACCGCCGCCCTGGAGCCCCGGGTGGACCTGCGCCGGGCCCGGCTGGAGACCATGCTCAAGGTGCTCGACGTGGACGGCGCCGTCCGCCGGGTCAAGGGCGGCTGGACGGCCACCGGGCAGAGCTGGGCGTACGACACCGCCCGGTACGCCAAGGTCGCGGCCTCCCGGGAGGCGGAACAGCGGGCGATGCGCGACTATGCGGCGGGCACCGGCTGCCGGATGGAGTTCCTGCGCCGCCAGCTGGACGACGAGCAGGCCGTGCCGTGCGGCCGGTGCGACAACTGCGCGGGGCCGCTGCACACCCCGGACGTCTCCGCCGAGGCGCTGGCCGCCGCCCGGGCCGCGCTCGGCCGCCCGGGCGTCAGCTTCGAGCCGCGCCGACTCTGGCCGACCGGGATGGACGCGCTCGGGGTGCCGCTCAAGGGCCGGATCCCAGCGAGCGAGCAGGCCGAGACCGGCCGGGCGCTCGGCCGGCTGTCCGACATCGGCTGGGGCACTCGGCTGCGCACCCTGCTCGCCGAGCAGGCGCCGGACGTGCCGGTACCCGGCGAGGCGGTGGACGCGCTGGTGGCGGTGCTGGCCGACTGGGCCCGCGGGCCAGGCGGTTGGGCCGGGCCCGCGACGGCGGAGGGATCCCGGCTGGAGCGGCCGGTCGGCGTGGTGATCATGGCCTCCTCGAACCGCCCCCAGCTGGTCGGCAGCCTCGGCGCGCGGATCGCCGAGATCGGGCGGCTGCCGCTGCTCGGCCGGATCGAGTACGTCGGCGGGCTGCCGCCGCACGGGGCCCGCAGCAACAGCGCCCAACGGCTGCACTCGCTGGCTGGGGCGCTCGTCCTGTCGCCGGAGGTGGAACAGGCGGTGGCGGCCGCCGGCGGGCCGGTGCTGCTGGTGGACGACCTCGTCGACTCGGGCTGGACGGTCACTGTGGGTGCCCGGCTGCTGCGCAGGGCCGGGGCGAGTGCGGTGCTGCCGCTGGTGCTGGCCGTTCAGGGGTGACGGGAGGGTCGCAGACCGTCGAGAGAACGACGGTCATCACTCGAATGGCCTAACAGAAAGGATCAAGCCAAGCGATTTCGATCACACCCGCCGGCCGGAGCGAAAAGGGGGTGGTCACCGTGCCGCCGACGGTTCACGTCGCGCTTCGAGCGTTGTGGATCAAGGCTCGGTGACACCTCGGCGACGCATGAGCGACAGTGGAACATATCCGGCAGACCATGGGCTATCGGATGGCGTTCGTCATTTCATCGTTGCCGCTCTGCCCCTCATGCCCCGAGAATTGGGAGGTACCCGAAACTCGGTCCGCCGGACTCGCCCTTCGGCGTACCCAGGCACCCCGCCTACCCACGGGTCAGGAAGGAGGATCGTGATCAACGGTATCGACCGAGGTCAGAATCCCCTCTCCGGGAGTTCGGCGCCAAGACGGGTGCTGGACCTGGAGACCTGGGCCGCCTCGGGGATCCCGTTGCTGCGCGACCCGCGCGAGTTCGTCCTGGAGCTGCACCAACGCCACCTGCCCCAGCCGGGCACGGTCGTGGTCGCCGTCCTGGACGCCCTCCACCACCTCGTCGCCTCGGCCTCCTTCACCCCTTGGCCGCACGACACCGACGGCTGGCAGCACCGGAACGCCCTGCTGGCGCACGTCCGGCGGATCGTTCCGCACGACCTGCGGCTGTCCGAGCCGAGCCGCACGGCCATACTGTTGCGCTGCCGCGACGGCGCGCCCGGCTGGACGGAACAGGACGGCGCCTGGATGTGGGCGCTGCGGGACGCGGCCGCGCTGCACGGGCTGCGCTGCGGCTCGTACATCGGGCTCACCCCGGCGGGCTGGCAGGTCCTCGGGGACGGGCGGGGCGGGCGCAACCCGCACGCGGGCTCGTGGGCGGACGGCCCGGTGCACACCGTGACGGAGCTGCCACCGCGCTCGGTGCTCGACACCCCGCGCGGGCAACGCACCCGCCTCCCGGCGGCGGAGGCGGTCGAACCCGGCGCCGACGCACAGCGCCCGTCGAAGTCCGGGCCCCCGTGGGTCGCGGCGGCCGAGCCGACGCGCCGCACCGGCACCCGCTGACCCCGCCGACCCCGCCGGACGGACGGGACGAGGACGGACAGGACCGGACGGACGGGACGAGGGCAGGAAGGCCCGACTCCCGGAGGACACACAGCCCCCGGGCCCTTCGGGCACGGGCACGGGCACCGTGCGCAGGGGCCGACGACTCGACGCACCCGGGTCGACGCACCCGGGTCCACCCACCGCGGTACGGACCCGGATCCGGTCCGGGTACGGCCCGTCGCGGGAAGGTCTCAGGGCCCGGCACCGTCGTACGGCACCGGGCCCGGAACGGATGGGCTGGGGTCAGGCCTTGACCGGGCGGCCGGGCGCGGCCGCCTCCGTGGTCGCCGGGCCGGCGTCGCCGCAGACCACCAGCAGGGCGGTCGCACGGCCGAGCGCCTCGGCGTACGCCTCGGCGGTCCCGGCGGGCGTGCCACCGTTGACCACCAGGACGACCGCCTCGCGGCGGACCGGACGGGTCAGCGCGGCGTCCGCGTAGAACACGTCCCCGCCCTCGGCGAGCTGCGCCCAGTAGCGCTCCTCGCCGAAGGACAGTTCGTGCTGCTGCCACGGGTGCGCCTCGCCGACCGTCAGCACCAGGATCTGGGCCGGGTCGCGACCGGAGTCCAGGAGCCGGTCGACCGCCTCGTCGGCGCGTTCCACGGCCAGATCCGGGGTGGCGGCGATCCACTGGACCTCGACCTGCGGCGCGGCCTGGCGGCGCGGCGCCGGACCGGGCTTGGGAACGGACCGCGGCGGACCGGGCCGGGCGGCGCGCGGCGCGGCCGGGCGCGGGGGCGCCGGGCGGGGGCCGGGCACCGTGACCGGGGCCGCGACGGTGGTGGGTGTGATGGTGGGCGCGCCGCCGGTGGCAGGCGCGCGGAGGGCTTGTGCGTCCGACTCGCGGGGGAAGGGAACGCCGGGGCCCGGGAGGCTCTCGTGAATCTCCGGCTCCTCGGGGAAGACAGGCATACCCGGATATCTATCAAATGCCGGTCGAACGCGCACGGGCACCCCACCCCTTGGGCACCGGACGCCCACTGCCCCCACCCGGGGCAATCCCAGACGGACCATCAGAAACCGAGCGTCAACTGTTCGTCCGCGGATCCCGAGGCTTCGCCCGCGCCCTCCCGAACGCGCTTCAGGTGACGCCACTTCGTCAGTCCGTCCATGTATGCCCAGGAGACCCGGTGGTGCTCGGTGGGGCCGAACTCCTCCAGCGCGGCGCGGTGCACCGGGGACGGGTAGCCGGCGTTGTCCGCGAAGCCGTACTCCGGGCACCCGTCGCCCAGTTCGGCCATCAGGCCGTCACGGTGGACTTTGGCGAGCACCGAGGCGGCGGCGACGCAGACACAGGACTGGTCGCCTTTGATCACCGTGCGCACCCGCCAGGGGCCACCGAGATAGTCGTGCTTGCCGTCCAGGATCACCGCGTCGGGCTCGACCGGCAGCGCCTCCAGCGCGCGTACGGCGGCCAATCGCAGCGCCGCCGTCATGCCGAGTTCGTCGCACTCCTGAGCCGAGGCCTGCCCGAGGGCGTACGCGGTGACCCAGTCGGCGAGGACGGGGGCGAGCGCGCGGCGGCGCAGCTCGGTGAGCAGCTTGGAGTCGGTCAGCCCCTCGGGCGCCTTGCGCAGGCCGGTGACGGCCGCGCCCACGGTGACCGGTCCGGCCCAGGCGCCGCGCCCGACCTCGTCCAGGCCAACGACGATCCTGGCGCCGGCCCGGCGGAGCGAGCGTTCGACGGAGTGCGTCGGCGGGACGATGGGCATGGCGATTTCCGTTCAGCTGGGCAGCCTCCAGCCTAAGCCCGCCCCGCGCCCACCGGATCCGCCGCCCGAGCCCGCTCCCGAGCCCGCACCCGAGCCGTCCGCCGGCCCGACGCCACCCCGGGCCGGGAGCGCACCCCGGGGCCGAGGTCGCTCCCGGCCCGAGCCCACCCCAGCCCGGACGCGCCCCCCGGCCTGGGTCCCCGGCCCCGGGCCACGCCCTGACCCGGACCGACCCTCAGGCGCGGATCATCGGATGCAGCACATCGTCCACCAGCCTGGTGGCGAAGTCCGGCCCCACGTCCTGGAATCCACGGATCTTGGCCTGGTAAAGCAGCATCGCCGGGATCACGTCGGCCACCAACGGGGTGGCCGCGCCGGGCCGCACGTCCCCGCGCGCGGCGCCGCGGCGGAGGATCTCCAGGATGGTCGCCGTGATCGGCCCGATGACCCGGTCCTCGATGAAGCCCTTGAAGACCTCGGCCTGCTCCTGGTCTATCTCGGCCATCAGCGCGTGGAGGGCCGCGCCCACCCGGGAGGCCACCGCGGCGGTGAACGCCTCGATGAGCTGCAGGAGTTCGTCCCGGGCGGACCCGAGGTCGGGGGTGTCGTAAGGGCGTGGAAGAGTGGCGTCCAGGGCGTCGATGACGAGTTCGTCCTTGGACGCCCAGCGCCGGTAGAGCGCGGCCTTCCCGGTCCGCGCCGCGCCGGCGACCCCTTCCATGGTCAGTCGCGCGTATCCGCCGGAGGTGAGCTGGTCGAGCGCGGCCTCGAAGATCGCGTTCTCCAACTCCTTTCCCCGGCGCCTCCCGGGCCGCGTCAGGGCCTGACGCGCGGTCCGCACCGGGCAGTGGGCCGACCCCGCACCCCGCTCCGGTCCGGGCACATCAGACGCACCAGGCACACCAGGTACATCCGGAACGTCCGGGACCGCCGAGGCTCCCGCCGGCCCCGCCACAGGGGCCGACCCGCCCGCTGACCTGCCCGCTGACCTGCCGGTCGGCCACCCCGAGGACCGACCGGACCGGTCCGCCACCAGGCGTCGTACCAACCGCTCCATCGCCACCACCCTTAAGGAACGCTTGCGTTCACAATCACGGCCAGGATATCGTCCGGATTAGTGAACGATCCCGTTCCTTCTCGGTCTGCGCAAGGGCGCAGCGCCACACCCGGAAACCGGCGGTCCGCCGGATCCACGGCACCGAGGCACATGGCCAGCAGGGGGCACATTCGTGGCTATCTCCGACACGCTCGACAAGAACTCACCACCACAGGCCACGAAGGGGCGGGGCAAGGGGATCACCCTGACCGTCATCGCGGCCACCCAGCTCATGGTGGTGCTCGACGCGACCATCGTGAACATCGCGCTGCCGCACATCAAGGACGCCCTGAACTTCTCGACCACCGACCTGTCGTGGGTCATCAACGCCTACACGCTGACCTTCGGCGGGCTGCTGCTGCTCGGCGGTCGCGCGGGTGACATCCTCGGCCGCCGTCGGGTGTTCATCTTCGGCACCCTGCTGTTCGGCCTGGCCTCGCTGCTCGGCGGTTTCGCGCAGGACAGCGGCCTGTTGCTGGCCGCCCGCGCGCTCCAGGGCATCGGTGGCGCGATCTGTTCACCGACGGCCTTCGCGCTGATCGCCACCAACTTCGAGGAGGGGCCGGAACGCAACAAGGCGTTCGGGGTGTTCTCGGCGGTGGCGGGTTCGGGCGCCGCGATCGGCCTGCTGGCCGGCGGCCTGCTCACCGAGTACCTGAACTGGCGCTGGGTGTTCTTCGTCAACGTCCCGATCGCGATCCTGATCGCGATCGCCGCGCCGCGCCACATCGCCGAGTCGGAGCGCCACCCCGGCCGCTTCGACCTGCCCGGTGCGCTGACCTCGACGCTGGGCCTGGTCGGCCTGGTCTATGGGTTCATCCGGGCCGCCTCGGACGGCTGGTCGGACGGCCTGACCCTCGGCTCCTTCGCGGCCGGCGCGATCCTGCTGGCGGCCTTCCTCGTGGTCGAGAACCGCACCGACCAGCCGATCACCCCGATGCACCTGTTCGCCGACCGCAACCGGACCGGTGGCCTGGTGATGATGCTCTGCCTGGCCGCGGCCATGTTCGGCATCTTCTTCTACGTGGTGCTGTTCGTGCAGGGCCCGCTCGGCTACAGCCCGCTGATGGCCGGTGTGTCCTTCCTGCCGATCAGCGTCTCGATCATCATCGCCGCGCAGCTCGCGTCCAACCTGCAGGCCAAGTACGGTCCGAAGCCGTTCATGGCGGGCGGCGCCCTGCTCGTCACCATCGGCCTCAGCTGGCTGACCCAGATGGGCAAGGACAGCGGCTACGTGGACGGCGTGCTCGGCCCCACGGTGGTGTTCGGCTTCGGCATGGGCCTGATCTTCGTTCCGGTGATGCTGCTCGCCGTCGCGGGCGTCCCGGGCGAGGAGACCGGCGCCGCCTCCGGCCTGCTCAACTCGATGCAGCAGATCGGCGGTTCGCTCGGCCTGTCGATCCTGACCACGGTCTTCGCGCACTACGCCACGGCCGAGGCCGCCACGCAGCTGCCGAAGTTCATGCAGAGCGCGACTCCGGACCAGCTGGCCTACCTGCAGCAGCACCACGAGTTCCCGGCGGGCACGGACGCCGCCAACACCGTGCTCACCCAGGGCATTTCGCACGGCTTCGTGGTGGGCGCCGCGCTCGCGGCGGTCGCCCTGGTGGTATCGGTCTTCGTGATCAAGGCCAAGGCGAGCGACCTGCCGAGCGGTGATTCGTCCGCCGTGGCCATGCACTGAGGCCACGGCGCACCATCCGCACGGCGCACCACCACCACGGCTCGGCAGCGCGCCGACACCGCACCGGCACGGCGCAGTGACGACGGCAGGGCCGGCCGGGAGCACCACGCTCCCGGCCGGCCCTGCCGTTTCCGCAGCTCCGCCGACCTCACCGGCCCCGCACCAGAGTTCGTACCGCGGCCCGCACCGAGGCATGTTCCGAGGGCCGCAGCAAGCCCGCCCCAAGGCCCGCATGAGGCCGCCGCCGGGCCGCCGCCGGGCCGCCGTCTGGCCGCTGCCGGGCACCGCGGCGGTCCCTGCCGCGTCGGACTACCGGGCCCCGTCCGCCGGCCCCGCCCGGTCGCAGGCCCGGCGGCCGATCGACGCCGAGTCCCGCAGCGGCCGGTCCGCCAGGATCTGCCGGGCCCGGGCGGCCGCGAGGTTGGTCGCGTACCAGGGCTTCGACTCCCGGTCCAGGTCCTGCCCGATCAGCTGCAGCGCACAGCTCCGCTTCGGTTCGGGGAGCCGGTCCAGGGCGGGCACCGCGTCCGCCGAGAGCAGGCGGACGTTGCGCAGGTCGATCGTGGCGGTGCGCGGGTCGGTCCGCAGGGCCTGCTCGTACCGGCTGACGTTCTGGTCGGCGACGATCGCGTCCGGCCCCATCAGGCCGTACACCGCGACGGTGAGCATCCCGCTGAGAACGACGACGCGCGGCAGCCAGCCGGTGCCGCGGGTCAGCCCGGCGGTGATCAGCAGCAGGAAGACGACGCCCAGCCAGACTTCGACCACGAGCACCCAGAGCCGCAGCCGGGTCAGCCCGGAGGCGTCCACGTAGAACCACATCCGGCCGAGCGCCGAGGCGACCACGGCCAGCGCGAGCACGCAGAGCAGTCCGAGCAGGATCCGCGCCAACCGGCGGTCGGCGTCGGTGCTGCGCGGCGCCCAGCGCTTGGCGACCGCCACCACGGCCAGCGTCAGCACGGTGATCACGCTCAGCTGCCAGAACCCCTGCCGGGCGTACTCGGAGCGGCTCATCCCCGTTTTGCCGAGCACCGCGTCCGCACCGCCGAGCACCACCACGGCCTGGATGACCGCGAAGACGCCGAACATCAGGTCGAGCGCGACCAGCGGCAGCGCCCACTCCAGCCGCCGCCGCTCACGGCCCGGCCGGATCACCGTGCGGTCCCAGCGGCGCGGGCCGGCCGCGATCCGGGCGAAGCCGAGCACGGTGAGCGTCCCGAGCAGGAACAGCAGCCCGCGCGCCGGGAGTTGGCCGAGGTCGAGGTCCGGGCTGAGGTTGCCCAGCAGGTCCGCCATGGCGGCGTCGGCGCTGGCGAAGAGCAGGCCGAAAACGGTCAGCAGGACGGCGGCGACCGCGAGCGCCTTGAGGACCGGGACGACCCGGCCGCGGCCGGGCAGCGGGCGACCCTCCATGCTGATCCAGGCCCACCCGACGGCCGGCACGAGCTGCCAGAGGAGGCCGGGCAGGGCGAGCAGGACGCCCGGCCAGCGGCGGCCGCCGTGCAGGGCCAGCGAGGCCAGGCCGAGCGCGCCCGCGCCGGCCAGCAGCGCGGGCCAGCCGGCGTCCCACCAGGCCGGGACGGCGAGCAGGGCAAGCGAGAGCAGGCTCCACGCGGCCGTCCAGGGCCGGATCCGGCGGCCCGCCACCCGGGCAGCGAAGCCGGCCCCGACCGCGGTGGCGGCCCCGCAGATCAGCAGGTTGACGCCCAGGCCGTCGTACAGCAGCCAGGCCGTGAGCAGACCGGTGAGCAGGGCGGCCAGAACGACCCCGGGGGTGGCCCCGGCCCGGCGCTCGGGGTCGCTGTGGCGCAGCCAGCTCGCGGTCGGCGCGGCGGGCGCGCCGGGTGCCCGGCGGGGCCCGGCGGCGCCGTACGGACCGGCCGCGCCGTGGGGAACCCCCGGGCCGTGGGGAACCCCCGGGCCGTACGGGCCCCTCGGACCGTACGGGGCTTCCGGGCCGTGCGATGCAGCCGGCCGGTACGGGTCCCACGAGGCGTACGGCCCGACGGGCCCCTGCACACCGTCCGGCACTGGCGCACCGTCCGGAACCAGCCCGTCGTCCGGCACCGGCGCATGGTCCGAGGTCGACGAACCATCCGTAACCGGCAAACCGTCCGCAACCGGCGCACCGCCCGGGCCGGGTGGGCCCTGCGGGTCGGCCGGGTCCTGCGCCCCCGGGACGGGTGACGGATCGGCCGAGGCGGGCGCGTTGGACAGACCGGACATCGGGTCCCCCTGAGTGGTCAACGGGCATGCGGAAGCCGCCCTCGGGGCAGTCCGCCGGCGGGCGCGCTCAGCGCCGCCGTCGCTGCCGACTGTAGACCATTCTGAACAGGTTCAAAAATTGCTTCTGAACGCGTTCAGATCGCCCGTCCCGGCGCCCACCCCTCCGCCTACCCCTTCACCGACCCGGCGAGCAGCCCCCGGACGAAGTACCGCTGCAAACTGAAGAAGACGATCAGCGGCACGATGATCGACAGGAACGCCCCGGCCGTCAGCAGCTCCCAGCGCCCGCCGAGGGAACCGGACAACTGCGCCAGCCGCACCGTCATCGGCGCGACCTCCGGCGTTCCGCCCGCGAAGGTGAGCGCGACCAGCAGGTCGTTCCAGACCCAGAGGAACTGGAAGATCGCGAACGAGGCCAGCGCCGGAGCGCTCAGCGGCAGCACGATCGAACGGAAGATCTTGAAGTGCGAGGCGCCGTCCACCACCGCCGCCTCCATCAGGTCGCGCGGCAGCTGGGCGATGAAGTTGTGCAGCAGGAACACCGCGAGCGGCATCGCGAACATGGTGTGCGCCAGCCAGACCGGCGCGTAGCTGCCCTTCAGGTCCACCGCCGGGATCAGCGTCAGCGAGCCCAGGTGCGCGCCGCTGGAGAACAGCCGCAGCAGCGGGATCAGCGCCATCTGCAGCGGTACCACCTGCAGCGCGAACACGGTGAAGAACACCGCGTCGCTCCCCCGGAACCGCACCCAGGCCAGCGCGTACGCCGCCATCGCCGCGAGCACCAGCGGGAAGACGGTCGCCGGGACGCTGATCGCCAGCGAGTTCACCAGGAACGGCACCAGGCCGGTCGAGGCGCCGGAGCCGCCCTCGAACAGCACCGAGTGGTAGTTGTCGAAGCCGAAGTCCGGGTGGATCAGAGCGCTCCACCAGCCGCTGGAGGTCACGTCCTGCTTGGGACGCAGCGAGGTCACCAACAGGCCCAGCGTCGGGATCGTCCAGAGCACCGTCATCGCGATCACGAACACCGAGGCCAGCGGGCTGCCGAAGGCCTTGCGGACCGGATTGCCGAGGCCCCCGGCCACCCGAGGGGCCGACCCCGCGAGGACCGGCTTCCGGACCGCGGACCCCGGCACGGAGGTCTTCCGCGGCGACGGCCCCGGGACGGACGGCTCCGCCGCAGCAGCCTCCGCGGCAGCGGCCTTCGGGACGGAGGTCTTCGGGACGGAGGTCTTCCGCAGCGGCTTCACCGCACCTCACGCTCCTTCCGCAGCTGGACGATGTTGTAGGCCACCAGCGGCAGCACCGCGAGGAAGAGGATCACCGCGAGGGCGCTGCCCCGCCCGGCGTTGAACTGCACGAAGGACTGCGAGTACATCTCGTTGGCGAGCACCTGGGTGCCGAAGTTGCCGCCGGTCATGGTGCGGACGATGTCGAAGGCCTTCAGCGTGATGATCATGACGGTGGTCAGCACCACCATCACCGTGGTGCGGATCATCGGCACGGTGACGTACCAGAACAGTCGCAGCCCGCTCGCGCCGTCCAGCCGGGCCGCCTCCACCACCTCGGCCGGGATCGCCTTGATCGCCGCCGACAGCACCACCATCGCGAAGCCGGTCTGCACCCAGACCATCACCGCCATCAACAAAAAGGTGTTCAGCGGCTGCGAGAGCATCCAGTTCGGCGGGTCGTCCCAGCCCGCCGCGACGGCGATCCGGCTGAGCAGGCCGATCTGCGGCTGCCCCGACCCGCGCGACTCGTAGACGAACTTGAAGATGATCGAGGCGCCCACCAACGAGATCGCCATCGGCATGAAGATCAGCGACTTGTACACCGACTGGCCGCGCATCCGGTCCACCAGCAGCGCCAGCGCCAGCCCCAGGCCGGTCGCCGCCAGCGGTGCGACCACCAGCCACAGCAGGGTGTTGAGCAGCACCGTCTGCACCGAGTCGGTGGTGAGCGCCCAGCCGAAGTTCTCGCCGCCGACGAACCGGGTGCCGTCGTCGTTCTGCAGGCTCAGGTACACCGTGCGGACCAGCGGCACCACCAGGCCGACCGCCAGCAGCAGTACCGCCGGGCCGAGGAACACCGCGACGGCCAGCGGGCGGGCCAGCCGTCCACGGGCCCGGCCGGCGACCAGGAAGACCACCAGCAGGATGCCGAGGAAGCCCGCGACGGCGCCGAGGGTGTTGCCGAACTTGACCGCCGCGTCGCCCCAGGAGCCGGCCGCCAGTCTCTCGGCGGCGGGCGCGACGGCGGATGACGGGTATCCGGGTACGGACATGGCTGCGCGTCCCTTCGGGTGCGGTGGGAAGGGGGCGGGCGGTGCGGGTGGGTGGCCCCGCACCGCCCTCGACAGGTGGTCCCGGTGGGTCCGGACCCGCGGCGGGTTCGGACGGTCGGCCCGCCTGCTGCGGCCGTGCGGCGTCCTACTGCGGCCAGGCGGCGTCGATGTCGGCGGCGGTCTTCTGGATCGACTGTCCTTCGGCGAACCAGGCGGTCAGCGACTTCCACTCCTGCCCGGCGCCGACCGCCGCCGGCATCAGGTCGGAGCCGTCGAAGCGGAAGGTGGCCGCCGGGTCGGTCAGCGCGGCAGCCGACAGCTTGTCGATCGGGTCGGTGTACAGGCTCTTGTCCACGCCCTGGTTCGCCGAGACCCAGCCGCTCGCGGTCCGCACCCGGCTGCTCGCCCAGTCCGAGCTGGACAGGTAGTTCTGCACCGCCTGCACCTCGGGCCGGCCGGCGAAGGCGGCCAGGAACTCGCCGCCGCCCTCGACCGGGTTGGCGACGGACGGGTTCACCGCGGGCAGGTGGAAGGCGAAGACGTCCCCGTCCGGGCCGACCTTGGTGCCCTTGGGCCACTGCGCCTCGTAGAAGGAGGCCTGCTGCAGCAGCATGCACTTGCCGCTCAGGACCGGTGTGCCCGCGTCCTGGAAGGTGGTGGTGGCGATCGACTTCACGTCGCCGAAGCCCGCGTTGGCCCAGGCGGGGTTCTGCATCCAGTCGGCGACCGTCTTCATCGCCGTGGTGATCTTCTCGTCGGAGAACTTCACCTGGTGGCCGACCCACTGGTCGTACACCTCGCCGCCGTAGCTGCCCAGCACCACCTCCTCCAGCCAGTCGGTGGCCGGCCAGCCGGTGGCCGTGCCGGAGGCGATGCCACCGCACCACGGCTTGGGGCCGCCCGCCTTGGCGATCCTGTCACTGAGCGCCATCAGGTCCGCCCAGGTCTTCGGCTCCTCGTAGCCGGCGGCCTTGAAGGCCTTGGGCGAGTACCAGACCAGCGACTTCATGTTGGCGCTCATCGGGGCCGCGTAGAAGGTGCCGTTGACCGAGCCGTAGGTCTTCCAGATCGGGCTCCACTTGTCCTGGTTGGCGACGGTCTGGGCGGGCGGCTTCACCACCTTGCCGCTCTTCACCATCTGCGCCAGCAGGCCCGGCTGCGGGACGATCGCGAAGTCGGGGGCGTTGCCGCCGGCCACCCGGACCGGGAGCTGGGACTCGAAGTCGTTCGAGCCCTCGTAGCTGATCTTGATCCCGGTGCACTTGCTGAACTCGGACCAGGACTTCTCCAGGTTGTCCGACTCCGGGCTCAGGATGGAGGCGAACATCGTCACCGTCGTCCCCGAATGCCCGGCGTACGGCTGGTACTTGGCGCAGTCGCCGGACAGCGACTGGGCCGCGCCGCCGCCGTCACCCGAACCGCCGGAGCTGTTGGAGCAGGCGGCGGTCAGCGCCAGCGCCGCCACCAGGGCGGGCACGGCGGCCAATCGCCGACGGGAACTCGGTTGCGGCGCGGTCGGGTTGGGAGTCAATGCGGTCCTCCTCGCCAGGGCATGCTGCCGATGGTGGCTGAACGACATTGCGCTGTACCGGAGATGGGCCTACGGAGATCGCGGACGGACGGCGGCCGAACTGATCGAAGACGTTAACGCAGCAGCCGCCCTCCGCCAAGGTCCACGTTCGACCTTCACAAGCCGGTGTCCCGACCGTGACCCGCGACCAGGCACGATTCGGACCGGAAACGCCAGAAGTCGAAGACCCGCCCGGAAACCCGTACGGGGCCCTCGCCATGACGCTACGTCAGAAAAGTCGGATCGGCAGCTCCTGCAGGCTGTTGACCACCAGCGACCCGCTCGGCCGCAGCTCGGCGTCCGGCACCGCCGCCGACAGCTCGGGGAACCGCTCGAACAACGCCGGCAGCGCGATCCCCGCCTCCAGCCGCGCCAGCGGCGAACCCGGGCAGACGTGCGGACCGTGCCCGAAGGACAGGTGACGGGACGGGTCCCTGGTGATGTCGAACAGCTCCGCCGTCACCCCGTGCTGCAGCGGATCACGGCCGATCGCGTTGTACGAGACCAGCACCGGCTCACCGGCCGGGATCACCACGTCCCCGACCGGGACGTCCGCAGCGGTGAAGCGGAACAGGAAGTTGCTGGTCGGAGGCGTCCAGCGGAGCGACTCCTCCACCACCGCATCCCAGGACACCCGCCCCGAGCGCACCAGCTCCAGCTGGTCCGGGTGCGCCAGCAGCGCCCGCACCGCGTTGCAGATCAGGTTCACCGTCGTCTCATGGCCGGCCGCGATGATCACCCGCAGGGTGGCCGCCGCCTCCGCGTCGGTCAACGCCCCGCCCTCGGTGTCCGCCGCCAGCAGCACGCTCGCCAGGTCCTCACCGGGAGCCGAACGGCGCTGCGCCACCAGCTCGTTGACGAAGGCGTTCAACCCCGCGATGGTCGCCTGGATGCCCTCCGGGTTCGGCTTGGCGCCGAAGAACCGCTCGTACAGGTCGCGCAGCACACCGTGGTCCGACTCCGGGACGCCCAGCAGCGAGCAGATCACCGTCATCGGCAGCGGGAAGGCGAAGGCCGTCTTCAGGTCGACCTCCGGCTCCCCCGCCGCCAGCGCGTCCAGAAGCCCGCGGGTGATCTCCTCGACGCGCGGACGCATCAGCTCCACCCGGCGCGGCGTGAAGGCCTGCGCGACCAGCACCCGCAGTCGGCGGTGTTCCGCGCCGTCCGTGGTCACCATGCTCGGGCCGGGCACCGCCAGGCCGATCAGCGGCCAGGTCTTCGGCACCTCGCCGCGCTGGTAGGCCCCCCAGTGCGCGGCGTCCTTCACCAGCCGGGCGTCCGTCAGCAGCTCACGCGCCTCCGCGTGCCGGGTCACCGCCCAGGCGGCCACACCGCCGGGCAGCACGACCGGCACCACCGGGCCGGCGGCCCGCAGCAGGGCGCCCTCGGCCGCGTTGTCGCGGGCCAGCGGGTCGAGGACGATCGGGGCCGGGGCGGCGGTCATCGCAACTCTCTTTCGGACGACGGGAATCAACGGATACGGGCAGCGGCGGGCCCGGACGGCACCCGACCCCGGCGGCGCGGACACCGACGGGCCCGGGAACCACCGGGAACCGGCGGCGCGGACACCGACGGGCCCGGGAACCACCGGACCTCGAGGGCGCGGGTACCGACGGATCAGGCCTGGTGGCCCGGGGTGAACGCGACCGGCAACGCCACCAGCCCGCGCACCCAGGCCGACGGCCGCCACACCAGCGCGTGCTCGGCCGCCGCCAGCCGCAGGTCCGGCAGCCGGTCCAGCAGCACCTCGATCGCGGTGGTCGCGATCACCTCGGCCGCCTCCTGGGCCGGGAACGGGCAGCCGTGCTCGCCGTACGAGTAGCTCATGTGCGCCCGGTTGCCCTCGGCCGGGCGGCCGTCGGCCTGCCGGACCGACGGGTCCGCGTTCGCCCCGGCGAAGCCCAGCAGCACCATGTCGCCCGCGCCGATCCGCTGGCCGCCCAGCTGGGTGTCCCGGATCGCCCAGCGCCCGGCGAAGATCTGCGTCGGAGTGTCCTCCCAGAGCGCCTCGTTGAGCGCCTGGCTGATGCTTCGCCGCCCGCCCGCCAGCGAGGCGGCGAACCGCTCGTCGGTGAGCATCAGCCGCAGCGCGTTGGAGATCCAGTACGAGGAAGGCTGGTGGCCGGCGATCAGCAGCACCCGCAGGTCGCGCATCACCTCGTCGTGGGTCAGCCCGGCCTCGTGCTCCAGCATCCGCGAGGCCACGTCGGCGCCCGGGTGCTCGGCCTTCTCCTCGACCATGGCGAGCATCATCTCCAGCAGCCGCTGGGCGCCGGCCGGGGCGTCCGGGCCGCCGTCCAGCATCGACAGCAGCGCGGCGGTCAGCTGCGGCGCCTGCTCCTCGTCCAGGCCGAGCACCCGGCACAGCACCAGCAGCGGCATCCGGTGCGCGTACTCGGCGACCAGGTCCGCCTCGCCGCGGCCGGCGAAGTCGTCGATCAGCCGGTCGGCGATCTCCTCGGAGTACTTGCGCAGCTCGTACGGGTCGATCCCGGCCAGCGCGTCGGTGACCGCGCGGGAGCGCCGGACGTGCTCCTCGCCCTCGGCGTACAGGATCGAGGGGGCGGGCGCCATCATCGGCTTCAGCGGCCAGTCGGCGGGCAGCGACTCCCAGGCGTGCCAACGGCTGGAGTCACGGCCGAACAGCTGCGGCTGACCGGTCACCAGCTGCAGCTCGCGGTAGCCGATGACCAGCCAGGCCGGGACGCCGCCGGCCAGCTCGACCGGGGCGACCGGGCCGTGCGCGGCCCGCAGCTCGCGGTAGAGCTGGGCCGGGTCGGTCTGGAAGCGCGGCCCGTACAGCGGAGTGGCGCCGGCGTGTGCCGGGCAGCCCGGGGGCGGGGTGACGGCGGGCTCGGTCACGGGGTGCTCTCCTCGTACATCGCGGTGGGGGCCGCTGCCGGGGCGGCAGCCTGGCCGGAGCCGGTCGGATCGGCCGGGTGGACCCCGTGGGCTCCGGCCGGGTCGGCACCATGGGCTCCGGCCGGGCCGGAGCCGGCGAGGTCGGCCTCGTCGGCCCCGGCCAGGGCCGCCAGGTGGTGGACCAGCCCGATCAGCACCCGCTTGCCGGACTCGCGGTCGCGCGCGTCGCAGTCCACCAGCGGCACCTCGGCCGACAGGTCCAGTGCCTCGCGGACCTGCTCCAGGCTGTGGGTCGGCTCGCCGAAATTGTTGCGGGCCACGATGAACGGGGTGCCGTGGTGCTCCAGCCGGTCGATCGCGTACCAGGACTCCTCCAGCCGCCGGGTGTCCACCAGGACGACCGCGCCCAGGGCGCCGCTGAACAGGCGGTCCCAGAGGAACCAGAAGCGCTCCTGCCCGGGCGCGCCGAACAGGTACAGCACCTGGCGCTCGGAGAGGGTGATCCGGCCGAAGTCGAAGGCGACCGTCGTGGAGCGCTTGCCCCAGGACCCGGCCGGGTCGATGCCCTCCCCCGCCCGGGTCATCACCTCCTCGGTGTTCAGCGGACGGATCTCGCTGACCGAGCCGACCAGGGTGGTCTTGCCCACGCCGAAGCCGCCGACCACGACGATCTTCAGCGCGTTGTCGGCGGTCGCCCGCAGCGGGGTGCGCTCGGCGGCGGGCCGGACGTCAGAGCCGTTGGAGGCCGTGCAGCACCTGCTTCAGCGTGTCGAGGTCGGGCAGCCGGGCCTTGTTGGGCGCGAACCGGGGGTGGCGGGCGGTGACCGCCCCGGACTCCAGCAGATCGCCGAGCAGGATCTTCACCACCGAGATGGGCAGCGCCAGCTCCGCCGCCACCTCCACGACGGCGGTCGGGGCCTCGCACATCCGCAGGATCCGGGCGTGCTCCGACTGCATCCCGGCCGTCGGCTGCCGTTCGGCGACGATCAGGGTGACCAGGTCGAAGGCGTTCTCCGGGGCGCGGCTGCGGCCCTTGGTGATGGTGTAGAGGCGGTCCGGGTCGTCGTCACGGCCCGGCAGCACCGGCCCGTCCGTCATATCCCCGCGCCCTCCGCTGTGGCGGCGCTCCCGTCCACGGCCCCGTCCGGCGTGCCGCCCTCCGGGTCCCGGGCCGGGGCACTGAGGTGGGCGCCGATCTGCTCGATCAGGCCGTGCATGTTGTGGCCGACCACGCCGACGTCCGCTTCGTCGTCGGTGACCACCGCGAGGTGGGCGCCCTCACCGGCCGCCACGATGCACAGGATGCCGCCGTGGAACTCGGTCATCGACTGCCGGACGCCGCCGCTGCCGTCGCCGAACTCGATCGAGGCGCCGTGCGCCAGGCTCTGCAGACCGGAGGCGATCGCCGCCAGCTGGTCGGCCTGGTCGGTGCTCAGCCCGTCGGTGTGGCAGAGCTTGAGGCCGTCGGCGGAGAGAACCAGGGCGTGCCGGGTGCCGGGGGTGGCCGCCAGCAGGTTCTCCAACAGCCAGTCGAGGTCGCGATCGGGGGCGCTGCTCATCAGGTGTCCTTCTCGGTGGCGGGGGAAGCGTCGGGTGTGGTGTCGGGGGCCGCGGACGGCGTGCCGGTGGAGTGCTGCTCGTCCTCCGCCGGACGGGCGGCGGCCCGGCGGAACGCACCGAACCGGGCGGCCGCGCTCACCGTGTCGGTGCGGACGGGCTTCGCGGCCCGGTCCGTCGCCGGGGCGGTGGTCAGCGTCTGCCCGCGCCGACGCTGCGGAAGGCCGCTGTCGGTCATCCGGGCGGGCGAGGGCGGCAGGGGGGCGGCGGTGACGGCCGTCGGCGCGACCGGGGCGGTGAGCGCGGTCGGCGCGGCGGGCGCCGGCGGCAGCGGCGCGGGGGCCGGACGGGCCGAGGCCGGGCGGGCGGGGGCCGGGCGGGCGGGGGCCGGGCGGGCGGGCGTGAGCGCGGGGCGCACGGACTCGACGGCCGGCGCCTGCGTCGGGACGGACGCCGGGGCGGGCACCGGGGCCGCGTGCGAGACCAGCTGCTGGGGGATCAGCATCACCACCCCCGTACCGCCGCGCGCCGACGGCCGGAAGGAGATCTGCAGCCCGTGCTTGCGCGCCAGGACGCCGACCACCGCGAGCCCCAGCCGGGTACCGGCGGACAGCGTGGTGAGGTCCAGCGGTTCGGCGGAGACGGCCCGTTCGGCCCGGCGCAGCCAGCTCTCGCCCAGGCCGAGCCCGCTGTCCTCGACGGTGACCACCAGTCCGGCGGGCACCTCCTCGACGTAGACGTGCACCTCGGCCGGCGGGGCGGAGAAGTTGGTGGCGTTGTCCAGCAGCTCGGCCAGCGCGTGCATGACACCTTCGGCGGCGTACCCGGCGACCGCCGCGGTGCTGGCGTTGTGCAGCCGCACCCGCTGGTAGGCGCCGATCCGGCCGAGCGCGCCGCGCAGCACCGACTCCACCGCGATCGGCTTGGCCCAGCGGCGGCCCGAGCGGGCACCGGTGAGCACCGCGATGCTGTCCGCCATCCGGCCCGCCTGGGCGGTCGAGTGGTCCAGGCTCAGCAGGTCGCCGAGAACCTCCTCGTCGTGCCGGTGCTGCATCTCGCGCAGCTCGGCGTGCATGCTCGTGGCCAGTGCCTGGACCCGCCCGGCGGCGGTCGCGCAGACCGCGAGCGCCGCGGCCCGCAGCCGCTCGCCCCGGCCGATCTCCTCACCGACCGCACGCAGCAGCGCGTACTGGGGGTGCTTGCGGTGAGCGGCCAGCGCACTGTCCACGGCCGCGCCCCCGCGCAGCTTCCTCACCACCTCGGGCAGCACATCCTCGGTGATCCGGTCCAGCTCGGCGCGCTCGGCCTCGGCCCGCAGCCGCTCCGCCTCGACCCCGGCCCGCTCGGCGTCCAGTTCGGCCCGCACCAGGTCCAGCTCGGCCCGCGCGGCGGCGGACTCCTCCTCCGCGCGGGCCCGCTCGGCGCGCGCGGCGTCCCGCTCGGCCTCGGCGGCGGTGGCACGCCCCCTGGCCGCCGTCTCGGCCTGCCGGGCGGAGCCCGCGACGACCAGCGCCGTCATCGCCTCCCGGTGCTGCTCCTCCACGTCCTCGGCGAGCCGTCGGGAGCGCTCCGCGCCGGTCGCCGCGAGGCCGACGGCGATCATCCACAGGACGGCGACGGCGCCCACGGCGAGGGCGGTGAGCGGCTGGTGCGCGCCCAGGGCCCGGGTGACGCCGACCGGTGCGGCGACCAGCGCCAGCAGGACGGCGGCCGCCGTCAGGGCGACGGTGCGTGGTGCGGGCCGTCGGGGCGGCCGGCCGTCGGGGCTGGTGGCTTCTCTCATCGGTGCGGTCCTCGGCAACGTCGGCGGGCGGCGGCACAGCGGCGGGTCTGCGACGATCGCGACCGCCGACAGCTGGTCGGGCGCATACCAGACCGCCCGGGACGTCATGAAACGTCTCCGGGCGGCTGATCGGTTCACGCTTTCGGCCGATCATATCGATTCAGACATTGGCCTCAAGTGGCCAGTTGACGGGCAGTCTCCTCCATCCACGTCCCGTACACCGATTGGCGACGCAACCGCCGCACGACCGAGTGGCTCGCTTCACAACCGGCACCCGGCCGGGGGGGGGTCAGCCCAGCGCCCGCTCGACCGCCCGCCGGACGGCCGCCGGGTCCAGCCCGTGGTCGACCACGACCCGCACCGCCACCCCCTCCCCCTCGCGGAGCACGCCCAGCAACAGGTGCCCGACCGCGATCTCCCCCGACTTCAGCCGCAGCGACTCCCGCAGCGACAGCTCCAGGACCTTCTTCGCCCGGGCGTCGAACGGGAGGTGCCCGCCGAAGGCGCCGCCGGAGCGGAACCAGCCCCGGCGCTTCGGCTCCTCCGCGGGCCGGGCGTCCAGGGCGCCCTCCCCGAACACGGCCTCGACCGCTTCCCGCACCGCGCCCAGGTCGACCCCGATCGAGGCCAGGGCGGCGGTGTCGTCCCCGGGCCCGACCAGTCGGCGCACCGCCCGCCGTGCGGCCTCCTGGTCCAGGCCCGCCTCGACCAGGACGGCGGCCGCCGGGTCGTCCGGCACGCCGAGGGCCGCCAGCAGCAGGTGCTCCGTCCCGACGCGGCCGTGCCGCAGCTCCCGCGCCTCCTGCTGCGCTCCGGTCACCACCTGCCGGGCCCGTTCGGTGAAACGCTCGAACATTACTCAGCCTCCGTCCTGGTCGCCATGGGTCCCGCGCTTCGCGTACTTCTTGTGCACCGCCTGCCGGGTCACCCCGAGGCAGACCGCGATGTCCTGCCAGGACCAGCCCTGCGACCGGGCGCTGCCCACCTGCAGGGCCTCCAGGCGGTCCGCCAGATCGCGCAGGGCGCGGACCGCCCGGAGCCCCACGGCGGGGTCACGACTGCTCGCAGCGGCTGCGAGTTCTCCGCTCTCGCTCATGCTGTCAACCTTGGTTGACACTCGCGCGGATGTCAACCCCGGTTGACGGATGTCGACCTCAGCGGCCGCCGAACCGCCGCTCCAACGCCTCTTCGAAGGTCCCCCGGCCCACCGCCCGCTCCGGCGCCAGGTTCCCGCCCGCGCGCAACCCCCGGCCACCGGCCCCCGGCATCCGCACCGGCAGCAGCACCCGCCGCTTGCCCGCCGCCCGCAGGTACGCCCCGGCCAGCTCCCGGTACGACCGCACCCGCGGCCCGCCCACCTCCGGCGCGAACCCGACGGGCTCCTCCACCAGCCCGACGACCGCCGCCGCCACCTCCCGCACGTCCACCGGCTGGAACCGCACCCCGCCGAGCACCGGGAACAGCGGCAGCTTCACCGAGACGTCGAAGAACTTCAGCAGCAGGTCGTGGAACTGCGTCGCCCGCAGCACCGTCCACCCCAGCCCCGACTCCCGCACCACCCGCTCACAGGCGAGCTTCGTCCGGTAGTACGCGATCGGCACCCGGTCGATCCCCACGATCGACACGTACACCAGGTGCCGGACCCCCGCCTCCCGCGCCCGCGCCACCAGCGTCCGGACCCCCGTCACGTCCGCCTTCCGCTGCGTGGTCGCGCAGTCCACCACCACCTCGACCCCGGCCACGGCCTCCGCGATCCCGGCCCCGCTCACCAGGTCGCCGACCACCCACTCGACCCCGTCACCCCCGCCCCGCGCCCGCCGGCTCAACCCCCGCACCGCCACCCCGCGCGCCACCAGCAGCCGCACCACCTCCCGCCCCAACGTCCCCGTCGCCCCGGTCACCAGCACCGTCCCGTTCACCACACCACTCCTTCCGTCGGACGCCTTCACTCCCTACGGACCGATCACGGCCCCGATCCGTGACATCGGCGGTTCCGGGGACGGGGAGGAGGCCGGAAATGCGGAAGAGGCGGGGCGAGGACGTGAAGTCCTCGCCCCGCCTCAGCGGTGGCTCACCCGGCCGGGCTCAGCGCCGCCGGCCGCGGCCGACGGTCCGGCCGGTGCTCAGCTGCAGCCGCTGGTCGAGCCGCAGCCCTCGCAGAGGTAGCAGCTGCCGGCGCGGCGCATCTTGGTGCCGCAGGAGAAGCAGAGCGGCGCGTCGGCGTTGAGGCCGAGCTGGATCTCCATCAGCTCCGTGGAGTTGTGGGCCTGCTTCGGCGCCGGCTTGGGCGCCTCGACGACCGGGGCCGGGGCCGGGGCCGGCTTCGCGGTCACCGGGGCGGACTGGGCGAGCGACTCGGTGTCGAGTTCCTCGGCCTCCAGCGGCTCGTAGGAGCCCGTCTCCAGGTGGCGCTGGCGCTCCTCGACGGAGTGGATGCCGAGCGCCGAGCGGGTCTCGAACGGCAGGAAGTCCAGTGCGAGGCGGCGGAAGATGTAGTCGACGATCGACTGCGCCATCCGCACGTCCGGGTCGTCGGTCAGACCGGCGGGCTCGAAGCGCATGTTGGTGAACTTCGAGACGTAGGTCTCCAGCGGCACGCCGTACTGCAGGCCGACCGAGACGGCGATCGAGAAGGCGTCCATCATGCCCGCGAGGGTCGAGCCCTGCTTGGACATCTTCAGGAAGACCTCGCCCAGGCCGTCGTCCGGGTAGGAGTTGGCGGTCATGTAGCCCTCGGCGCCACCGACCGTGAAGGAGGTGGTGATGCCCGGACGGCCCTTGGGCAGGCGCTTGCGGACCGGACGGTACTCGACGACCTTCTCGACCGCGGCGGCGGGGGCCTCGGCCTGCTCGGTCCCGACCTCGGAGTCCTTCTTCTTGGCCGAGAGCGGCTGGCCGACCTTGCAGTTGTCGCGGTAGATGGCGAGCGCCTTGACGCCCATCTTCCACGCCTCGAAGTAGATCTCCTCGATCTCCTCGACGGTCGCGGACTCGGGCATGTTCACGGTCTTGGAGATGGCACCGGAGATCCACGGCTGGATCGCGGCCATCATCCGCACGTGGCCCATGGCCGAGATGACGCGCTCGCCCATCGCGCAGTCGAACACCTCGTAGTGCTCGGACTTGAGGCCCGGCGCGTCCACCACGTTGCCGTGCTCGGAGATGTGGGCGACGATCGCCTCGGTCTGCTCGTCCTGGTAGCCGAGGCGCTTGAGGGCGCGCGGGACGGTGCCGTTGACGATCTGCATCGAGCCGCCGCCGACGAGCTTCTTGAACTTGACCAGGGCCAGGTCGGGCTCGACGCCGGTGGTGTCGCAGTCCATCATCAGGCCGATGGTGCCGGTCGGGGCGAGCACCGAGGCCTGGGCGTTGCGGAAGCCGTTCTGCGCGCCGATGCGCACGACGTCCTGCCAGGTGCGGTTGGCCTGCAGCCAGACCGGGGCGTCCAGTTCGTCCACCGAGACGGCGTCGAGCGAGGCGTCCGCGTGCTGCTTCATGACCTGCTGGTGCGCGACCGCGTTGCGGGCGTAGCCGTCGTACGGGCCGACCACGCCGGCGAGTTCGGCACCGCGGCGGTAGGCGGTGCCGGTCATCAGCGAGGTGATGGCGCCGGCCAGGGCGCGGCCGCCCTCGCTGTCGTAGGCGTGGCCGGTGGCCATCAGCAGGGCGCCGAGGTTGGCGTAGCCGATGCCGAGCTGGCGGAAGGCGCGGGTGGTCTCACCGATCTTCTCGGTCGGGAAGTCGGCGAAGCAGATGGAGATGTCCATCGCGGTGATGACGAGTTCGACGACCTTGGCGAAGGTCGCCGCGTCGAAGGAGTCGTCGTCGCGCAGGAACTTCATCAGGTTGAGCGAGGCGAGGTTGCAGCTGGAGTTGTCCAGGTGCATGTACTCGGAGCAGGGGTTGGAGGCGTTGATCCGGCCGGACTCCGGGCAGGTGTGCCAGCGGTTGATGGTGGAGTCGTACTGGATGCCGGGGTCGGCGCAGGCCCAGGCGGCCTCGGCCATCTTGCGGAACAGCTTCTTCGCGTCCACGGTCTCGATGACCTCGCCGGTCATCCGGGCGCGCAGGCCGAATTCGGTGCCGTTCTCGACGGCGGTCATGAATTCGTCGGAGACGCGGACCGAGTTGTTGGCGTTCTGGTACTGGACGGAGGTGATGTCGTCCCCGCCGAGGTCCATGTCGAAGCCCGCGTCGCGCAGGGCGCGGATCTTCTCCTCCTCCTTCACCTTGGTCTCGATGAAGGCCTCGACGTCCGGGTGGTCGACGTCGAGCACGACCATCTTGGCCGCGCGGCGGGTGGCGCCGCCGGACTTGATGGTGCCGGCCGAGGCGTCGGCGCCGCGCATGAAGGAGACCGGGCCGGAGGCGTTGCCGCCGGAGGACAGGAGTTCCTTGGAGGAGCGGATCCGGGAGAGGTTGAGGCCGGCGCCGGAGCCGCCCTTGAAGATCATGCCCTCTTCCTTGTACCAGTCGAGGATCGACTCCATGGAGTCGTCGACGGACAGGATGAAGCAGGCGCTGACCTGCTGGGGCTGCTTGGTGCCGACGTTGAACCAGACCGGCGAGTTGAAGCTGAACACCTGGTGGAGGAGGGCGTACGTCAGCTCGTGCTCGAAGACCTCGGCGTCGTCCTTGGTGGCGAAGTAGCCGTGCTTCTCGCCCGCGGCGCGGTAGGTGAGCACCACGCGGTCGATGATCTGCTTGAGGCTCCACTCGCGCTGCGGGGTGCCGACGGCGCCGCGGAAGTACTTCGACGTGACGATGTTGACGGCGTTGACCGACCAGAAGTCGGGGAACTCGACGCCGCGCTGCTCGAAGTTGATCGAGCCGTCACGCCAGTTGGTCATGACGACGTCGCGCCGCTCCCACCGGACCTCGTCGTACGGGTGCACGCCAGGAGTGGTGTAGATGCGCTCCGTCCGGAGACCGCCCTTCGAGGCCTTCGCGCCCTTGGCCGCGGCCTTCTCGGACTTCGACCCGCGTGCGGAACCGCTCGTGGTGTCTGTCACTTCTCGCTCCTCCTCCTGGGCAAACGCCCGGGGTGCCCCGAAAAGTCCGGGCACCGCTGGTTCGTTCTTCCGGTGTGCGGGCAGGCGGAGACCCTGCCTGTGATCGCACGGTTTGTAGTGTTCTGCGCCCCGTTTCCGGGCACGCCGGGGCCCCGTGGGGCCGTTGTGGTGCGGCTGGGCCCGCCTGGGGGCCAGTGCGCCGGCGCCTCCTAGGGCGCGGCGGCGGAGACGGACACGCGGGCGTCGTCCGTCTCCGGGGTGCGGGGCCGTTCCGCGCGGAGTTCCGCGATGGCGGCCTCGAAGTCTTCCAGTCCGTCGTACGCCTGGTACACGCTGGCGAAGCGCAGGTACGCGACCACGTCGAGTTCCTTGAGCGGGCCGAGTATGGCCAGGCCCACGTCGTGGGTGGTCAGCTCGGCGCTGCCGCTGGCGCGCACGCACTCCTCGACCCGCTGGCCGAGCTGGGCCAGCGCGTCCTCGGTGACCGGTCGCCCCTGGCAGGCCTTGCGGACGCCGGTGATGACCTTCTGCCGGGAGAACGGCTCGGTGACGCCGCTGCGCTTGATGACCATCAGTGCGGCCGTCTCCACCGTGGTGAAGCGGCGGCCGCAGTCGGGGCACTGCCGGCGGCGGCGGATGCAGCTGCCGTCTTCGGTGGTCCGGCTGTCGACAACGCGGCTGTCGGAGTGCCGGCAGAACGGGCAGTGCACCTCGGGATCCCTCCCTGGCAGATCGTGCGGACCGGTCGAGTCTAAGCGATGTGCCCCCGCCCTCGGCAAGCTGATCATGCGGGTGACCACTAGTACTGGGCACGGAGAGGACTCTAGCCACTACATCTAGGCCTCCGGGGCAAGCACCGCCCCTGGCGTGTCGACGCCGATTAGACTGCCGGAGTCGACTTCTGGTCGAACATTTACTCGATGTACAACAAAGCCTTGATCGAGTCAGCCAACTCCCGAATAATTCACTCGAACGTGTGTTTGGCGCAACCTTTCGATACGAGGTGCGTTGGGCTGGAAAAGGGAGAGGACAGCCGTCGAGAGGGGCCGCCGTGAACACGATCGAAAGCAACACCATCCCGGTGCAGGAACACTCCCAGTTCAAGGTGGGGCAGCGCACCACGAATCAGCAGAGTGTGGACATCAGCATGGACCGCAGCGAAGACCACCGACTCTCCGGCACGGCCCTTTCCGGCTCGAACCGCGTGCCGGACCAGCCGATCGAACACTCGCCCGCCATGGACGACACCCACCCGTCGCCCGCCCGTGCGATGCCCGGCCGCCCCCCCGGCATCCGGACCGACGAGGCCGGCCTCACCGAGCGCCAGCGCCGGGTGATCGAGGTCATCCGGGATTCCGTCCAGCGCCGGGGCTACCCGCCGTCCATGCGCGAGATCGGCCAGGCCGTCGGCCTGTCCAGCACCTCCTCGGTGGCCCACCAGCTGATGGCCCTGGAGCGCAAGGGCTTCCTGCGCCGGGACCCGCACCGTCCGCGCGCCTACGAGGTCCGCGGCGTCGAGGTGGCCCGCCCCAACACCGCCGAGACGGCCGGCCGGCCGTCCACCTCCTACGTGCCGCTGGTGGGCCGGATCGCGGCCGGCGGGCCGATCCTGGCCGAGCAGACGGTCGAGGACGTCTTCCCGCTGCCCCGCCAGCTGGTCGGCGAGGGCGAGCTGTTCGCGCTCACCGTGCGCGGTGACTCGATGATCGAGGCGGCCATCTGCGACGGCGACTGGGTCACCGTGCGCCGCCAGCCGGTCGCCGAGAACGGCGACATCGTGGCCGCGATGATCGACGGCGAGGCCACCGTCAAGCGGCTCAAGCGCGAGGACGGCCGGATCTGGCTGATGCCGCACAACCCGGCGTACGAGCCGATCAACGGCGACAACGCGACCATCCTGGGCAAGGTCGTCGCGGTCCTGCGCCGCCTCTAGGCGCCCGACGAACTCCGGGCGCCCGGCCTCCCCCGCGGGGCGGCGCGCAGCGACCCGCGCGGGTCGCGGACACCGGGGAGGGGCTCCGCCGCTCACGCGGGGAGCCCCTCCGTCGTTCCGTCGGGCCCTGTGCCCGGGGCGGGACTCAGCCGCGCTTCTCCACCGGCCGCACGGGCGCCGCCGAGGCGTCGATCGCCGCCAGCGAGCGGCGCACCTGGTTGCGGTCCGTGGTGTACCAGAACTCGGGCATCGAGGAGCGGAAGAAGCCCCCGTACCGCTTGGTCTCCACCCGCGGGTCGAGCACCGCCACCACGCCCCGGTCGTCCGCCGCGCGCACCAGCCGGCCCGCGCCCTGCGCCATCAGCAGCGCCGCGTGCGTCGCAGCGACCGCCATGAAGCCGTTGCCGCCGCGCTGTTCGACGTCCTTCTGGCGGGCGCTCATCAGCGGGTCGTCCGGCCGCGGGAACGGGATCCGGTCCATCACGACCAGCTGGCAAGACGATCCGGGAACGTCCACACCCTGCCAGAGCGAGAGCGTGCCGAACAGGCAGGTGGACGCGTCCGCGGCGAAGTCCCGGATCAGCTCGCCCAGGGTGTCCTCCCCCTGGAGCAGGATCCGCTGGTCCAGCCGCTCGCGCATCGCCTCGGCGGCGGCCTGGGCGCCGCGCATCGAGGAGAACAGCCCCAGGGTCCGCCCGCCGGCCGCGCCGATCAGTTCGGCCAACTCGTCGAGCATGTCCGGCCGTTCCGGGTCGCGCCCGGGGTCGGCCAGGTGCTTGGCGACGTACAGGATGCCCTGCTTGGGGTACTTGAACGGGGAGCCGACGTCGATCCCGCGCCAGTGCGGCACCGCGTCCTCGCCGAACCCGGGGCCGGGCTCGGGGTTGTCCCCGTCCGTGCGGACGTCCGGCAGCCGCGTCTCGGGGGGCAGGCCGACGGAGGCGGCGACGCCCTTGAAGTCCCCGCCGAGCTTGAGCGTGGCCGAGGTGAGGACGACCGAGCGCTCCTTGTACAGCCCCTCGCGCAGCAGTCCGGAGACGCTCAGCGGGGCGACCCGCAGCGAGGCGGTGCCCAGCCCGTAGCGGTCGCTGCGCTCGATCCAGACCACGTCGTACTCGGAGTCCTCCAGCAGCCGCTCGGCGGTCTCGTGCAGCGTCTCGGCCGAGGCCATGGCCTGCTTGCGGACGGCGTCCTCGTCGCTGAGCCCCTTGTCCCTGGTCTCCCCCAGCGAGGTGATCACCTGGCGGGAGGCGTCCCGGATCGCGGTGACCGCGTACGCCAGGTACTCGGGCAGTTCCTCGACCCGGCCGGGCTGGGCGGTCTCCATCAGGCCGTGGTAGTTCTCGGCGGCGGCCTGCAGGGCGTCCACGGCCTTCTCGTTGGCGAGCCGGGCGGCCCGCTTCACGGCCCGGTTGACCGCACCGACGGTCAGCTCGGCGGTGGCCGCGCCGGTGACCCGGTTGACCAGCTCGTGGGCCTCGTCGACGATCAGCAGACCGTGCTCGGGCAGCACCGGCGCGCCCTCGATCGCGTCGATCGCGAGCATCGCGTGGTTGGTGACCACGACGTCCGCCAGCTTGGCCCGTTCCCGTGCCTTCTCGGCGAAGCACTCCTGCCCGTACGCGCAGCGGGTGGCGCCCAGGCATTCCTTGGAGGTGACCGCCAGCTGGGCCCAGGCCTTGTCGGAGACGCCGGGGCTGAGGTCGTCGCGATCCCCGGTGTCGGTCTCCTCGGCCCAGTCGCGCAGGCGCAGGACGTCCTGCCCGAGCTTGCCGGTGGGCCCGCCGAGCGCGTCCACCGGGTCGAACAGGCCTTCGCCCTCCTCGCTCGGAGTGCCCTCGTTGGCCCGGTGCAGGCACAGGTAGTTGGAGCGGCCCTTGAGCATCGCGAACAGCGGGCGGCGGCGCAGCGCCGGGTGCAGCGCCTCGACGGTGCGCGGCAGGTCCCGCTCCACCAGCTGACGCTGCAGCGCCAGGGTGGCGGTGGCGATCACCACGCGGTCCCCGTGGGCGAGCGCGGGCACCAGGTAGGCGAGGGACTTCCCGGTGCCGGTGCCGGCCTGGACGAGCAGGTGCTCGCCGTTGTCGACGGCGTCGGCGACGGCCTCGGCCATCCGGACCTGGCCGGGGCGCTCGACGCCGCCGACGGCCGCCACCGCGGCGTGCAGCAGGTCGGGGATCCGCGAGCGCGGGACGGCGACGGGCTCGTCGGCGTCTTCGCCGTGGTCCGCCGCGAGCTGGGATTCGGAGTCGTTCGTCATGACACTCCCACCCTACGGGGCGGGGGTGACAATCCGGTCCCGTTGCGCGGGCGGCCGCACGTCCACCTCCACCAGCGCGTTGGGCACGGTCCCGAACCGAGCGGCGTGCGGGCGGTGCGGGCGGTCCTGGTAGCCGTCGAGGAGCAGCCGGTTGCGGTTGAGGCAGAGCCGGTCGATCCGGGGCCGGAAGAGGTCGAACAGCTCGAAGCGCTCGCGCAGTTCGGGGAAGTGGTCCTGGTGGCGGCGGACCTCCGCGCGCAGCAGGGCCCAGAACTCGGCCTCGGCCAGTCCGGTCTGCGCCTCCAGCAGCGGGGCGAGGTAGCGGAAGACGCCGATGAACAGTCCGGAGTGGATGAACTGGCAGAGCCCTTGCGGGCCCTCCCGCAGCAGGACGTCGGCCACCTCGGCGGGCAGGTCGCGCAGCTCGGGGAGGTCGAGCGAGCTGAGGTTGACGTCGTCCACGAAGTCCTTGACCGCAAGCCGGGTCGGGGTGTCCCGCTCGTCGAAGACCACGATGGCGTTCTCGCCGTGCGGGGAGAAGACCAGGCCGTAGCGGTAGAGGAAGTGGAGCAGCGGCGGCAGCATCGCGGCGAACAGCCGGCCGGTCCACTCGGCGGGGGTGAGGCCGGAGCGGGAGATCAGCTCGGCGGCGAGGGCCCGCCCGTCGGAGCCGGTCTGCAGCAGGGCGGCCAGGGTGCGGGCGCGCTCGTCGTCGTCCAGGAAGGGGCCGAGCGGTTCGCGCCAGATCGCGCCGAGGAGTTCCTTGTACTGGTAGGGCGCCTCGGGCATCTCCCCGTACAGCGGGTGGTCGACGGTGACGGAGGCGACCTCGCCGAGCAGGACCACCCGGCACTCGTCGCGCAGGAACGGGTCGGCGTCGCGAAGGCCGTGCAACCAGGCGGTGACGGCGGGCGCGACGAGGGTGCGTTCGGTGGGCAGGCCGCGCCAGACCAGGGTGTTGAGGATGGACAGCGGCAGCTTGACGGTGCAGCGCTCGGGGCGGGCGGTGTTGAAGAAGGAGCGGATGGACTGCTGGGGCAGCCGTGGGTCGCCGTCGGAGGGCAGCGGGACGATCTCGCCGGAGGCGATCCAGGGCGCGAACAGCGGCAGGACCGTCTCGTCCCACTGCCAGGGGTGGACGGGCAGCAGCAGGTAGTCGTCGGCGGCCGGTCCGAGCGCGGCGCGCAGCGCGTCCACGTCGTCCAGCTCGCGGGCGTACAGCTGCTCGGGGCGGTCCAGACCGGGCACGCCGCGGTACCGGGCGAGCCGGCGGTGGACGGCGATCCAGGGCAGCGGTCGGGGGCTGCGGGCCTCGGGGGCCCAGCGGGCGGCGTCGGAGGCGGAGAAGCCGATCCGGCCCTTGTTGGGGACGATCCAGGGGTGGCCGCCCTGCCGGCCCTCCAGCGCGGTGTGGTCGAGCTCGGCGAGTTCGGCGGCGGTGAGCGCGGTGGCGAGCTGGCGGGCGTCGGCGGTCAGGGTGGCGGAGAGTTCGCGGATCAGGTGGGCGGTGGTATCGCCCCGCATCCCGAGGGTCTCCCGGGCGTAGGGGAGGAAGCGCAGCGGGTCCAGGCCGTCCGGGCGGGAGCAGCGGATCGACGCCGGCTCGACCTGCCAGCCGTCGTAGGCGCCGCGCCGGGCGGTGAAGTGGTACTCGGCCTCCGGCAGCTTCAGCAGGTACTCGCCGTCGAGGGCCCCGGGGACGGGTTTGAGCAGTTCCTCGTAGGCGAACTCGCCGAGCATCTTGGCCAGCATGGCGCGGCCGGCCCGCTGCCAGTGCCCGGCGGTGAGGTGCGGGGGCAGGTAGAGCGGCGGTTCAGCGGCCGGCTGTTGCGGCACGGGTCAGCTCCTGGGGGCGGGGGAGGACGGGGGTCTGTTCCGGGGGTGCGGACACCGGTGGTGCTTGGCCGGCCTGCGCCTGGGCGGCCGGGACGGGCGGCGCGAAGCCGGTCCAGGCGGTGCGGCCGGGCAGCCGGTGGACGGTCCGCCCGGTGACGGCGTTGAGGATCACGGCGGCCCGGTGGGCGCCGAGCCCGAGGTCGGGCGTGCCGACGCCGTGGGTGTGCAGTTCGGCGTTCTGGACGTAGAGGCCGCCGCCGAGTCCGGGCCGGGTGGCGACCCGGTGGTCGAGGTCGACCCGGTAGCGCCCGGCCTCGTCCCAGTCGATCAGGTCGGCGAGCGGTTCGAGCGCGGCCGGGCGGGCGGCCCGGTAGCCGGTGGCGAGCACCACGGCGTCGGTGCGCAGGACGTGCTCGGCGCCGGAGTCGGTGTGCCGGCAGTGCAGTTCGAGGCCGCCGCAGGGGCCGGGCCGGGCGTCGGTGACGGCGGTGCCGGGGGTGATCTCGACCGGGGCGGCGTCGATCGGGCGGCCGATCGTGCGCTCGTAGAGGTGGTCGTGGATCTCGGCGAGGGTCTCGGCGCTGGCGGCCTTGTGCAGTTGCCACTGGGCGGTGACCAGGGCGTCCCGGACGGGCCCGGGCAGGCTGTGGAAGTAGCGGGTGTAGTCGGGGGTGAAGTGCTCCAGGCCGAGCTTGGAGTACTCCATGGGCGCGAGCGCGCGGGTGCGGGTGAGCCAGCGGAGCCGGACGCCGTCGCCCTCGTGGCGGCGGAGCAGGTCGAGGAAGACCTCGGCGCCGGACTGTCCGCTGCCGATCACGGTGATGTCCCGGGCGTCCGCCAGGTTGTCCCTGCGGTCCAGGTAGTCGGCGGAGTGGAAGGCCCGCGGATGGCCGGCGAGCCCGGCGAAGGCCTCGGGCAGCACCGGCCGGGTGCCGACGCCGAGGGCGAGGTTGCGGGCCCGTACGGAGGAGCGCCGGCCGGTCGCGGTGTCGGTCAGCTCGGCCCGGTAGCAGTCGCCTTCCCGGTGCAGGGCGGTGACCTCGGTGCCGAAGCGGCAGTTGGTCAGCCGCTCGGCGGCCCAGCGGCAGTAGTGGTCGTACTCGCGGCGCGGCAGCTGGAAGCGCTCGGCGAAGTAGAACGGGAACAGCCGGTCCTGCTCGCGCAGGTAGTTGAGGAAGGACCACGGGTTGGTCGGGTCCACCAGGGAGACCAGGTCGGCGAGGAACGGCACCTGCATCCGGGCCCCGTCCACCAGCATCCCGGGGTGCCAGCGGAACTCCGGGCGCTGGTCGCAGAAGAGCGTGCGCATTCCGGGGACTGGCTCGGCGAGCGCGGCGAGCGAGAGGTTGAACGGTCCGATGCCGACGCCGAGCAGGTCGTACGGCGGCGGGGGTGCTGGGGTGTCCACGGGGTTTCCTAGGCGGGGTCGGGGTCAGGCGGACCGGGGCCCGTCGGGGTCGGACGGGCGGCGACCGGACGGGCGGCGGCCGGGATCGGACGGATCGGGGTCGGACAGTCGGAATCGGACGGATCGGACGGGCCGTGGTCAGGCGGGCCGGGCCCGGACGGTCAGGGGTGCCCGGGCGCGCACCATCAGGGCGGCGCGCTTGTCGGGCAGGTCGAGTTCGGCGGCCGCCCGGAACCCGGCCCGTTCGAAGGCCCGGACCGAGCGCCGGTTTCGGACGTCCGGTTCGGCGACGACCCGTTCGCAGGACGGTCGGCGGCGCAGGATCCGCTCCGCGAGGGCGGCCAGCAGGACGGCGCCCAGTCCCCGGCCGCGGCTGGCGGAGGGGCCGAGCAGCAGGTGGACGCCGGTGTCGTGCGGCCGGGCCGGGTAGTGCGCGGCCAGCGGGTCGAGGTCGGCGCGGTAGACCTCCCAGTAGCTCATCGGCTCGCCGTCGAGCAGGCCGAGGCAGGGAACGCTGCGGCCGTCGCCGTCGAGCTGGGTCCGCACGTGCCGGCCGGTGACCTCGGGCGGTCCGGCGAGTTCCCAGAAGGCGGCGACCTCCGGGTCGTTCATCCACCCGGCGAGCAGGTCCAGGTCGGCGGGCAGCCGGACCGGGCTGAGCCGGAACTCGCCGGCCGGGGTGGGGATCGCGCCCCACCCGGGCAGGTCGTCCAGCATCAGCCACCCGCCACCGGGTTGGGGATGTCCACGTAGACGGACTGGCTCTCGACCGGGCCGACCAGTTCGTCCATGCCGTTGATCCGGGTGAGCAGGTTGGCCTTGCAGGGCAGCGTGGGCGCGTCCAGCAGCAGCCCGGGCAGCGCCGAGCCGGTGGCGGCGGCCCGCGGTCCGGCCAGGAACCGCCGCAGTGCGGCCAGCAGCACCGTCTCGTCGGCCAGCCGCTGGGAGCCGAAGGCGCCGATCAGGCCGAGGACGTGGTTGATGCCGAGGTAGTAGGCGAAGTGGTGGTCGATCACCGGGTCGGGCAGGAAGGTGTCGCTGTCGGTGCCGAGTCCGGGCAGCCGGTCGGTGAGCCGCTCGGCGGCGCTCTCCCGGTAGTAGTAGCCCTGGTTGTCGCGGTAACGGCCGCCGCGGGGCCAGCCGGCCTCGTCCAGCAGGACGAGGCTGTTCTGCTGGTGCGCCTCCAGGGCAATACCGCCCCGGCCGTCCAGCCACAGGATGGGCAGCACGACGGCGTCCAGGTAGCGCAGGAACCATTCGGCGGCGACGGTCCGCAGCGGGCGCCCGCAGCGCGCGGCGAGGGCCCGCAGGATGTCGCCGAGCCGGGACGGCACGGTGTCGCCGGTGCCCAGCGGCTGTTCGGCGACCAGTCCGGCGACGCACAGCGCGCGCTCGTCGGGCGCGAAGGGCTGGGCGCGCAGCACCGTGTCCAGGCCGCCCGGGTCGCCGAGCGCCGGATGGTCGACGCCGATCCAGGCCGGGTCGCGGACGATGTCGAAGCCGGGGTGGGCGGCCCGCCACTCGGCGGCCAGCCCGCTCTCCAGCAGCCGGTGCATCTCCAGGCCGCGGTGCAGTTCCTTGCGCAGGTTCTCCCGGCGGGAGTTGGTGATCCGCAGGCCGAGCGAGAGCTTGAGCATCCAGGGGGTGCCGGGCCGGTAGACCGTGCGGACCGAGGAGGTGGGGTGCCAGGGCTCGCCGGCCGGGCCGAGGTCGTGCAGCAGCCCGTCGGCGAGCAGGGCGGCGACGGCCGGGCGGTGGGCGAGTTCGCGGGCCTGCCAGGGGTGCAGCGGCAGGGCGGCGGTGCCGGGCGGCAGGGCGAGGCGTCCGTCGAGCAGGCCGGCGGTGATCCCGTCGGCGCTCTCGGCGACGGCGGAGCCGACGGCGAGCAGTTCGCGGGCGACGGCGTACCAGTGGAGCTGGAAGGAGCCGTGGAGTTCGGGCGAGTAGGCGGCGCTCTGCGCCGGGCCGAGGCCGTCGCGGCTCTTCGGGGTGGGGTGCAGCGGGTGGCCGAGGAGCAGGGACTGTTCGGCGGCGAGGAAGTGCGAACGCTCGGGGCCGCCGGGCGCGGCACCGGCGCGGCGGCGGGTGAGGATCTCGGCGGTGCGGACGACGGAGTCGGCGACCCGGGCGGCGAGGTCGGCGACCTGCCCGGGGTCCGGCCGGTCGGCGGCCGCGGCGGCGAGCAGCGCGGCGGCGGTGACGGCGTCCACCGGGGCGTCGTGGGAATCCCCCGCGGCGACCTCGCCGGCCGCGAGGGTGGCCGGGCCGAACCGGTGCCAGCCGCCGGGCGACCAGTAGCGGACCGGGGCGGTGAGCCGGGCGGCGCCGCCGAGGACGGCGATCCGCAGTCGGCCGTCGGGCCCGGGCCGGGCTCCGGTCTCGCGCGTCCAGCAGCGCAACAGGGCTTCCACGGCGGCCTGTTCGGCGGCGACGGTGGGATCGTGGTGCAGCAGCGGATCGCGGTGCGGCGCCTGGTCATGGTGCGGCAGCGGGTCGCGGTGCGGCAGCGGGCCGGAGTGCGGTACCGGGTCGCGGTGCGGCAGCGGATCGGGCCCGGGCCGCTCCCCCGCGTTCGCCTCCGGGCGTTCGGGGCCCGGCGCCGTCCCCCCGCCCCGGGCCGGGGGTGCCCCCACCGCGCACTGGTCGCTCGCCGCTCTCGGCGTCGGCGCGCCCTTGGGCTCCCGAGGGGGCTCCGTGGGCTGCGGCGGTTCGGGCGGGGCTCCGGTGAGGGCGGTGCTCAAGGCTGCTCCTTGGGGCGCGTGGGGGTGCGGACGCGCGCTGGTGGTGGAGGGGGTCGGCGGGCGCTCGCACCGTCGCGTCAGGTAAGGGTTACCTATCCCTGAGGGGTGATCACAAGGACGGCTCACTCGTCCGGGTGAAGATCGGGCATTGTCCACCACGGGGGCGAAAGGCCCTGCTGCGCCGGTGAGTCGACCGGGTCCGCGTCACGGATCGGTGATCTCCGGCCGGTACCGCAACCCGGGGGGTGGGCACGGCCGTCCTCCTCCGCGGTGGAAGACTCCAGGGCGGCGGGCCGCCGCAGCACGGACCGGCCGCGCACGGACGACCCGTCACCGACCGGCCCGGAACCACGGGCCCGATGCCGGCCGGCCGACCGGGCACGGACGACCGACGACGACCCGGCACCGACCGACCCGCCACCGACCGACCCAGTACAGACCGACCCAGTACAGACCGAGCACAGGGGGAAGCGCACAGATGCCTACGATCCACCGGTCAGCCCTGGCCGCCGCCGTGGTCGCGGGAAGCCTGCTCGCCGTGAGCGCCTGCGGGCCGGACGGCCCGGCGGGCGACGGGGGAGGCAGCGCCGCGCCGCCGCCCGCCTCGGCCCCGGCGAACGGCACCGCCGGCGGAGGCGGCGTGATCGGCGGAATCACCCTCCCGTCCGGCCTGCCGACCAGCCTGCTGGAGGGCCTGCCGAGGAGCTGGGACGACCTGAAGAAGTGGAAGTTCGAGGACTGGGACAGCTGGGCGTCCAAGCACGTCTTCAACAACCCGGTGGTGAAGGACTTCTGGGACCCGGACACGATGGGCGACTCCAAGCCCGCCGACCCGGCCCCGCCCGCCGCCAAGCCCTCCCCGGTGACCCCCAGGCCCGCCACCGACGACGGCGTGACCGACCCCGAGCCGCCGGTGGTCAACGCCGTCGCGGTGCCCCGCCCGTACACCAAGCAGCCCTCCGGCAAGGTGTTCTTCTCCGCCGAGGGCGGCCGCGGCAACTGCTCGGCGACGGTGATCGCCGACCCGCAGCACCCCGGCAAGAGCAACCTGGTGTGGACGGCCGGCCACTGCGTGCACGAGGGCAAGGGCGGGAGCTTCTACAAGGACCTGGTGTTCGTGCCCGCCTACAACAACTCGGGCGCCTCCAGCGGCGGCAAGCGCGCCCCGCTGTCCGAGCTGGCCCCGCTCGGCACCTGGTGGGCCGACCAGGTCACCACCTCGCCGCAGTGGATGGTCGAGGGCGGTGGCACCGGCGACGCCGCCAACCAGTACGACTTCGCGGTCATGCGCGTGCACAATCAGAACGACACCGGCAAGTCCCTGGAGGAGACGGTCGGTTCGGCCGTCCCGGTGTGGTTCGACGCCCCGCGCGACAAGATCGGCGTGTCGGCCGTCGGCTACCCGCTGCTCAAGCCGTTCGACGGCCAGGAACTGTACAAGTGCGACGGCGGCAAGCCGACCCGGCTCTCCTTCGACGCGAAGCGGCCCTCGATGCTCACCATCGGCTGCAACATGACCCAGGGCTCCAGCGGCGGCGGCTGGTTCGCCACCATGCCCGACGGGAAGACCGCCCTGGTCAGCAACACCTCGATCGGCACCCAGGACCACACGTCGCTCAGCGGCCCGTACCTGGAGACGGTCGCCAAGCAGGCCCTGGACTGGATCTCCAGGAAGCAGTAGCCGCCACGGGGGGCGGTCGTACGGAAACACCAGCACAGCACGGGGGACGATGCAGCATGCCGAGAACCACCAACCGGGGGCGCCGGGCCGGGACGGCCGGCGCCGCACTGCTCGCCGTGACCGCCCTCGCGGCGGCGGCCTGCGGCCCGGACGGCCCCGCCAGGCCGGCCACCCCGCCCCCCGCCCTCCCCAAGTCCGCGCCCACCAGCCTGGGCGACCTGACGGGCTGGAAGCTGGAGGACTGGACGAAGTACGTCACCGAGAGCAGGTTCGCCAACGAGACGGCCCGGGGCTTCTGGTCGACCGCCCGGATGGACGCCGCCAAGCCCCGGCCCACCCCGGAGTACTCGCTCACCGCCCCGGCGGCCCCCGGCGTCGAACGGGACGCCCCGCCCGCCGCAGTCCGGGCCGAGCCGCAGCCGCACCCGTACGGCCAGGCCGCGGCCGTGGTCGGCCGGCTCTTCGTGACCACGCCGCAGGGCGACGCGGCCTGCTCCGCGACCGTGGTCTCCGACCCGGTCAACCCGGGCCGCAGCAACCTCGTCTACACCGCCGCGCACTGCCTGCACGACGGCAAGGGCGGCGGCTGGCTGAAGAACGTGGTCTTCGTGCCCGGCTTCAACCGGGACGGCCAGGCGAACCACGGCAAGCCGTACACCGACGCCCAGGCCGCCCCGTACGGCCGGTGGACGGCGGTGCGCGCGCTGGTGTCGCCGACCTGGCTCCAGGAGAGCGGCGTCGGCGCCCACAACCAGTTCGACTACGGGATCCTGCGGGTGCAGGCCGAGGGCGACTCCGGGAAGTCCCTGGAGGAGACCGTCGGCGGGTCGGTCCCGGTCTGGTTCAACGCCCCGCGCGACCAGATCACCTCGGCCGCCGCCTACGGCTACCCGGCCGAGCGGCCCTTCGACGGCATGGAGCTGGATCACTGCGACCACCCGGTCCCGCCCGCCCGGCTCTCCTTCGACCGGAGCCGCCCTCCGATGTACGTGATCGGCTGCACCATGACCGCCGGCTCCGGCGGCGGCGGGTGGTTCGTCACCAGGGACGGCAAGCCCAACCTGATCAGCGTCGGTGCGATCGGCGACCGCGGTCCGGCCGGCTACCAGGCCGGGCCCTCGCTGCAGGACCAGGCGAAGCAGGCCTTCGACTTCTTCGCCAAGAACGTCCGCTGACCCGGCCGGGGCGCCCCCGCCGGACGACCCCGGGGAGCGCCCCAGCCCGGACGACCCGCGCCGCGGACGCCCCTCACCGGCACACGGGGACGGCACCCGGGACGGCGCACGGGACGGGCCCCCGGGACCGGTGTCGGTCTCGGGGGCCCTTCGCACCGCTCGGGTGGCCTCAGCCGTGCAGGGCCACCGTGAAGTGCTCCAGCTCGGCGGCCAGCTCGGCCGGTACCTTGGCGTGCAGCAACGTGCCCTCGCCGGTGTGCTCGGTGGAGAGCAGCTCGCCCTCCGCGTGCACCCGGGAGACCAGCGCGCCCTGGGTGTAGGGCACCAGGGCCCGCACCTCGACGGCCGGTCGCGGCAGTTCGTCGTCGATGAGCTTGAGCAGCTCCTCGATGCCGGCGCCGCTGCGGGCCGACACCACGATGGCGTGCGGCTCGCGGCGCAGCAGGCGCTGCAGCACGTGCGGGTCGGCGGCGTCCGCCTTGTTGATCACCACGATCTCCGGCACGGTCTGCGCGTCGACCGAGACGATGACCTCGCGGACGGCGGCCAGCTGGGTCTCCGGCTCGGGGTGCGAGCCGTCGACCACGTGCAGGATGAGGTCCGCGTCGGCGACCTCCTCCATGGTCGAGCGGAACGCCTCGACCAGGTGGTGCGGCAGGTGCCGGACGAAGCCGACGGTGTCGGCCAGGGTGTAGACCCGCCCGCTCGGGGTCTGGGCCCGGCGCACGGTCGGGTCCAGGGTGGCGAACAGGGAGTTCTCGACCAGCACGCCCGCGCCGGTGAGCCGGTTGAGCAGGGAGGACTTGCCGGCGTTGGTGTACCCGGCGATGGCCACCGACGGCACCTGGTGGCGCCGGCGCTCCTGGCGCTTGGTGTCGCGGCCCTTCTTCATGTCGGCGATCTCCTTGCGGAGCTTCGCCATCTTCTCGCGGATCCGGCGCCGGTCGGTCTCGATCTTGGTCTCACCGGGACCACGGGTGGCCATGCCGCCGCCGGACGAGCCGGAGCCGCCACCACCCATCTGCCGGGACAGCGACTGACCCCAGCCCCGCAGTCGCGGCAGCATGTACTGCATCTGCGCGAGCGAGACCTGCGCCTTGCCCTCCCGGGACTTGGCGTGCTGGGCGAAGATGTCCAGGATCAGGGCCGTCCGGTCGACGACCTTGACCTTGACCACGTCCTCCAGGTGGATCAGCTGGCCCGGGGTGAGTTCACCGTCGCAGACGACGGTGTCGGCGCCGGTGGAGGCGACGATGTCGCGCAGCTCCTGCGCCTTTCCGGAGCCGATGTAGGTGGCCGCGTCCGGCTTGTCGCGACGCTGGATGACGCCGTCCAGCACCTCGGAGCCGGCGGTCTCGGCGAGCGCGGCGAGCTCCGCCATGGAGTTCTCCGCCTCCTCCAGCGTGCCGTCGGTCCAGACGCCGACGAGCACCACGCGCTCCAGGCGGAGCTGGCGGTACTCGACCTCGGTGACGTCCTCGAGTTCGGTGGAGAGGCCGGCGACCCGGCGCAGGGCGGCGCGCTCGCTGCGGTCGTACTGGTCGCCGTCGTAGTGGTGGCCGAGGTCCTCGTCGATGGCCGCGAGGTCCTCGTCCATGAGGGCTTCCGCCCGCTGACCGTCGAAGCGGCGCGGAGCGTCGGCGTGGTCGCGGGTGTCGAACGTGGAGGTCATTCTGTCCTTTGGCTGGCTGGTACGGGAGGCCTTCGGGGACCGCGGGGCGGTCCCTCAAGGAGTCTGCCCAGCTGCCGCCCCGGCTACCGTCCGGGCGGGGTGAGCTACCCCTCGGGTCCTCGGTGCCACCGGGGCACCTGTGCCCTGTGAACGCCGTGGACCGGCCGTGAATTCCCCATGATGGTCGCACGCCCGGCGAGGCCCGGTCATCCCCATTTCCGGTCGGACGGCCGGGCCGTGGCCGGGCGGGGCGGGGCCTGGCCACCCTCCGGAGCGTGCGGGCGGTCGACGTCGTACACCCCGGAGACCCGCAGCATCGCGCGCATCAGGCCCGGCAGGGCGGCCGGCTCGGGCAGTTCCACGGTGTAGGTGTGCCGCACCCGCGACTCCTGCGGCGGCTCGACGTCGGCCGAGACGATGCCGACGCCCGCGGCGGAGATCGCCGCGGTGAGGTCGGCCAGCAGCCGGGGGCGGTTCAGCGCCTCGGCCCGCAGGGTGACCCGGTGCCCGGCCGCCGGGGCGTCCTGGGGCTGCCAGTGCACCTCCAGCGCGGCCCGCCCGTCCGCCCGCATCCGCTCCCCGGCGGGGCAGCCGGTGCGGTGCACGGCCACCGCGCCGCCGCGGATCGGGTAGCCGGCCACCTCGTCCGGCGGGACGGGCGTGCAGCAGCGCGCCAGCCGTACGGTCGCCCCGGGCCGGCCGGCCACGGCGACCGGTGCGGACCGCCTCTCGGCGGTGCGGCGGCCGGGCGGGGCGGGCTGGGCCGCGGCCGGACCGGTGCGCACCGCCGGCAGCCGGGCCGGCGGGTCGGCCAGCCAGCGTTCGATGGCGAGCCGGGCGGCCGGGGTGCGGGCGTGCGCCAGCCATTCGGGGGCGGGGCCGGAGGGCTGTCCGCCGCCGGCCGGGAGGGTCTCGGTGAGCACCGCGACCAGGTCGCCGTCCTCCAGCACGGTGGAGAGCGCGCTGAGCCGTCCGTTGACCCGGACGCCGATACATCGGTGGCCGGTCTCCTCGCCGAGCAGGTAGGCCGCGTCCACGCAGGTGGCGCCGGCCCGCAGCTGAAGCGTTTCGCCGCTCTCGGTCACCACGGTGATCTCGCGGTCGCCGGCCAGGTCGGCGGTGAGCGTGGACCAGAAGGCGTCCGGGTCGGGCGTCTCCTGCTGCCACTCCAGCAGTCGGCTGAGCCAGCCCGGCCGGGCCGGGTCGGTGCGGTCCAGCTCGTCGGTGTCCTGGGCGGCGGCGGCCGGGGACGGGTCGCCGAGGGCGACCACCCCGGTCTCGGCGACCTCGTGCATCCGGCGGGTGCGGACCAGCACCTCGACCACCGCGCCGCCGCTCAGCGCCACGGCGGTGTGCAGCGACTGGTAGAGGTTGAACTTGGGCGCGGCCACGAAGTCCTTGAACTCCCCGGGCAGCGGCGTCCAGCAGGTGTGCAGTTCGCCGAGGACGGCGTAGCAGTCGGCGTTCTCCTCGACCACCACCAGCAGCCGCCCGAAGTCGGCCGGGCGCGGCCCCTGCGGCCGCCCGTCCGGGCCGGGCGCGCCGGACCGTTTGAGCAGGACCCGGTGCAGCGAGACGCAGTGCCGGGGACGCACGGTCACCTCGGCGGCCACCCCGGCCTCGGCGAGTTGCCGGGCCAGCTGCCGGGCGAAGGGCTCCAGCACGGTGTCGGGCGCGGCCTCGTGGCCGGCCATCAGGGTGCGGGCTCGGGCGTGCTCCTCGGGGTGCAGGGTGGCGAAGACGATGTCCTCCAGCTCCGCCTTGAGCACGTGGATGCCGAGCCGTTCGGCGAGCGGGATCAGCACGTCCCGGGTGACCTTGGCGATCCGCACCTGGCTGGCCGGCTTCATGTGCCGGATGGTGCGCATGTTGTGCAACCGGTCGGCCAGCTTGATCACCATGACCCGGACGTCGTCCCCGGTGGCGACCAGCATCTTGCGGAAGGTCTCGGCCTCGGCGGCGGCGCCGAAGTCGACCTTCTCCAGCTTCGTCACCCCGTCGACCAGGTAGGCGACTTCGGGACCGAAGCCCGCGCCGACCTGCTCCAGCGTCAACTCGGTGTCCTCGACGGTGTCGTGGAGCAGCGAGGCGACCAGGGTGGTGGTCCCGGCGCCGAGTTGGGCCAGGATCATGGTCACGGCCAGCGGGTGGGTGATGTACGGCTCACCGCTCTTGCGCTTCTGGCCGCGGTGGCTGGCCTCGGCGAGCCGGTACGCCCGGGCGAGCAGGCCGAGGTCGCCCTGCGGGTGGTGCAGGCGGTGGACCCGGACGAGCGGTTCCAGGGCGTCCGGCACGAGCGGCCGGCCGGTGGCCAGTAACGCGGCCCGGCCGGCCCGGCCGAGGGCGGCCCGGCCCAGCTCTCCGAGGGGCCTCCTGGCCCCGCCCTGCCGTACGGTCGTCGGCTGCCCCGTCAGGGACTGCCCGGCTTCGATGGTCATCGGCACCTCCGGCAACGTCGCCGGGCGCGGCCCCTCCTGAGGGGGTGATCGTGCTACCCCTCCCAGGGGTGATCGACCCGGTGGTCCATGCTACCGAGCAGAGCACGTTCCGCGACGTCGTGATTCCCGTCCGCGACCGGTATCACCCGATCGGGGGGATTCGTCACCGCACGAATTGGGCAAACCGAGCTGTCAGCCCCGACGCACGGACTCCCACCAGCGCTCGTCCAGCCGCCCCTCGGCCACGATCACCGCCGGTCCGGCCATCTCCACCCGGCCGTCCGGGTGCTCGGTGATGACCAGGCGGCCGCCCAGCACGTCCACGGTGTACGCGACGGCCTCACCGGTGACCGCCGGGTCGGCGCCGTCCCGGCGGATGGCGGCCACCGCGACGGCGCACGCGCCGGTGCCGCAGGAACGGGTCTCGCCCGAGCCGCGCTCGTGCACCCGCATCGCGACGTGGCGCGGCCCGCGGTCCACCACGAACTCGACGTTGACGCCCTCCGGGTACGCGCCCGCGGGGCTGGTGAGCGGCGCGGTGAAGAGGTCACCGGCGTGGTCCAGGCTCTCCACGAACGCGACCGCGTGCGGATTGCCCATGTTGACGTTCAGCGCCGGCCAGCGGCGCTCGCCGACCGCGACCTCGATGCCGTCCGGCCCGGGGAACCGGGCACTGCCCATGTCGATGGTGACGTCACCGGGCGTGCCGTCCGCGGCGGCCTCGGCGACCTTCGCGGTGAGCACCCCGGAGCGGGTGGCGACGGCCAGTTCACCGGGCTCGGCCAGGCCGGCCGCGACCAGGAAGCGGGCGAAGACCCGCAGGCCGTTGCCGCACATCTCGGCGATGCTGCCGTCGGAGTTGCGGTAGTCCATGAACCACTCGGCCCGGTCGGCCATCCCGGCGGCGGCCGGGTCCGCGGCCGAGCGCACCACGCGCAGCAGCCCGTCCCCGCCGACGCCGGCCCGCCGGTCGCACAGCGCGGCGACGGCCGCGGGACCGATCTCCAGCGCGCCGTCCGGGTCCGGGACGATGACGAAGTCGTTCTGGGTGCCGTGCCCCTTGAAGAAGGGGAGGCCACCGTGCTGGGGAGAGGATGCGCTCACCCCACCGATGGTACTGAGCCCCGCCGGACCGCTCAGCGCAGGTGGGCGACCCACCGGGCCGCTCGGCGCAGGTAGGCGACCCGCCGGACCGCTCAGCGCAGGTAGGCGACCCGCCAGACCGCGAGCGCGCAGGCGGCGAGCGCGATCAGGGTGTAGACCACGATCGCCTTCCAGCCGGCCCGCTGCGCGGAGCCGCGGCGCGGCAGTCCCGGCCACTTGTAGCCGGCGTGCCGGGCGGCCATCGCGCCCCAGCCGACCGAGGCGGCGGTGAGCAGCAGTCCGAGCATCCCGACCATGGTGGCGCGCGCCCCGGCCGAGCCGAAGGCGAGCGGGAAGGCGAACATCAGTGAACCGAGGGTGCCCAGCAGGGCGATCGGCAGCGTCTGCCACCAGCGGAGCCGGCGCAGCGGGCGGATCTCCCGTTCGTGCACCGCGCCGCCGGGCGGCGTGCGGGTGTCCAGGGCGGGCAGCGCGACCGCGTAGGAGGTCGGCGCCTCCAGTCCGGTCAGCACGGGGAGGTCACCCATCGTCGACTCGTCGAACTCCTCGGCCGGCGCGGTGACGCTCCCGCTCTGACCGGGCTCGGGGCCGGTACCCGTCGACACACGGCCTCCCCTGACTGTTCGACACGAGCGGACTCGCGGCCGGGCACGGCCGGCCCGTTCGGCCGACCCCTATGGCATCGATGATGGCATGTCCAGAGGGTGGTTCCGGGCTCGACCGGGGCCGACGGGTGATCCGTGGCCATCACGTGATCGGGCCGTGACCGCCGGTTCGTCCTGCACGGCCGCCTGCGCGCGCAGGTGCACCGCCGAATTGGCCGGATCCCGTCCTATGCGGCCGGAACTCCCTGACGCCCGATCAGTTCGAGGGATTCCGCCAGCAGCTCGACGGGGTCGGTGCCGGCCGGTCGGGAGAGCCAGTGGATCCGGTCGTCGCGGCGGAACCAGGACTCCTGGCGGCGGGCGAAGCGCTTGGTCGCGCGGACGGTCTCGGCCCGCGCCTCGTCCTCGGTGCACTCGCCGGCGAAGTGGTCGAGCACCTGCTGGTAGCCGAGCGCCCGGGAGGCGGTCCGCCCCTCCCGCAGCCCGACGGCCTCCAACGCCCGCACCTCGTCCAGCAGGCCGGCCTCCCACATCCGGTCGACCCGCAGGGCGATCCGCTCGTCCAGCTCGGGGCGCGGCACGGCGACCCCGATCTGCACCGCGTCGTACACGGCGGTGTTGCCGGGCAGGTTGGCGGTGAACGGCTGCCCGGTGATCTCGATGACCTCCAGTGCGCGGACGATCCGCCGCCCGTTGCCGGTGAGGATCGCCTCGGCGGCCGCCGGGTCCAGTTCGGCCAGCCGTCGGTGCAGCGCGTACGGGCCGACCTGCGCCAGCTCCGCCTCCAGCCGGGCCCGCACCTCGGGGTCGGTGCCGGGGAACTCCATCTCGTCGATCGCGGCCCGGACGTACAGCCCGGAGCCGCCGACGAGGACGGCGGTGCGCCCGGCGGCGAGCAGGCGGTCGATCTCGGCCCGGGCCAGCCGCTGGTACTCGGCCACGCTGGCCGCCTCGGTGACGTCCCAGACGTCCATCAGGTGGTGCGGCACTCCCCCGCGCTCAGCCACGGTGAGCTTGGCGGTGCCGATGTCCATGCCGCGGTACAGCTGCATCGAGTCGGTGTTGATCACCTCGCCGTCGAGGCTGCGCGCGACGGCGACGGCCAGGTCGGACTTTCCGGCGGCGGTCGCGCCGACGATCGAGATGACGCGCGGGGTACGGAGGATGCTCACCGTTCCAGTCTCCCAAAACCCGTTCGGTACCGGAGACCGGGCTGCCACCGGCCCGCTTCCGCGCGACGATATGACTGCCTCCGGGACCGCTTCCGGTCGTTTCCCCAGTTGGCGCCCGGTTTGCGAACGCTTCGGCGGACCGGGACGTTGGGCAGAGGACGGGGATGGACGGACGGACGACAGGGAAGGGTGAGACCGCCATGGGTCTGATGGACAACCTCAAGGGCAAGGCCGAGGAGCTCAAGGAGAAGGCCAGCGAGCTCGCGGGCAAGCACAGCGACCAGATCGAGAAGGCCGTCGACAAGGCCGGCGGCGCGATCGACAAGGCGACCAAGGGCAAGTACAGCGACAAGATCGAGCACGGTGCGGGCAAGGCCAAGGACGCCGTCGGCGACTTCGCCCACAAGCCCAAGCCCGGCGACGACGGACAGCCGCCGCGGTCCTGACCCGCCCGGGCCGCCGCGGTCCTGAGCCGCCCGGGCCGTCCGGTCCTGAGCCGTCCCCGCCCGACTGGCCCCGGCCCCGGCCCCGACCCCGGCCCCGACCCTTGCCCCGGGTCCGGGACTAGGACCAGGAGGCCACGAAGTACCCGACCCCGTACGGTGCGTCGCGGTAGCCCAGCCGTCCGGTGAGGCCGGCGCCCTCGGCGGCGCCGGCGAGCACCTGCCAGGGTGCCCGGCCCTCGGCCTTGAGTTCGGCTGCCAGGCCCGCGTCCAGCGCGGCCAGGGCGGGCAGGTCGGCCGTGCCGAGGGCGTCGGCCAGCGCCGCGTCGTAGCCCTCGGCCCGCTCGTCCAGGTAGCCGGGGGCCTTCACCGAGCGGCAGGCGCTGCCGTCGCCGAGCACCAGCAGGGCGACCCGGTCGGCGAGTCCGGCCAGGCCCTGGCCGAGGCCGAGCATCCGGTCGGCCGGGGCGTCGGCGGGCACCGCGCAGGCGTGCGTCGGCAGGGTCACCCCGGCGCGCTCCAGCAGCCACGCGCCGACGGTCAGCGCGGGCGCCAGTTCCGGGCCCTCGACCCGGTCACCGGGCAGCTTGGCGACCAGCGGCACCCCGTAGCGGCGGAAGGAGCCGGCCCCGCCCTCGGTCCACACCTCGGCCTCCGGCCCGGTGCCGACCACCACGACCAGCTGCGGCCCGGCCGCGACCAGTGCTGCCAGCGCCTCGTCACAGGCGGCGCGCAGCGCGTCCAGCTCGCCCGCCGCCCCGGCGGCGACCTCCGGGACGAGCAGCGGCGGACAGGGGCACACGGCGGCGGCTACCAGCATGTGGATCACTCTAGCCCGGAAGCCGGACGGCCCGGCGGGAGCCGGAGCTCCCACCGGGCCGTCCCCGGGGCGCGTGCGTCAGTCGCCGCAGCAGGCCCCGCCCGCGGGCGCGGCGAGCGGCAGCGCGGCCGGGGCACCGATGGACGGCAGGCCGAGCATCACGCCGGCCGGCTTGTCGGCGGGCTTCGCCTGGCGTTTCTCCCAGGCGTCACCGGCCCGGGTGCGGCGCACCGCGAGCGCCGGGCCCTCGGCGAGCAGGTGGTGCGGGGCGGCGTAGGTGATCTCCACGGTCACGGTGTCGCCCGGGCGCACCGGCTCGTCCGGCTTGGTGAAGTGCACCAGGCGGTTGTCGGGGGCGCGGCCGGAGAGCCGGTGGGTCCGGTCGTCCTTCTTGCCCTCGCCCTCGGCGACGAGGATCTCCAGGGTGCGGCCGACCTGCTTCTTGTTCTCCTCCCAGGAGATCTCCTCCTGGAGGGCGATCAGCCGGTCGTAGCGGGCCTGGACGACCTCCTTGGGGACCTGGTCCGTCATCTCCGCCGCCGGGGTCCCGGGGCGCTTGGAGTACTGGAAGGTGAAGGCGTTGGTGAAGCGGGCCTCGCGGACGACGTGCATCGTCTCCTCGAAGTCCTCCTCGGTCTCGCCGGGGAAGCCGACGATGATGTCGGTGGAGATCGCCGCGTCGGGCATCGCCTCGCGGACCTTCCGGATGATCCCGAGGAAGCGGTCCTGCCGGTAGGAGCGGCGCATCGCCTTGAGCACCCGGTCGGAGCCGGACTGCAGCGGCATGTGCAGCTGGTGCATCACGGTCGGGGTCTCGGCCATCGCGGCGATCACGTCGTCGGTGAAGTCGCGCGGGTGCGGCGAGGTGAAGCGGATCCGCTCCAGGCCCTCGATCTGGCCGGCGGCGCGCAGCAGCTTGGAGAAGGCCTCGCGGTCGCCCAGGTCGGAGCCGTAGGCGTTGACGTTCTGGCCGAGCAGGGTCACCTCGATGACGCCCTCGTCCACCAGCGCCTCGATCTCGGCGAGGACGTCGCCGGGACGGCGGTCCTCCTCCTTGCCGCGCAGTGCGGGGACGATGCAGAAGGTGCAGGTGTTGTTGCAGCCGACCGAGATGGAGACCCAGGCGGCGTACGCCGAGTCGCGGCGGGTCGGCAGCGTGGAGGGGAAGGTCTCCAGCGACTCCAGGATCTCGACCTGGGCCTTGCGCTCGATCGCGGCCCGCTCCAGCAGGGCCGGCAGGTGCCCGATGTTGTGGGTGCCGAACACCACGTCGACCCAGGGGGCGCGCTTGACGATGGTGTCGCGGTCCTTCTGGGCCAGGCAGCCGCCGACGGCGATCTGCATGCCCTTGTGGCGGGTCTTGACCGGCGCCAGCTGGCCGAGGTTGCCGTACAGCTTGTTGTCGGCGTTCTCGCGCACCGCGCAGGTGTTGAACACCACCAGGTCCGGGTCGCCCTCGGGCCCGGCCTTGACGTAGCCCGCCTCCTCCAGCAGCCCGGACAGCCGCTCGGAGTCGTGGACGTTCATCTGACAGCCGTGCGTGACGACCTTGTAGCTCTTCAATCCGCTCTCACCGCTCACCAGACCAGGGTACGGGCAGCCGCGAAGGGCTTTTCCCGGAGCTTCCCGGTCCCGTTCCCGGAAGCCCCGGAGCCCTGTTCCCCGGGGCCTCCCCGTCCCGTTCCCGGATCTTCCCCGTCCCTTTCACAGGACTTTCCCCGTCCCGTTCCACTCCCGTTCGGCCGGAGCGCCTGGCAGTATCCCAGCATGACCCCCACCAACCCGTCCCGTCTCGGTGCCGCCGTCCGCACCGCGGCCCGCAGCCCGCTGTGGCGGACGGTGCTGGTGCTGGTGCTGCTGGTCGCCGGCTTCGGCGGCTGGTGGCTGTCGGCGGGCCGCTCACCCGGGTACCCGCGGGGCGAGGTCCGCTTCGCCACCGGGGTGCAGCGCGGCGTCTACGACCGGTACGGGCAGCTGCTGCAGACGCACGTCTCCCGGACGATGCCCGGGGTGCGGCTGGCCCTGGACAACACCGAGGGCTCGATAGACAACCTGACCCGGGTGATCACCGGCCGGGACACCTTCGCGATCGCCACCGCCGACGCGGTCGCCGACTACCAGGGGCTCGGCAAGGACCGGCTGAGGGCGATCGCCCGGCTCTACGACGACTACCTGCAGCTGGTGGTGCCGGCCTCGTCCACGGTGCGCCGCACCGCCGACCTCAAGGGCCTGCGGGTCGGCGTCGGCCTGCCGCAGTCCGGGGTGAACCTGGTGACCAAGCGGCTGCTGGGCGCGGCCGGGCTGGACCCGGACCGCGACATCGTCCCGGTCCCGGCCGGTGTCGGCGACGCCGCCGACGAACTGCGTGCCGGCCGGCTGGACGCCTTCTTCTGGTCCGGCGGTCTGCCGACCAGTGCGCTCACCGACCTCTCCGACCACGTCCCGATCCGGATCGTGCCGCTGGGCGACCTGTCCGAGGCCCTGCACAAGGCCGAGGGCGGCGGCACCGACGCCTACCGGGCGGCCACCATGCCCAAGGGCACCTACCCGAACGCCGAGCCGAAGGACGCGGTCGCCACGGTGGCCGTGCCCAACCTGCTGATCACCCGGGACGACGTGGACCCGGACCTGGTCGAGGGCATGACCCGCGCGGTGATCGACAGCCGCGACCAGATCGGTGCCCAGGTGCACGCCGCCCAGCTGGTCGACCTGCGCACCGCCGTCTACACCGACCCGCTGCCGCTGCACACGGGCGCGGCGCGCTACTACCGCTCGGTGAAGCCGTAGGGCCCCGCCCCGGGACCCGTCCCCGGGGTGCCCCCGACGGGCCCGCCCCCGTCAGCTCTCCGGCCGCGGCACCGCCAGCGTCACCGCGAGCCCGGTCGGCTTGACCGGCGCGAAGCCGAGCGAGCCGCCGCCGGCCGCCAGCAGGGTGCGGGCGATGGACAGGCCCAGCCCGGAGCCGTCCACGTTCTGGTGCCGCGGGCTGCGCCAGAACCGGTCACCGGCCCGTGCCAGTTCGTCCTCGGTGAGGCCGGGCCCGGCGTCGACGACGGTCACCGCGACCTCGTCCCGGCGCACCGCGACCCGCAGCCGCACCTCACTGCCGGCCGGGCTGAACTTGATCGCGTTGTCCACCACGGCGTCCAGCGCCGAGCCGAAGCCGATCGGGTCGGCCATGCCGACCGCCAGCGCCGGTCCGTCCCAGCGCAGCCCGATCCCGCGCTGTTCGGCGACCGGCCGCCACGCGTCCACCCGGGCCAGGGTGAGTTCGGCGAGGTCGGTGCGCTCCGGTTCCGGGCGGGCGTGCTCGGCGGTGGCCAGCCCGAGCAGGTCGTCCAGCACCCGGGCGAGCCGGACGCCCTCCTCCCGGACGCCGCTGAGCTCCTCCTCGTGGCCCTCGGGGAGTTCCAGGCCGAGCACCTCGACCCGCAGCAGCAGGGCCGAGAGGGGGTTGCGCAGCTGGTGCGAGGCGTCCGCGACGAAGGACTTCTGCTGGTCCATGGCGAGCACCACGTGGTCCGCCATCTCGTTGAAGGAGCGCGCCAGCCGCTGAAGTTCGGGCGGTCCGCCGCCGGGGGCGACCCGGGCGGCCATCCGGCCGGTGGCGATGTCGTGGGTGGCCCGGTCCAGGGTGCGCACCGGGCGCAGCACCCATTCGGTGAGCCGGACGGCCAGCAGCACGGCGACGATCATCGCGACGGCCTCGCCGGCGACCAGCACCAGCCACTTGTGCAGCACCCGGGTGCGCAGCGCCCCGGTCGGGGACTCGCTCAGCACCACCGCGACCACGTCGCCGTCGCGCACCACCGGGGCGGCGACGGTGATCGTCCGGTCCGGTGTCCACGGCCAGACCTGCGGCGGGTTGTGGCTGCGCCGCCCGTCCAGCGCCTCCTGGAACGCCTGGGCGCCCCAGCCGCCGACCGGCACCCGCCAGTCGGCGGGCGCGGCGGCGATCGGCAGGCCGTCGCGCTGGAAGATGGCCAGGCGGACGCCGTACAGGTCGTAGTAGCGGCGGACCTCGGCGTCGATCGAGTGCTGTCGGCTGAGGTCGCCGGGGGCGGGCCCCGGGTCGCCCTTGCGCGCGGAGTCGGCGGCGCCGGAGGTGGGCAGGTCCTGGGCGAAGCGCGCGGCGTCGTCGAGCCGGTCGACGACGACCTTGGTCTGTTCGGCCGCCGCGACCGCCGCCGCGAGCGGCAGCCCCAGGGCGGCCAGGACGCAGAGCATGAGGGCGATCAGGATGCCGAGCAGGCGGGTGCGCACGTGCGGTCAGTGCTCCGCGGGGGCGTTCGGGGCCTGGTCCGCCGCGGCGGGCGCCGGGGACTCGGGGATCAGGCGGTAGCCGACGCCGCGGACGGCCTCGACCAGGCCGGGCAGCGCGAGCTTGTTGCGCAGCGAGCCGATGTGCACCTCCAGGGTGCGCCCGTTGCCCTCCCAGCCGCTGCGCCAGACCTCGCTGAAGATCTGCTCGCGCCGGTAGACCACGCCCGGGCTCTGCGCGAGCAGGGCGAGCAGGTCGAACTCCTTGCGGGTGAGCGGCACGTCGCGGCCGTCCACGCTGACCCGGCGGCGCTCCCGGTCGATCCGGATGCCGCGGGACTCCAGCGGGCCGCGCTGCTGGGGCACGGCGTCGGGCGCGGGCGCCGACGCCGAGGAGGGGGCGGCGCCGCGGCGGGCCACCGCGTGGATGCGGGCGAGCAGCTCGCCCATGTCGTACGGCTTGGTGACGTAGTCGTCGGCACCGAGGTTGAGGCCGTGGATCCGGGAGCGGACGTCGGCGCGGGCGGTGACCATGATCACCGGCACGCCGCTGCCGGCCCTGATCCGGCTGCACACCTCGAAGCCGTCCCGGTCGGGCAGCCCGAGGTCGAGCAGCACCACCCGGTACGGCTCGTTTCCGTCCGGCACCAGGGCGTCCAGCGCCTCGTGCCCGCTGCGGGCGTGCCGGACCTGGAAGCCGTGCCGGCCCAGCACCGCGACCAGCGCGGCGGCCACGCGTTCGTCGTCCTCGACGAGCAGCAGTCGCATCCTGTTCTCCTCCTTCCCCCACGTGATCACCGGTGATCGCCGGACCGATCGGTCTGGTCCCGGTCCTGCGCAGTATGGGCCAGCGAACGGCGCGACGCCAGGTTCGACCGAGCACCGGGCTCGTGGGGGACGGGGAGCACCGGTACGGATTCCCGCTGTGACATGCCCCGTCGGCGCCCTTGCGAACAGTACGCGCCCGGCGTGTGGCCGTTTCGTGATCCTCAAGTTCCGCTCAGATCGGCTGACGGCGCGCGGTCACGGCTCCTATGGTCGGCCCACCGGGGGCTGCGGCTCCGCCGGTCGCGGCTCCCGGATTCGCACCACCATTGCCTCCCAAGGGAGTTGAGAACTTCTCGGGCAGGCACGATCCGATAACAGAGGGAGCAGGCGCGATGACCGAGAGCCCGGTCCAGGACTCCACCCCCGCAGCCGCCCCGCTGGTCGTGCTGAGCAACGTCAACAAGCACTACGGCGCACTGCACGTACTGCAGGACATCGACCTCCGGATCGCCCAGGGCGAAGTGGTCGTGCTGATCGGCCCGTCCGGCTCGGGCAAGTCCACGCTCTGCCGGACGATCAACCGACTGGAGACGATCGACTCCGGCGAGATCACCATCGACGGCCGGCCGCTGCCCGCCGAGGGCAGGGAACTGGCCCGGCTGCGCGCCGAGGTCGGCATGGTGTTCCAGAGCTTCAACCTGTTCGCGCACAAGACCGTGCTGGAGAACGTGGTCATCGGCCAGGTCAAGGTGCGCAAGGTGCCCCGCCCGCAGGCCGAGAAGACCGCCCGGGAGCTGCTGGACCGCGTCGGCGTCGGCGCGCAGGCCGACAAGTTCCCGGCCCAGCTCTCCGGCGGCCAGCAGCAGCGGGTGGCGATCGCCCGGGCGCTGGCGATGAAGCCCAAGGTGATGCTCTTCGACGAGCCCACCTCGGCGCTCGACCCGGAGATGGTCAACGAGGTGCTGGAGGTCATGCGCCGGCTGGCCGCGGACGGCATGACGATGGTCGTGGTCACCCACGAGATGGGCTTCGCCCGGTCCGCCGCCAACCGCGTGCTGTTCATGGCCGACGGCAAGATCGTCGAGCAGAACACCCCGGACGCCTTCTTCACCGCGCCGCGCTCGGACCGCGCCAAGGACTTCCTCTCGAAGATCCTCCACCACTGACGTTCCGCGACCACGCGGGGCCACCTCCGGCAACGGTGCCGGCCTGCCCTGCCCGTGCACGACTTCCAGACGCCAGAGCCCGGTTGAAACCGCGGCCCAGCCCCAGGAGAACAACCCTCATGAGGACTTCCCGCACTCTCGCCGTCGCGCTCTGTGCCGTCGCGCTCACCGCCACCGCCGCCTGTGGCAAGGACGGCACCCCCGGCGCCGCCGCCACCGCGAGCGACGCCCCCAAGCTCCCGACCTACACGGTCAAGACCGACGCCAAGATCGACTCCCCGATCATCGCCGAGGCCAGGAAGCGCGGCCAGCTGATCATCGGCGCCAAGGCCGACCAGCCGAACCTCGGCTGGGAGGACGTCGCCAGCGGCGACCGCAGCGGCTTCGACATCGAGGTCGCCAAGATGATCGCCGCCGACCTCGGCTTCACCCCGCAGCAGATCAAGTGGCAGACCCTGGTCTCCTCGCAGCGCGAGCCGGCCATCGCCAAGGGCCAGATCGACTTCTACGTCGGCACCTACAGCATCAACGACGAGCGCAAGAAGACCGTCTCCTTCGCCGGCCCGTACTACATCGCCGGCCAGGACCTGCTGGTGAAGCAGGACAACAGCTCGATCACCGGCCCGGAGAGCGTGACCGGCAAGAACGTCTGCACCGCCACCGGCTCGACCTCGATCAAGAACATCCAGCAGTACAACCCGAAGATCACGCAGTTCGACACCTACTCGGCCTGCGTCGAGAAGCTCCTCTCCGGCGAGGTCGACGCCGTCACCACCGACGACGCCATCCTCAAGGGCTACGCCTCCAAGTACACCGGCAAGCTCAAGGTCGTCGGCAAGCCCTTCACCAAGGAGAACTACGGCGTCGGCCTCAACAAGGACGACAAGACGCTGCGGGACGCGATCAGCGACGCCCTGAAGGCCCACGAGGACAACGGCGACTGGAAGAAGGCCTACGACGCGACCCTGGGCGCCTCCGGCTCCCCGGCCCCGGACGTCCCGGCCCTCGACCGCTACTGATCAGAACGCCGACCGACACCTTCTGATCGACATTCCCTGATCGACATTCCCGACCCTGATTGAGAGGAGGGCCGCCGGATGGGGTTCCTGTTCGAGGACGACAACTTCGCGTTGTTCCGAGACGGCTTCCTGCAGACGATCGAGCTGAGCGCCCTCAGCGCCCTGCTCGCCCTGCTGCTGGGCACCCTGCTGGCGGCCTTCCGGGTCTCCCCGGTGCCGGTCCTGCGCGCTTTCGGCACCACCTGGGTGACGCTCTTCCGCAACACCCCGCTGACGCTGCTGTTCTTCGCCGTCACCTTCGGCCTGCCGCCGCTCGGCGTGCACTTCAGCCACCTGGTGTTCGCGGTACTGGCGCTCGGCGGGTACACCGCCTCGTTCGTCTGCGAGGTGATCCGCTCCGGCATCAACACCGTGCCGCTCGGCCAGGCGGAGGCCGCCCGCAGCCTCGGCATGACCTTCGGCCAGACCCTCACCATGGTCGTCCTGCCGCAGGCCGCGCGGACCGTCCTGGCCCCGATGAGCAGCGTGTTCATCGCGCTGCCGAGGAACTCGGCGATCGCCGGCGCGTTCAGCGTCCCCGAGCTGTACAGCGCCCAGCAGACCTTCTCCGAGCGCGGCTACTCGATCTTCGCGATCTTCTTCTGGGTGGCCTGCGCCTACCTGCTGATCAGTGCGACGGTCGCCACGCTCTTCCGCTTCCTGGAATCCCGACTGGCGGTGGCCCGATGACCATCTTCAACCGCCCCGCGGCGGCCAGTGTCCTCTACGACACCCCCGGCCCCAGGGCCCGCGCCCGCTACCGCCTGTTCGGCGTCCTCTCCCTGATCGGCGTCGCCGGTCTCCTCTGGTACGTCGTCACCGCGCTCGCCGACAACGGCCAGTTCGACGCCGGCATGTGGGACGCGTTCCAGTACAACACCGTCCAGCAGCGCATCCTGGACGGCCTGCTGTCCACCCTGGAGGCCTTCGGCCTGGCGGCACTGTTCTCGCTGACCCTCGGCGCGCTGCTGGCCGCCGGTCAGCTCTCCGACCGCAGGCCGGTCCGCTGGCTCTGCGTCAGCATCGTCCAGTTCTTCCGGGCGATGCCGCTGCTGATCCTGATCGTCGCGCTCTACTACGCCTTCTTCGCCAAGGATCCGATGTGGGCCCTGGTGCTGGGGCTCACCCTCTACAACGGCTCGGTCCAGGCGGAGATCATCCGCAGCGGCGTCAACGCCGTCCCGCGCGGCCAGGGCGAGGCGGCGTACGGGCTCGGCATGCGCAAGACCCAGGTGATGATGTCCATCCTGGTGCCGCAGGCCGTCCGCTCGATGCTGCCTTCGATGATCGGCCAGCTGGTCGTCACCCTCAAGGACACCTCGCTCGGCTTCATCATCACCTACCATGAGCTGCTGTTCGTCGGTAAGGCGATCGCCAGCCAGCCGATCAACGCCGCCGGTTTCCCCTACATCCCCGTGGTGCTCGTGATCGGCCCGATCTACATCGCCATGTGCCTGCTGCTGACCGCGCTCGCGCGCTGGATCGAGGCACGCGGCCGTCGCGGCGCGAACCGGCGCACTTCAGCTGCTGCTTGACGCACACGCAGGTGAACTGTTGCATTGCTCTTCGTGACACCTCCCGGGAGCATCCACGCGGCATATGCGGCAGCGGTAACTGACGCCGGCCCATCGGCCGGTTCGTGCCCGGAGGTCCCCTCATGGACCCGGTGATCGTGGTCGGGGCCGGACCGGTCGGTCTGGCCCTGGCCCTCGCCCTGGCCCGGCACGAGGTCCCGACCGTCGTCCTGGACGAGGGATCCGGGCTCTGCCCCGAAGGCCCCCGCAGCCTCGTCATCGGCGCCGACACCGCCGCCTTCCTGACCCGGATCGGCTACCCCCGGGCCATCTCCGACTCCGCCCTGTGGGACTCCTTCACCATTTGGCGGCGCCGCCAGGAAGTGCTGCGGATCGACCTCACTGACTCGCCCACCTTCCACCTCCCCCAGCACCGCCTCCAGCGCGGCCTGCGCGACGCCCTGACCGGCACCCCGCTGATCAGACTGGTCCCGCTCCACCGGGTCGTCGAACTCGAACAGGACCGGGACGGCGTCAGCATCCGCACCACGGGCACCCAGAGCGGCGCCGGCACCTGGTGGCGCGGCAGCCACCTGGTCGGCTGCGACGGCGCGAGATCCACCGTCCGCAAACTCCTGAAGATCCGCTTCCCCGGCCGCCCGGCGGTCGACCGCAACGCCATCGCCACCGTCCGGGTCGACCTGCCCTTCGACGGCGCCCGGCTGCACCGCGAGCCCCCGTGGCGCGGCGACCGCGAGGCCTCCGCCCGTCCGCTGCCGGACGGCGTCTGGCGGCTCGACTGGCGGCTGCCCCCGGGCCGCCCCGCCACCACCGAGACGGTCGACCCGCACGCCACCTGGCCCGGCATCGTCACCGGCGACACCCTGCTCACCCGGGTCACCTCCACCCTCACCGGCTGGTGCGGCGAACTCCCCCGCTTCGACCTGCTCGCCGCCGCCGACCACACCGCCCAGCAGCGCCTCGCCGCCCGGTTCCGGATCGGCCGCTGCTTCCTGGCCGGCGACGCCGCCCACCTGCACGGTGCACTCGGCATGCAGAACCTCACGGACGGGCTGCGCGACGCCGACAACCTTGCCTGGCGGCTCGCCCTCGCCTGGCACCTCCACTCCGGCGGCCCCCAGCCCGGCGGCTCGCTGCTGGACGGCTACGAGGCCGAACGGCGCGGCGCGGTCGGCGCCCGGCTCCGCGCCGTCGACCAGTCCATGCCACTGCTGCGCCCGCTCCGCGGCTGGCAGCAGACCCGCCGCTCGCTACTGGTCGGCGGCTTCCGCAAGCACGCCCCGCTGCTGGCCGACGGCCAGCTCGGCTCCGGCCGCTTCGGCGGCGCCCCCGCCTACCCGGCGGCGCCCTCCGGCGTCCCCGGCCGGGTCCCGGTCCAGCGCGGCGCGCGCGGCACCACCTCGCTCAGCGAGCTGCTGCCCGCCACCGCCCCGGGCGTGCTCGTCCCGGACCTGCCGGTGCTCGCCGCCGACGGCTCCCCCGACCACCTGCACGCCCGGCTCGGCGCCACCTTCCTGCTGCTGCTCGTCGCGCCCGGCACCGCCGTCTGGTCCTCCGAACACTGGCTCGGCGCCGGCCTGATGCCCCGGCTCGCCGAGGTCGCCGCCGCCCTGCCGGTCCCCGCCGAGGTCCTGGTCACCGAGGACTACCCGGGTGCCGGCCCGCACACCGTCCTGCTGATCCGCCCCGACGGCCACCTGGTCGGCGTCACCCAGGGCGCCGTCGCCGAGGACCTCCTCGCCCTCGCCGACCGCGCCCGCGGCGGCCCAGCCGCCCTCGCCCCGGCCCCGGAACCCGAGCCCGTGTCGGAGTCCGATCCCGAATCCGAGCCCGAGTCCGAGGACGGCTCCCGGCACACCGGCCGGAACGCGCCGCAGCAGGTCGACTCCCCCAGCTAGGCCGCATCCCCGGAGCGGCGCACCCCGGCCCGGCCTCGGCGGTCCGAAGGGCCAGGGCCTGTCCAGCGGCTCTTGCCTGGCAGGCCCTCGAATCCGTCGTCAAGCCCCCGTCGTCCGCCCGAGGGGGGCGGGCGGGGCGGCGCTGACGTGCGTGCCTCGCAAGGCGGAGGGTGGGGCCGGCCGAAGGCCGGGGTGGCGGTACCTCCCGGCCGAGGACCGGGGCGGAGGAGCGTCGCCGCGCGGACGCGGGCTCGACGACGGACCCTAGCCCGCCACCGCCGTGGCCCGGCTCTCGCGGACCACGGTCACCCGGATCTGCCCCGGGTAGGTCAGTTCGGCGGAGACCTGCCGGGCGACCTCGCGGGCGATCAGCTCCGCGCCGACGTCGTCCACCGCGTCCGGGCGGACCATCACCCGGACCTCCCGGCCGGCCTGCATCGCGTAGACGTCGGCGACGCCCTCGTGCGAGCGCGCGATCTCCTCCAGCCTCGCCAGCCTGCGGACGTACAGCTCCAGCGACTCCTTGCGCGCTCCGGGACGTCCGCCCGAGCAGGCGTCCGCGGCCTGGGTGAGCACGGCCGTCACGGTGTCCGGCTTCACCTCGTTGTGGTGGGCGGCGATCGCGTGCACCACCTCCGGGGATTCGCCGTACCGCCGGGCGAGTTCGGCGCCGACCGCCGCGTGGCTGCCCTCGACCTCGTGGGTGAGCGCCTTGCCGATGTCGTGCAGCAGCGCGGCGCGGCGCACCGGCTCCGGGTCCACCCCGAGTTCGGCGGCCATCATCCCGGCGAGGTGCGCGGACTCCAGCAGGTGGCCGAGCACGTTCTGCCCGTACGAGACCCGGTAACGCAACGAGCCCAGGGTGCGGACGAGTTCGGGGTGCATCGCACCGACCCGGGCGTCCAGCAGGGCGTCCTCACCGGCCCGGACGCAGCGCTGTTCGACCTCGGCGCGGCTGCGCTCGTGGAGCTGTTCGATCCGGGGCGGGTGGATCCGACCGTCCTCGACCAGCTGCTCCAGGGTGAGCCGGGCGGTCTCCCGGCGGACTGGGTCGAAGCAGGACAGCTGCACCGACTCCGGGGTGTCGTCGACGATCAGGTTCACCCCGGTGACCGCCTCGAAGGCCCGGATGTTGCGGCCCTCGCGGCCGATGATCCGGCCCTTCATGTCCTCGTTCGGCAGTCGGAGGACGGTGACGGCGGTCTCCGCGGTCTGCTCCGCCGCCAGCCGCTGGATGGCCCCGGCGAGGATGGACCGGGCCCGGTGCTCGCCCTCCTCCTTGGCCTCGCGCTCGATCTCCCGGACGGTGACGGCGGCCTCCAGCCGGGCCGAGGCCTCGGCCGCACGCAGGACTTCGGCGCGGGCCTGCTCGGCGGAGAGCCCGGCGGCCCGCTCCAGGGCGGCCGCCCGGCGGGTGACCAGTTCCTCGGCCTCGCCCCGGGAGCGCTCCAACGCGGCCGAGCCCCGGGCCAGTTCGTCCTCACGGCGGCGGAGCCTGCGCAGTTCCCCGGCCAACTGCTCCTCGCGGTGGGCGAGTTCGGCGCGCTGCCGGGCGGTCTGTTCCTCGGCCTGCCGCCGGGCCTGTTCGACCTCGGCCGACGCACGGGTCCGGGCCGCCCGGATCCGTCCGAGCACCAGTCCGGCGAGCACCCCGAGCACCAGTAGGAGGACGGCCGTCGCACCGGCGATCGGCAGCAGCGAGCCGCTCGGTCCGGCGCCCGCCGAGATCGTCATGCCGCCCACTCCCCGTCGACTGCGCGGGCCGCCGTCCGGAGGCGCCCGGGCGCTGAAGGCGAGGCTAGGTGGGGGTCACGAAACGGTCAAGACTTGACCTGGTCCACACCAAGAAGCCCACGAAACCGGCACTACTCCCACGCGGTTTCCGACGGTTCCCCCGTCTCCTCGTCCAGGGCGGCGCGCACCACCCGGAACGCCAGCCCCTCCGAGTAGCCGCGCCGGGCCAGCATCCCGACCAGCCGCCGGGTGCGGACCTGCCGGTCCAGCCCCCGGGTGGACCGCAGCTTGCGCTCGACCAGCGCCCGCGCCGCGTCCGACTCGTCGTCGTGGTCGACCTGGGCGACGGCCTGCTCGACGAGGTCGGCGGCCACTCCCTTGGTCCGCAGTTCCTGGGCCAGCGCCCGCCGGGACAGGCCGCGGACGGCGTGCCGGGACTCCACCCAGGCCGTCGCGAAGGACGCGTCGTCGATCAGCCCGACCTCTTCGAGCCGGGTGAGCACCTCGTCGGCGACCTCGTCCGGGATCTCCCGCTTGCGCAGGGCGTCTGCGAGTTGCTTGCGGGTCTTGGCGGCGCCGGTCAGCAGCCGCAGGCAGATGTCCCGGGCGCGGGTCTCCGGATCGACCGACTCCTCGGCCTGCTTCTTCCGGGACCTGCGGCCGGCGCTGTCGTCCGTGTCGAAGAGCCCCGCACCGGAGCGCTCTCCACGGGAGAGCCGCTCGCCCGACAGGCCCTCCTCCGACGGACCCTCGCCCGACGGGCCCTCGGCGGAACGTCCGCGCCGGGTGCGGCTCCGGCGCGCGCCGGAGCCGGGGGTCGAGGCGGCCACACCCCCGTGACCGGCCGCCTCGGCCTCGCCCCAGCCGTGCGCCGTCGCCGGAGGGGAAGCCGACGGGGAGGCCCGCAGGGAGTCGGTCAGGCCCGCTCCCGGCTCCTCGGCCGCCAGGGCCGAGCGCCGACGACGCCGACCGGTCGGCAGCTCGGAGGCGGAGACCAGTCCGAGCGCCTCGGCCGAGGCTTCCGCCGGTCCCGGTCCGGGCGCCGCGCCGCGCACCGCCCGGACCGGGGCCCGGTCGAACTCCGGCTCCCGGCCGGATGTCCTCTGCGCGGTGGACGGGCGCTCCCGGCGCCCCCGGCCGGAGCGCGACGGCGCGGGAGGCTCCGGCGCGTGCTCCGGCTCCTCCGCGACCGCGGCGAACCAGTCCGGCGGCCCGTGGTCGTCGTCCTCCGGGCCTGCCGGGCCGCCGCCCACCGTGTCGTGCTGCGTCAACGGCTCAGGCCTTGGCCGCCGCCGTCTTCTTCGCCGCGGCCGTCTTGGCGACGGTCGCGGTGATCGGCTTCGCGGCGCCGTCGGCGGCGGCGGCGGTGTCCGCCTCGCCCTGGGCCGGCTCCTCGGTCTTCGGGCCGATGCCGAGCTTGCCCTTGATCTTCCGCTCGATCTCGTCGGCGAGCTGCGGGTTGTCCCGCAGGAAGTTGCGGGCGTTCTCCTTGCCCTGGCCGAGCTGGTCGCCCTCGTAGGTGTACCAGGCGCCCGACTTGCGGATGAAGCCGTGCTCGACGCCCATGTCGATCAGGCCGCCCTCGCGGCTGATGCCGATGCCGTAGAGGATGTCGAACTCGGCCTGCTTGAACGGCGCGGCGACCTTGTTCTTGACCACCTTGACGCGGGTGCGGTTGCCGACCGCCTCGGTGCCGTCCTTCAGGGTCTCGATCCGGCGGATGTCCAGTCGGACCGAGGCGTAGAACTTCAGCGCCCGGCCACCGGTCGTGGTCTCCGGCGAACCGAACATCACGCCGATCTTCTCGCGCAGCTGGTTGATGAAGATCGCGGTGGTGTTCGACTGGTTCAGCGCACCGGCGATCTTGCGCAGCGCCTGGCTCATCAGACGGGCCTGCAGACCGACGTGCGAGTCACCCATCTCGCCCTCGATCTCGGCGCGCGGAACGAGCGCCGCGACCGAGTCGATGATCACCAGGTCGATCGCGCCGGAGCGGATCAGCATGTCGGTGATCTCCAGGGCCTGCTCACCGGTGTCCGGCTGGCTGACCAGCAGGGCGTCGGTGTCCACGCCGAGCTTCTTGGCGTACTCCGGGTCGAGCGCGTGCTCCGCGTCGACGAAGGCGACCGTGCCGCCGGCCCGCTGGGCGTTGGCCGCCAGGTGCAGGGTCAGCGTGGTCTTGCCGGAGGACTCGGGGCCGTAGATCTCGATCACTCGGCCGCGCGGGATGCCGCCGACCCCGAGGGCGACGTCCAGGGCGGTCGACCCGGTGGAGATCACCTCGACGGGCTCGTTGGCCTTCTCGCCGAGGCGCATCACCGAGCCCTTGCCGAACTGCCGCTCGATCTGGGCGAGCGCGGTCTCCAGGGCCTTCTCGCGGTCCGTACCTGCCATGACTTTTTCCCTCGGGTTCTGTGCTGTGCGCTTCATCGTCATCGACGCTAGCGCGTCCCACTGACAAACGAGCCCCACCAGGCTCGCCCTGTGGAAAACTCTTCGCCGGAGAGTACAAAGAACATTTGTTCGATTCAAGCCTCGCACGTCCTGGCGGTGCCGCCCCGGGTCCGGACCCGGGGCGACGCCCCCGGTCTCACTCCCCGTCCCCGCCGACCATCCGCCGCAGTCGCCGCGCCGCCTCCCGGCGCAGCTCCCGCCGGGCCCGCCGCTGCTCGCCCCGGTCGATCCGGGGGTCGGTGGCCACCTCGTAGCGCCGCACGTACGTCCCGACGAAGCCCTGCAGGGTCGCCGCCGCCGGGATCGCGATCAGCGCGCCCACCGCGCCGAGCAGGGCCGCGCCCGCGATCACCGCGCCGAAGGCCACCGCAGGGTGCACGTCCACCGTCCGCGCGGTGATCCTCGGGTGCAGCAGGTAGTTCTCGACCTGCTGGTAGAACACCACGAAGACCAGCACCCAGAGCGCGTCCACCGGCTCCACGGTGAGCGCCACCAGCACCGGCAGCGCCCCGGCCAGGTACGTCCCGATGGTCGGCACGAACTGCGACATGACGCCCACCCAGATCGCCAGCGCCACCGAGTACGGCAGGTCCAGCAGCGCGAACATCACCCAGTGCCCGGCGGCCGACACCACCGCGAGCAGCGCGCGGGAGTACAGGTAGCCGCCGGTCTTGGCGAGCGCGATCTCCCAGGCCCGCAGCACCTCTCCCTGCTTGGCGGGCGGCAGCACCGAACAGACCGTCCGGCGCACCCGCGGGCCCTCGGCGGTGAAGTAGAAGGTGAACAGCCCGACCGTGAAGGCCTGGAAGAGCCCGCCGATGACGGTGGAGGAGACGCCCCAGACGTTGTCGGCGGCCTGCTGGGCGTAGTTCTCGATGGTGCCGGAGTCCTTGAGCAGCTTCTTCTGAAGTTGCCCCAGCGACAGGTCCTGGTGGAAGGTCCGGTTGATCCAGCCGATCAGGTTGTCCACCAGGTGCGGCAGGTCCTCGGCGATCTTCGCCACCTGGTCGACCAGCAGCGTGCCGAGGGCCGCGAGGAAGCCGAGCACCGCGACCCCGACCGCGACGAACACCAGGAAGGTGCCGACCCCCCGGCGCACCCCGCGCGCCGCCATCCGGTCGACGGCGGGCTCCAGCGCGAGCGAGAGGAAGAAGGCCACCAGCAGCATCACGAAGAGGTCAATCAGCTGGCGGAAGGCCCAGTCGGCGAGTTGGAACAGCCCGACCAGGACGAGGAACAGGACCATCGCCCGGGGGAGCCAGCGCGGCATCCCGCCGCCCCACAGGACGCCGCCGCTCCCCCGCTCGCCGCGCCGCGCGTCGTCGCCCCGCGCACCGTCGGCGACCCGCACCGCACTGTCCGAATTCTTCTGTTCTGCGCTGCTTGTCACCGGGACAGTCTGTCCCATTCCGGGAGGACCCCGGCGGTCAGCGCAGCAGCGTCGAGACCCCCTGGGTCTCGCAGACCACGCGCCAGACGTCCTTGGCCTCCCAGCCCGCCTCCAGCGCCTGGCTCACCGTCCGCCCGCCGAGCTCGCTCATCACGTGGTCGGTCGCGAACGACTCCGCGTACGCCTCGCCGAAGTGCGCGTGCATCCGTCGCCAGAACTCGGTCAGCCTCATGGCTCAAGTATCGCGGACCCGGCGCCGGCCTCCCGGGCCCGCCACTGCCCGGCCGTCAGCGCGTACTCGACGTCGCCGTGCTCGCTGCCGGGGATCGTCTCCGGGTGGTCCTCGTGGAAGGTGCGGACGAACGAGAGCCCGCTCTTCTCCATCACCCGCCGCGAGGCCGCGTTCACCGTCATGGTGTACGCCACCACCCGCTCGACGCCCGACCCGGTGAAGCCGCGGCGGACCAGCGCCCGCACGCCCTCCGTCGCGTACCCGCGCCCCCACGCGGCCCGGCGCAGCCGGTAGCCGAGCTCGACCTCGTCGCGCTCGCCGTCCCTCGTCGGCCGGAACTCGAACCAGCCCAGGAAATCCCCGCCCGCCCGCTCGTGCGCGGCCCACCAGCCGAGGTCGCCGTAGCGGCGGTAGTGCTCCAGGTAGCAGGGGATCAGTGTGTCCTCGACCCACTGCCGGGAGCTCGGCCTCCCGCCGGTGAGGTGGCGCATCACCTCGGGGTCGCCGTCCAGGTCGACGAGCTCGTCGACGTCGGCGGGGGTGAAGCGGCGCAGCACCAGCCGCTCGGTGGTGAGGTGCACGGACTCGCCCGGATCGCTCATGCCCCGATCCTCACCTGCCGCCGGTCGCCCGGTCACCCGGTTTTCCACCCCGCGCGGCGCCCCGGCTCACCGCGGCAGCGTCAGCAGCCCGGCCCCGAGGTACTGCCGGTCCCCGCAGGCGTACGGCCCCGGCGGGCAGCCCGCCGCCGCCGTGCTCGCGAGCAGCGCCGCCAGCGCGTCCGAGCCGAGGTCCGGGTGCAGCGCCGCCGCCACCGCGACCGCACCGCTCACGTGCGCGGCCGCCATCGAGGTGCCGGCCAGCGCCGCGTACTGCCCGCCGGGCCAGTCCGAGACGACCGCGCCCTGCGGGCCGCCGTCCGGGTCGCCGCCGGGGGCGGCCAGCGAGACCCTGCCGCGTCCGTAGTTGGAGTAGCCGGACGGGTGGCGGTCCCGGTCGACGGCGGTGACGGTGACGACGCCGGGCAGTTCGCCGGGCAGCCGGACGCACTCGGTGCCCAGGAAGCGGGTCTGCGGGGGTCCGGAGACCCGGTCGTTGGGGCTGCGCTCGTCGGTCCGGGGGGCGCCGAGGTCCTGCGCGTCGTTGCCCGCCGAGGCGACCACCACCGCGCCCTTGCGCCGGGCGTACTCGGCGGCCCGGTCGACGGCGGCGATCAGCGCGGCCTGGTCCCGGTCCTCGGGGCAGTTGTACTTCCAAGGGTCGGCGAAGTAGCTGTTGTTGATCGCCTTGGCGCCGTGGTCGGCGGCCCAGAGCAGCCCGCAGACGATGTTCTCGGCGTAGTACTGCCCGAGCGGCCCGAGCAGCCGGACGGCGCCGATCCGCACGCCGGGCGCTACCCCGGTGACGCCGCGGCCGTCCCGGGCGGCGCCGACGATCCCGGCCACGTGGGTGCCGTGGCCGCTCTCGCCCACTCCGGGGTCGGGCCGCCAGGCGCCGGTCCGGGAGTCGGGCCGGCCGTCGGCGCAGGAGGCGGAGGCCTTCGGGTCGACGGCGGCGCGCAGGTCCGGGTGGGAGTCGTCCACGCCGGAGTCCAGCACGGCGACCAGCACCCGGTGCAGCGTCCCGGGGTCGGGCACGCCGATCGCGGGGGCGCCGGCCGGCGCCGTGGAGGCGTCCCCGGCCCTGGGGGCGGTCGCGCCGAGCATGGCGAGGTTCCAGGCGCCGCCCTCGGCCGGGTCGGGCACGGTGGTGGTTTCGCCGTCCCCCCGGTCGGCACCGGCGTGGTCGGCGGCGGCGTGCCCGCCCCGGTCGGCGGCGGCCGTGAAGTCCCCGGCCCCGTCCACCGCCCTGGGCGGCGCCACCACCGGGGCGGTCCGGGTCGCGCCGGCGGCGGTGATCCCGGGCCGGGTCCGCACCCTGTCCGCGAACCCCGTGGTCGCGTACGCCAGGACGGCCCCGATCTGCGGGTACTCCTGCACCACCTGGCCGCCGGCGGCGCGGCTCTCCGACCCGGCCCGGGCCGCCCCGGTGGCGTCCTCCTGTTCGGCCAGCACCAGGTAGCTGAGGTAGGGGCGCCCGGGCCCGGAGACGTACGGGACGGCGCCGCCCACCACCAGTGCGGTGAGCAGCATCGCGAGCAGCGCCCGGGCGGGTCCGCCGACCCGGCGGCGCCGGGCGGCGCGGGCGGGCCTGCCCGACGGATACGCCTGCGCCATCGCACGGCCTCCGCTCGTCGGTCCGGTGGGTCACGGGTGGATCATGCTTCCGATTCCTCACCATATGAGCGGATTGTCGTTTCTGCTCTTCGGCGTGCACCCCACGCCACCCGCCGCGTACACCCCCTGCCACCCGCCGCGCGCACGCCCCACCGCCCGCCCCGCACCGCACCGCCAGCGCCCGGTTGTCGGTCCCACCCGGCACCATGGGGGCATGGCGCCCCAGCACCCGACCCCGCCCGCCGACGACCCCCTGGCCGGCTTCGCCCCCACCACCCGGGCCTGGTTCACCGGCGCCTTCTCCGCCCCCACCCCCGCCCAGGCCGAGGCCTGGCGCGCGATCGGACGGGGGACGGACGTCCTGGTCGTCGCCCCCACCGGCTCCGGCAAGACGCTCGCCGCCTTCCTCTCCGCACTCGACCGGCTCAGCAGCACCCCGCCCCCGACCGAGCCCAGGCGCCGCTGCCGGGTCCTCTACGTATCACCGCTGAAGGCCCTCGCGGTGGACGTCGAACGGAACCTGCGCGCCCCCCTGGCCGGCCTGCGCCAGGCCGCGGTCCGGCTTGGCCTGCCCGAGCCGGAGGTCCAGGTCGCCATTCGCTCCGGGGACACCCCGGCCGCCGACCGCCGCCGCTTCGCGACCCACCCGCCCGACATCCTGATCACCACCCCCGAATCGCTGTTCCTGCTGCTCACCTCCGCCGCCCGGGAGGCGCTGCGCGGCGTGGACACGGTGATCCTCGACGAGGTGCACGCGGTCGCCGGCACCAAGCGCGGCGCCCACCTCGCACTCACCCTGGAGCGGCTCGACGAACTGCTGGACCGCCCGGCCCGGCGGATCGGCCTTTCCGCGACGGTCCGCCCGGTCGAGGAGGTCGCCCGCTTCCTCAGCCCGCAGCGCGGTGCCGTCGTCGTCCAGCCGCCCGCCGCCAAGGACTTCGACCTCTCCGTGGTCGTCCCGGTCCCCGACCTGGACGACCTGCCCGCCGCCCCGGCCGCCGGCAGCGCCGCCGACAGCGACCCGCAGCGGAAGGCCTCGATCTGGCCGCACGTCGAGGAGCGGATCGTCGACCTGGTCGAGGCGCACCGCTCGACCATCGTCTTCGCCAACTCCCGCCGCCTCGCCGAGCGCCTGTGCAACCGGCTGAACGAGATCGCCCACGAGCGCGCCACCGGCACCGCCGTCCCCGCCGCGCACGCCCCGGCCCAGCTGATGGGCGGCTCGGGCGCCGCCAAGGGCGCTCCCGCGGTCATCGCCCGGGCCCACCACGGCTCCGTCTCCAAGGAACAGCGCTCGCTGGTCGAGGAGGAGCTGAAGGCCGGCCGGCTGCCCGCCGTGGTCGCCACCTCCAGCCTGGAGCTGGGCATCGACATGGGCGCCGTCGAACTGGTCGTCCAGGTCGAGTCGCCGCCCTCCGTCGCCTCCGGCCTGCAGCGGGTCGGCCGCGCCGGGCACCAGGTCGGCGCCGTCTCCACCGGCGTCTTCTTCCCCAAGTACCGGGGCGACCTCGTCCAGTCCGCCGTGGTCACCGAACGGATGCGGGACGGCCGGATCGAGGCGCTGCGCGTCCCGCGCAACCCGCTGGACGTGCTCGCCCAGCAGCTGGTCGCGATGACGGCCCTGGACACCTGGCCGGTGGACGAGTTGCTCACCGTGGTCCGCCGCGCCGCCCCCTTCGCGACGCTCCCGCAGTCCGCCTTCGAGGCCGTGCTCGACATGCTGGCCGGCCGCTACCCCTCGGACGCCTTCGCCGAGCTGCGCCCCCGCGTGGTGTGGGACCGGGTGGCGGGCACCGTGACCGGCCGGCCCGGCGCCCAGCGGCTGGCCGTCACCTCCGGCGGCACCATCCCCGACCGCGGCCTCTTCGGCGTCTTCATCGCGGGCACCACCGACTCCGGTTCGAAGCCGGGGAAGGGCGGTGGCGGGCGACGGGTGGGCGAGCTCGACGAGGAGATGGTCTACGAGTCCCGCGTCGGCGACGTCTTCACCCTGGGCACCACCTCCTGGCGGATCGAGGACATCACCCACGACAAGGTGCTCGTGACGCCCGCCCCCGGGGTCCCCGGCCGGCTCCCGTTCTGGAAGGGCGACGCCCTCGGCCGCCCGCTCGAACTCGGCCGCGCCCTCGGCGCGTTCACCCGCGAGCTGGGCGCCCTCCGGCCCGAGGCCGCCACCGAGCGCCTCAAGCGGGCCGGTCTGGACGACTGGGCCGCCGCCAACCTGCTCGACTACCTCGCCGAACAGCGCACCGCCTGCGGCCACCTCCCGGACGACCGCACCATCGTGGTCGAACGCTTCCGCGACGAACTCGGCGACTGGCGGATCGTCATCCACTCCCCCTTCGGCGCCCAGGTGCACGCCCCCTGGGCGCTCGCGCTGGGCGCCCGGCTGCGCGAGAAGCACGGACTGGACCCCCAGGTCATGCACGCCGACGACGGCATCGTGCTCCGCCTGCCCGACGCCGACCTGCTCGCCCCCGACTTCGACTTCGCCGGCCCGTCCGCACACCCGGGCCAGGCTCCGGACGAGGCCCCGGTCGGCGCCGACGCCGCCCTGTTCGACCCCGGCGAGATCGAGCAGCTGGTGACCGAGCAGGTCGGCGGCTCCGCCCTGTTCGCCTCCCGGTTCCGCGAGTGCGCGGGCCGCGCCCTGCTGCTGCCGCGCCGCAGCCCCGGCCGCCGCACCCCGCTGTGGCAGCAGCGCCAGCGCGCCGCCCAACTGCTCGAAGTCGCCTCCGAGTACGGCTCGTTCCCGATCGTCCTGGAGGCCGTCCGGGACTGCCTGCAGGACGTCTTCGACGTCCCCGGCCTGGTCGAGCTGATGGGCGACCTCGAATCCCGCGCCGTCCGCCTGGTCGAGGTCACCACCGCCGAGCCCTCGCCCTTCGCCCGCTCGCTGCTGTTCGGCTACGTCGCCCAGTTCCTCTACGAGGGCGACTCCCCGCTCGCCGAGCGCCGCGCCGCCGCGCTGTCCCTCGACTCCCGCCTGTTGTCCGAACTCCTCGGCCAGGCGGAGCTCAGCGAACTCCTCGACCCGCAGGTGCTCGCCGAGCTGGAGGCCGAACTCCAGCGCCTCACCCCCGAGCGCCGGGTCAAGGACGCGGAGGGCGTCGCGGACGCCCTGCGTCTGCTCGGCCCGCTCACCGAGGCCGAGTTGACGGCCCGGGGAGCCGAGCCGCTCTGGGCCCTGGAGCTGGAGGCGGCCCGCCGGGTGATCCAGGTCCGGATCGCCGGCGAGCAGCGCTGGGCCGCGGTCGAGGACGCCGGGCGGCTGCGCGACGCGCTCGGCACCCCGCTGCCGGTCGGCGTGCCCGAGGCGTTCACCGAGCCGGTCAAGGACCCGCTGGGCGACCTGATCGCCCGCCACGCCCGCACCCACGGCCCGTTCACGGCCGCCGAGGCCGCCGCCCGCCACGGCCTCGGCACCGCCGTCGTCGCCGGCACCCTGCACCGCCTCACCGCCGCCGGCCGCCTGGTCCAGGGCCGGTTCAGGCCCGCCGAGGACCACACCGCCCCCGAGTGGTGCGACGCCGAGGTGCTGCGCCGGCTGCGCCGCCGCTCGCTGGCCGCCCTGCGCCAGGAGGCCGAGCCGGTCCCGCCGCGCACCCTGGCCGCCTTCCTCCCGCAGTGGCAGCACCTGGCCGGCCACCGGCTGCGCGGTCCGGACGGTCTGCTCCGGGTGGTCGAGCAGTTGCAGGGCGCCGCGCTGCCCGCCTCCGCCCTGGAGAAGCTGGTCCTCCCGGCCCGCCTCGCCGACTACTCCCCCGGTCTGCTGGACGAGTTGACGGCGGCCGGGGAGATCGGCTGGTGCGGGGCCGGCGCGCTGCCCGGCAAGGACGGCTGGCTCAGCCTCCACCTCGCCGAGAACGCCCACCTGCTGCGCCCCGAGCCCGTCCCGCCCGCGCTCACCCCGCTGCACAGTGCCCTGATGTCGGCGCTGGCGGGCGGCTACGGCCTGTTCTTCCGCCAGCTCGTCCAGCAGCTCCCGGAGGAGACCCCGGAGCCCGAGGTCGTCGAGGCCCTCTGGGACCTGGTCTGGGCCGGCTACGTCACCAACGACACCCTCGCCCCGCTGCGCGCCCTGCTCGGCTCGGGCCGGACGGCGGGCGCGACCGCCCACCGCGCTCCCCGGGCCACCCCGCGGGGCCGCTACGGCGGCGCCGGCCGCGCCTTCGGACGGGTCGGCGGCGCCCAGCGCAGCGGCCCGCCGACGGTGGCCGGGCGCTGGTCGCTGCTGCCGGCCCTGGGCGCCGACCCGACGGTCCGGGCCACCGCCCAGGCACAGAGCCTGCTGGACCGGCACGGCCTGCTCACCCGGGGCACTGTGGCGGCCGAGCGGGTGCCCGGCGGCTTCGCCGGGGTCTACCGGGTGCTGGCCGCGATGGAGGAGCGCGGCCGGGCCCGCCGGGGCTACTTCGTCGAGGGCCTCGGCGGCGCCCAGTTCGCCATGGAGGGCGCGGCCGACCGGTTGCGCTCGGTCAACGGCCGGCTGGAGCGGGCCCGGGCCGCCGAGTGGCCGGCCGCCCCGGCCGCCGAGCCGCCGCAGGCGCTGGTGCTGGCCGCCGCCGACCCGGCGAACGCGTACGGCGCCGCCCTGCCGTGGCCGGAGCCGCCCGCCGCCCCCGCCGGCAAGGAGTCCACGGCCCACCGCCCGGGCCGCAAGGCCGGCGCCCTGGTGGTCCTGGTGGACGGCGAGCTGGCGCTGTACGTCGAGCGCGGCGGCAAGTCACTGCTGGCCTGGCCGGAGGTCGGGCCGACGCTGACGCTCGCGGCCGGCGCGCTGGCCGCCGCGGTCCGCGGGGGCGTGCTCGGCACCGTCACGGTGGAGCGGGCCAACGGGGAGCCCGCCCTCGGCTCGGACCTCGGCCGAGCGCTGGAGGAGGCCGGTTTCCACGCCACCCCGCGCGGACTGCGCCTGCGCCCGTAGGCCGGCGCCGCATGCGCCCGGACGTGGTGGAGGCCGCGGGGTCGTGGACCCCGCGGCCTCCTCACGTCGAATCATCCGATCGGTGGCGGCTGTGCCTCCACCGGTCGTACCGCCTCCGCGCCCGGGCGACGGACGGGTCCGGTCGCGTTCCGGTCGGCATGGACCGGGATGAGACCGAGCCCCCAGCCTCCGGCCGCGAGCAGCCCCAGCGCCGCGCCGTCGGCCAGTTGTCCGCGGACGACCAGGAGCCACCAGGCGAGCCCGGCCGCCACTGCCGCCAGGACCCACCGCACCGGACGCCGTGCCCGGAGCAACAGCCGCGCCCGGGCCCGTATTCGGGCCACCGGGCGCACCATCGCGTCTGTCCGCACGACCGCGCTCCCTTCGCTCGCTCCGGGCGGGGGCGCCCGGGAGTCGAGGCCGGGATCAGGCGGCGACCACGTCCATCGCGGCGGCCTTGGGCGACATGTTCGCCCGGTCGGTGCCGGGGGCGGGCAGCGGAACCGGTTCGAGTACCGGCCTCAGCAGATCACCTTCGGAGAGGGTGGCCATCGCCGCAAGTTCGGCGAGCGACAGTTCGTCGCTGACCTCGCGCATGACCTCGGACATCCGGACGTCGAGTGCGTCGCAGATGGCGGAGAGCAACTCCGAAGAGGCCTCCTTCTGTCCCCGCTCGACCTCGGAGAGGTACCCGAGCGAAACCCTGGCGGCCGCCGACACCTCGCGGAGTGTGCGGCCCTGGCGCTGGCGCTGCCGACGCAGTACATCGCCCAGTAGGCGACGGAGCAGGATCATCGGTGCCTCCCTCCTCGGACTGCGGATCGAGATGTCACGACCCCACCGTACCGCCTTGCCCGCTTCGCGTGCGGGGACCCTGGTCGTGTTCACTCTGGGCTGCAAGGCTGTCCCCCTCCTCGTTCCGGTGTCCTACCCGGGTTCGCGGGCCCCTCGTGGTACCCGACTCGGGCCACCCGGCCACCGTCACGCAACTCGTTCGCCACCTGGTTTCTGCCCAACCAGGCCGTTGGATGTAACACGATCCTCCAGCTGTGCCATACCCGGGCGCCAGATCGGCAGGTCTCGGTTCGGTGGAGATCCGTCGGAGCGGCCCGTCATCGTGCGGGTCGTGGTGCGAGCCGGCCGACGAGGAGCTCGAGTGCGGCGGTCACCGCTCCGTGACGGATTGTGGCACGCCCTCCCGACAGCAGGGGCGAACTGACCAGAGTTCCGCCCGGGCCGGCGACCGCCAGGTGTACGGTGCCCACCGGCTGCCCGTCCTGCGGGTCCGGACCGGCCACCCCGGTCGTCGCGAGCCCGTACGTGGCCCCGAGCAGTCCGCGCACGCCCTCGGCCATCTGCCGGGCCACCACCGGGTGGACCGGCCCGTGCACGTCCAGCAGTCCCTCGTCCACCCCGAGCACGGAGGCCTTCAGCTCGGTCGCGTACGCGGTGACCGAGCCGCGGAAGGTCGCGGACGCCCCGGGGACGTCCACCAGCGCGGCGGCCAGCAGGCCGCCGGTCAGCGACTCGGCGACGGCCAGCGTGCCGCCCTCGGCCCTCAGCGCGGCGTGCGCCCGCTCGGCCAGCCGGTAGTCGTGCTCCGCCACCCGTCTCCCCCGTCGTTCAGCGGTCCGCGCGGTCCGCGGCCCGTCCCTCGCGGCGCAGTCGCAGCGCCTGTCCGACGTAGTCCAGCGCGGTTCCGACGGTCAGCAGCACCGCCAGCCCCATCAGCACGGCCCGCCCGGTGGCCAGCCAGCCGGTCAGGGCCAGGACGTACATGCCGACCGCGGTGCCCTGGGTCAGCGTCTTGAGCTTGCCGCCGCGGCTGGCCGGGATGACCCCGTAGCGGATCACCCAGAACCGCATCAGCGTGATGCCCAGCTCGCGGGCCAGGATCACCACGGTGACCCACCAGGGCAGGTCGCCGAGCAGGGAGAGGCCGATCAGCGCCGAGCCCATGATCGCCTTGTCGGCGATCGGGTCGGCGATCTTCCCGAAGTCGGTGACCAGACCCTTGCGGCGGGCCAGTTCACCGTCGAACAGGTCGGTGATCATCGCGATGGCGAACGCGGCCCAGGCGACCGAGCGCCACTTGGGGTCGTGCCCGCCGCCGGCGAACAGGAGCAGCACGAAGACCGGCACCAGCAGCACCCGGATCATCGTGAGCACGTTGGCGATGTTCCAGATCCCCGGGGTCGGCGGCGCCGCGGCCGCCGGTCTCCCCGGGTGGGCCGCGGCCGGGGCGCCGGGCCCGTTGGTCATTCCCCGGCTCCCGGGGCCTCGGCCCCCGAAGTCCTGGGCAGTCGCACCTGCTCCAGCGCCTCGGCGATCAGGTCGACGCCCTCGCTGGCGACCACCTTGGCCCGCCAGAACTGCCCGACCGCGGGGGCCTCGACGCCCTCCAGGGTGGTGAGGCCGTCGGTCTCCGGCGCCTGGTGGGCGGCCCGGCCCTCGACCACCCCGTCCTCGACCGACTCGATCAGCACCTCGACCTCGGTGCCGATCCGCTGCTCGGCCCGCTGGGCGGTCATCTCCTCGGCGAGCCGGCTCAGCCGGTCCAGCCGCTCGGCGATGACGTCCTCGGGGAGCTTGCCGTCGTAGGTCGCGGCCTCGGTGCCGTCCTCGTCCGAGTAGCCGAAGACGCCGATCGCGTCCAGTCCGGCGTTCGTGACGAAGCGCTCCAGCTCGGCGAAGTCCTCGTCGGTCTCGCCGGGGAAGCCGACGATGAAGTTGGACCGGGCACCGGCCTGCGGGGCCTTGTCCCGGATGGTCCCCAGCAGCTGCAGGAACTGGTCGGTGGAGCCGAAGCGGCGCATCCGGCGCAGCACGGCGGGCGCCGAGTGCTGGAAGGACAGGTCGAAGTAGGGCACCACGTCGGTGGTCCCGGTCATCGCGTCGATCAGGCCCGGGCGCATCTCGGCCGGCTGCAGGTAGGAGACCCGCACCCGCTCGACGCCCTCGATCGAGGAGATCTCGCCGAGCAGCGTCTCCAGCAGCCGGATGTCGCCGAGGTCCTTGCCGTACGAGGTGTTGTTCTCGCTGACCAGGACGACCTCGCGGACGCCCTGCTCGGCCAGCCACTGGGCCTCGTGCAGCACGTCGGAGGGGCGGCGGGAGATGAAGGAGCCGCGGAAGGCCGGGATGGCGCAGAAGGAGCAGCGCCGGTCGCAGCCGGAGGCGAGCTTGACCGAGGCGACCGGGTTGTCGTCCAGCCGCTTGCGCAGGGTGCGCGGCCCGGAGGCCGGGGCCAGGCCCTCGGGCAGGTCGGCGATCGGCTCGGCGGTGGCCTCGGCGCCGTGGCCGGGCAGCGCGACGGCCTCGGCGGCGGACTGCCGCTCGGCGGGGCTGATCGGCAGCAGCTTGCGGCGGTCGCGCGGGATGTGCGGGGCGTGGTGGCCGCCGGAGAGGATGGTCTGCAGGCGGTCGGAGATGTCGGAGTAGTCGTCGAAGCCGAGGACACCGTCCGCCTCGGGCAGCGCGTCGGCGAGTTCCTTGCCGTACCGCTCGGCCATGCAGCCGACCGCGACGACGGCCTGGGTGCGGCCGTGCCCCTTGAGGTCGTTGGCCTCCAGCAGGGCGTCCACGGAGTCCTTCTTGGCGGCCTCGACGAAGCCGCAGGTGTTGACGACGGCGACGTCCGCTTCGGCGGCGTCGTCGACGAGCAACCAGCCGTCGGCTTCCAGTCGCCCGGCGAGTTCCTCGGAGTCCACCTCGTTGCGGGCGCATCCGAGCGTGACAAGGGCGACAGTACGGCGTTCAGGCATAGGCCCAAGATTAACGCGCGGCCTCCGGTGCCGTTCGCCCCGGAGGCCACGAGCCACGAATCGGGTGATCACCACCGGGCCCCGGCGACCCCTGTGGTCAGCCCGCCTGCGGGTCTCCGGGGGTGTACGTGACGTGCACCACCTGCCCGTCCTTGCCGAGAAGGCCGAGGTCCTTGCCGTTGACGTACGCGTGCACGGCCCCGCCGTTGCCCAGCACCAGCTTGATCTGCTTGGGGTCGGTGAAGGTCTGGTCCTGGCCGTCGCTGATGTTGTTCTGGAACAGCGACTTGCCGCTGCTGTTCATCGCCGAGACCCAGCTGGTGCCCTCGGCGACCAGCTTCACGGTGACCTTGTCGGCCGGGACGGCGGCGATGGCGGCGGCGCTCGGCGCGGGCGCCGGCGGCTGGACGGCCGGCGTCTCGGCGGGGGCGACCGAGCCGGTGCCGGAGCCGCTGGGCAGCGGCGCGCTGGCGGATCCGGTGCTGCCGTGCCCGCCCTTGCCGCTGACCAGGTTGAAGCCGATCAGGGCGACCACGGCGACGATCGCGGCGACCATGGCGGCCGCCCAGTTCGGCCGGCCGCGGCTGGGCACCTTGATCGGGCCGCTGTCGACCAACTGGCTCGCCGGGCGCTTGGCGGCGGGCGGGCCGCCGTGCGCGGCGTCGTAGCGGGCGACCAGCTCGTCGCCGTCCACGCCGACGGCGCGGGCGATCAGGCGGATGTGTCCGCGGGCGTAGAAGTCGCCTCCGCAGCGGCCGAAGTCGTCCTCCTCGACGGCATGGACGATCGGCACCCGCACGCGGGTGGCGGTACTGACCTGGTCCACCGTGAGTCCAGCGTCGATCCGGGCGGTGGACAGCACCCGGCCGATGCTCGGGGCATCGGCCGCCTGCACCGCGTCTTCGGTCGGCGCGACGGACGACGGGGCGTTCTCGCGGTCGGGGGACTTGCCGATGGTCACGGGGCACGCCTTTCGAGCGGATGGCCACCTGCTGGGGAACAGTCTAGGGGCGGGGGCGGATCGTTTCTCAAGCGGAGCGGGCCGAATGCGCACACCCGCTCCGGCCGGGGTCCGGAACCGCGTTGACCGGTCGTCAGCGGAGCCGCGCGCGGGGACCCCGGGGTTCGCCTTCCCGCCTGTGACGCGGTGTACGGACGGTCGGTTCCCGGGGCCCGCCGACGCTCCTCCGAACGAGTGACACCCCCTCCGGGGCACGGGGCCGTCCGGCGCACGGGGGCGGCGGACGGCACAGCCCGTCAGCCCCGCAGGGTCACCAGCACCCCGTCCAGCTCGTCCGGCTTCACCAGGACGTCGCGGGCCTTGGAGCCCTCGCTGGGGCCGACGATCCCGCGGGACTCCATCAGGTCCATCAGCCGGCCCGCCTTGGCGAAGCCGACCCGGAGCTTGCGCTGGAGCATCGAGGTGGAGCCGAACTGGGTGGAGACGACCAGCTCGGCCGCCTGGATCAGCAGGTCCAGGTCGTCGCCGATCTCCTCGTCGATCTCCTTCTTCGGCCCGCCGCCGACCACCACGTCGTCCCGGTAGGCGGCGGCCAGCTGGTCCTTGCAGTGCTGCACCACCTTGGCGATCTCCGCCTCGGTGACGAACGCGCCCTGCATGCGGATCGGCTTGCTCGCGCCCATCGGCAGGAAGAGCGCGTCGCCCTTGCCGATGAGCTTCTCCGCGCCGGGCTGGTCCAGGATGACCCGGGAGTCGGCCATCGCGGAGGTCGCGAAGGCCAACCGGGACGGCACGTTGGCCTTGATCAGACCGGTGACGACGTCCACCGAGGGCCGCTGGGTGGCGAGCACCAGGTGGATGCCGGCCGCGCGGGCCAGCTGGGTGATCCGGACCACCGAGTCCTCGACGTCGCGCGGCGCGACCATCATCAGGTCGGCCAGCTCGTCGACGATCACCAGCAGGTACGGGTACGGCCGCAGCTCCCGCTCGCTGCCGGGCGGCGGGGTGACCTTGCCGGAGCGCACGGCCGCGTTGAAGTCGTCCACGTGCCGGAAGCCGAACGCCGCGAGGTCGTCGTATCGCATGTCCATCTCGCGCACCACCCACTGGAGGGCCTCGGCGGCCTTCTTGGGGTTGGTGATGATCGGTGTGATCAGGTGCGGGATGCCCTCGTACGCGGTCAGCTCGACCCGCTTGGGGTCGACCAGCACCATCCGCACCTCGTCCGGGGTGGCCCGGGCGAGGATCGAGGTGATCAGGCAGTTGATGCAGGACGACTTGCCCGCGCCGGTCGCGCCGGCCACCAGGATGTGCGGCATCTTGGCGAGGTTGGCCATCACGGTGTGGCCCTCGACGTCCTTGCCCATGCCGACGACCATCGGGTGCGTGTCCTCGGCGGCCGTGCGCGAGCGCAGCAGGTCGCCGAGGTTGACCATCTCGCGGTCCCGGTTGGGGATCTCGATGCCGACCGCGGACTTGCCCGGGATCGGGCTGATGATCCGCACGTCCGGGCTGGCCACCGCGTACGCGATGTTCTTGGCGAGGGCGGTGATCCGCTCCACCTTGACGGCCGGGCCGAGCTCGACCTCGTAGCGGGTGACCGTCGGGCCGCGGGTGAAGCCGGTGACCCGGGCGTCCACCTTGAACTCGGCGAAGGTGCCGGAGAGCTGGGCGACCACCTCGTCGTTGAGGGCGCTGCGGGCCTTGGCCGGTCCGCCGCGCTCCAGCAGGTCGAGGGAGGGCAGCGCGTAGCCGGCGCCCTCGCCGAGCCGGAGCTGCTCCATCCGCACCGGCGCCGGGCCGTGCTCCTCGGGCGCGCCAGGACCGCCGTTGCGGGCGGCCGGGACGGCGGGCTCCTCCGGCGGTGCGGTGTGGTCCTGCACCTGGTGCATCATGTCCGCGACCGCGGAGGAGGCGGGCACGCCGTAGACCAGCGCGCCGTCGAGGTCGGCGGCCGCCCCGGCGGCGAGGTTGCGGGTGGCGTACGGGTCCAGCGGCTCCTTGTCCAGGGAGACCCGGACGGCCTCCGCCGGGTCGTCCGGGTCGGCCTGCTTGCGCCGCCGGCGGCGCCGGCGGGCGGCCACCTCGTCCGTCGGGTCCTCGGCACCGGTGTCCACCGTGAACGGCAGCGCGTCGGGATCGGCGTCCTCCGGCGGTTCGGTGGACAGCTCGCGCTCCGGCGCACGCCCCCTGCGCAGCTCGTCCTCCGGCCCGGGTTCGACCACGCCGAGCCGTATGCCGGCCCACCGGACCCGCTCGCCGATCCGGTTGACGGGCGTGGCGGTGACCACCAGCAGGCCGAAGAAGGCCAGCAGGAGGAGCAGCGGAACGGCCAGCGCCGGCCCCGCGGCGGCCATCATCGGGGTGGACGCGGCCCAGCCGACGATGCCTCCGGCCGCCCTTATCCGGGAGGCGCCGCTGCCCATCATGGGCGCGCCGCAGCCGATGTGGACCAGGCCGAGGACGCCGACCAGCAGCGCGCTCAACCCGATCACGATCCGGCCGTTGGCCTCCGGAAGTTCCGGATGGCGCCAGAGCCGGATCGCGATCGCCGCCAGCAGGAACGGCACCAGCACGTCGAGCCGGCCGAACAGCCCGGACACCACGGCGGTGGCGGCCTCGCCCAGCCAGCCCTGCGGGCTGAACCAGGTGCCGGCGGCGGTCACCAGCGCGAGCCCGAACAGCAGCAGGCCCGCCCCGTCCTTGCGGTGGGCCGGGTCGAGGTTCTTGGCCCCGTCGCCGAAGCCCCGGAAGATCGCGGCGATCGGACTCGCGACGGCGTTGAGGGCGCTCATCAGCACCGACCTGGACGGCGGCGCCGGCGGGGCCCCCTTGGCCGCCGCCCGCTTCGCGGGAGCCGCCTTCTTCGCCGCCGCCTTCTTCGCGGGCGGCTTGCCCGGGGCTTTCGCCGCGGCCTTCTTGGACGGTCCCGGACTCGTCTTACGTGCTGCGTTCCCGGGCGTGCGAGTGGCCATGGGTCAGCAGCCTACCGGTGTGGACCACCGGTGCACATGTGCCTGAGCCGGGGCGCCCACACGTGTCGCAGACACACCGTCACGCTGACCGGGATTCACCCGACCGCCGCACGGAACCACTCGGACGAGTGAACGTGCGGCAGCGGATCAGGAGCTTCCGGGGCGCATCGCGTCCAGCGCCCGGCGCAGCGCCACCAGCTTGCGCTCCAGGTGCGCGGCGGTCGCCGCCACCCCGGCGTCCTCGACCCCGTCCAGCTGCTTGCCGAGCGACTCCGCCTGCTCCTCGACCGCCGCCAGCCGAGCCGACAGCTCGCCCAGCAGGGCCCCGCCGAGGGCCGGCTCGCCGCCGCCCGCCTCCAGCTGCAGCCGCAGCAGCGCGGCCTGCTCCTTCAGCTGGCAGTTCTTCACGTAGAGGTCGACGAAGACGGAGACCTTGGCGCGCAGCACCCACGGGTCGAAGGGCTTGGAGATGTAGTCCACGGCGCCGGCCGCGTAGCCGCGGAAGGTGTGGTGCGGGCCGTGGTTGAGCGCGGTCAGGAAGATGATCGGGATGTCCCGGGTGCGCTCGCGGCGCTTGATGTGGGCGGCGGTCTCGAAGCCGTCCATCCCGGGCATCTGCACGTCCAGCAGGATCACCGCAAAGTCGTCGGTGAGCAGCGCCTTGAGCGCCTCCTCGCCGGAGGCCGCGCGCACCAGCGTCTGGTCCAGCGCCGAGAGGATCGCCTCCAGCGCCAGCAGGTTCTCCGGTCGGTCGTCGACCAGGAGGATCTTCGCCTTCTGCATCAGGGCCCGCCCTCCTGTCGCCTGCCTGCCGCCCGGTGCGGGCACCCGCGTACTGCCCACCGCTACCCCGGTCATGCTAGCCGCACCCCCTCGCCCGGCACACCGCCCCGTCGTGACCCGATCCTGAACGGCGCGCAGCCAGTGCACCGGCGCACGCTCAGCAGGGCGTCGCCGTCCGGTCACTGTTCGCAACGATCGGTGACCCTACCGGGTTCCCGGGCCCGTCCGCCAGCAAACCGACCGGCCGGGAGGCGTGAACCCCGGGGCCCACGACGGGGTTCACGCCTCCCCTGCCGCCCGTGCGCCCGTACCCGCCGCCGACGGCCCGACCGCGCGTCCGCTCACGCGCGGTCCCCGCTCAGCCACTCGCGCATCACCGACAGCAGGTGCTCGGTCTCCACCGGCTTGGTGATGTGGTCGGTGGCGCCCGCCTCCAGCGACTTCTCCCGGTCGCCCTTCATCGCCTTGGCCGTCAGCGCGATGATCGGCAGACCGGCGAACTGGGGCATCCGGCGGATCGCCTCGGTGGTCGCGTAGCCGTCCATCTCCGGCATCATGATGTCCATCAGGACCAGCGCCACGTTCTCGTGCTGCTCCAGCATCTCGATGCCCTCGCGGCCGTTCTCGGCGTACAGGACGGTCAGCCCGTGCTGCTCCAGCACGCTGGTGAGGGCGAACACGTTGCGGACGTCGTCGTCCACGATCAGGACCTGCTGGCCGTCGAAGCGCCGGCCGCCGTTGACCGGCCGGGGCGGCGCGGGCTCCACGGCCCGCGGCCCGGCGGCGCTCTCCAGGGCGGCGCTGCGGCGGCGCTCCACGGCCCCGCGGCGGCGTTCCTCGGCCAGTTCGCGGACCTCCTGGGCCCAGTGGTCGGCCGGGTTCTCGCCGACCGGCACGGGCAGGCCCACCGGGGTCACGCCGACCGACGCGCGCGGCGCCTGGGCGCTCGGGGCGGGCTGGCGCTCGCCCGGGCGCGGCTCCCCGACGGGGTCCGGGGCCTCGGTGCGCAGCGGCAGGTAGAGCGTGAACGTCGAGCCCTTGCCCAGCTCGCTCTCGGCATGGATCTCGCCGCCGAGCAGCCGGGCGATCTCGCGGCTGATCGACAGGCCGAGGCCGGTCCCGCCGTACTTGCGGCTGGTGGTGCCGTCGGCCTGCTTGAACGCCTCGAAGATCTCCCGCAGCTTGTTGTCGGGGATGCCGATGCCGGTGTCGGAGACCGAGAAGGCGATCAGTTCGTCGTCCGGGCCCTGGATCGAGCCGGACTCCAGCAGCCGCTCGCGCACGTCTTGCGGGACCTCCCGGCCGGCCGGGCGGATCGAGAAGTCCACGGCGCCGGCGTCGGTGAACTTCACCGCGTTGGAGATCAGGTTGCGCAGCACCTGCTGGAGCCGCTGCTCGTCGGTGTGCAGGGTGACCGGCAGGGCGGAGGAGACCCGGACGGCGAAGTCCAGGTTCTTGTCCAGCGCGACCGGCTGGAAGGTGGCCTCCACGTAGTCGACCAGCTGGACCAGGGCGATCCGGGCCGGGCGGACGTCCATCTTCCCGGCCTCGACCTTGGACAGGTCGAGGATGTCGTTGATCAGCTGGAGCAGGTCGGAGCCGGCGCCGTGGATGGTGTCGGCGAACTCGACCTGCTTGGGCGACAGGTTGCCCTCGTTGTTGTCGGACAGCAGCTTGGCCAGGATCAGCAGCGAGTTGAGCGGGGTGCGCAGCTCGTGCGACATGTTGGCGAGGAACTCGCTCTTGTACCGGGAGGCCAGGGCGAGCTGTTCGGCGCGCTCCTCCAGGACCTGCCGGGCCTCCTCGATCTCGCCGTTCTTGATCTCGATGTCGCGGTTCTGCTGGGCGAGTTGCTCGGCCTTCTCCTGCAACTCCTCGTTGGTTCGCTCCAGTTCCTCCTGGCGCGCCTCCAGCTCGGCGGACCGCATGGAGAGTTCCGCGGTGAGCCGCTGGGACTCCAGCAGCAGGCCCTCGGTCTTGGTGTTGACGCTGATGGTGTTGACCGTGACGCCGATCAGGTCGGCGATCTGGTTCAGGAAGTCCAGCGCGACAGTGGTGAAGGAACTGAAGGTGGCCAGCTCGATCACGCCCAGCAGCCGGCCCTCGAACAGCACCGGCAGCACCACGATGTGCGTCGGGGAGGCCTCGCCGAGACCGGAGGCGATCTTGAGGTACCCGGGCGGCGCCTCCTTGAGGATGATCGCCCGCTTCTCCACCGCCGCCTGGCCGATCAGCGACTCGCCGGGGCGGAAGGTGGTCGGCATCGCCCGCCGCTGGTAGCCGTAGCTGCCGATCAGGCGCAGCACGGTGTCGTTCTCGTCGTCGTCCTCGGTGATCAGTTCTGCGGTGCGGCCGGCCGGCTGGGCGAGGAAGAAGGCGCCGTGCTGGGCGGAGACCACCGGGGTCAGCTCGGTCATGATCAGCGAGGCGACCGCCTCCAGGTCCCGGCGGCCCTGCAACAGGCCGGAGATCCGGGCCAGGTTGGTCTTGAGCCAGTCCTGCTCCTGGTTGGTGCGGGTGGTCTCGCGCAGATTGGCGATCATCTGGTTGATGTTGTCCTTGAGCTCGTCGAGCTCGCCCGCGGCGTCCACGTCGATCCGCAGGCTCAGGTCGCCCCTGGTCACCGCGGTGGCGACCTGGGCGATCGCGCGCACCTGACGGGTCAGGTTGTTGGCCAGTTCGTTCACCGACTCGGTCAGGTCCTGCCAGGTGCCGTCCACGCCGGGCACCCGGGCCTGGCCGCCGAGCCGCCCGTCGGTGCCCACCTCGCGGGCGACCCGGGTGACCTCGTCGGCGAACGCGGAGAGCTGGTCGACCATGGTGTTGATGCTGGTCTTGAGCTGGAGGATCTCGCCGCGGGCGTCGACGTCGATCTTCTGCGAGAGGTCGCCGCGCGCCACCGCGGTGATCACCAGCGCGATGTTGCGCACCTGACCGGTGAGGTTGTTGGCCATCAGGTTGACGTTGTCGGTCAGGTCCTTCCAGATGCCGGCCACCCCCGGCACGCTCGCCTGACCGCCCAGGGTGCCGTCGGTGCCCACCTCCCGGGCGACCCGGGTCACCTCCACCGCGAAGGAGGAGAGCTGGTCGACCATCGTGTTGAGCGTCGCGGCGAGCGCCGCCACCTCGCCCTGCGCGTCGATGGCGATCTTCTTGGAGAGGTCGCCGCGGGCCACCGCGCCGGCCACCTCGGCGATGTTGCGCACCTGACCGGTGAGGTTGTTGGCCATCAGGTTGACGTTGTCGGTCAGGTCCTTCCAGATGCCCGACACCCCGCGCACCCGTGCCTGACCGCCCAGGATCCCCTCGGTGCCCACCTCCCGGGCGACCCGGGTCACCTCGTCGGCGAACGCCGACAGCTGGTCGACCATGGTGTTGACGGTCGTCACCAGCTCCAGGATCTCGCCCCGGGCGTCGACGGTGATCTTCTTCGACACGTCGCCGCGGGCGACCGCCGTGGTCACCTCGGCGATGTTGCGGACCTGGCTGGTCAGGTTGTTGGCCATCAGGTTGACGGAGTTGGTCAGGTCCTTCCAGATGCCGGCCACCCCGGGCACGCTGGCCTGGCCGCCGAGGATGCCCTCGGTGCCGACGTCCCGGGCGACCCTGGTGACCTCGTCCGCGAACGCACCCAGCTGGTCGACCATCGTGTTGATGGTGTTCTTCAGCTCCAGGATCTCCCCGCGGGCGTCCACCTGGATCTTCTGCGACAGGTCGCCCTTGGCGACCGCGGTGGTCACCTGCGCGATGTTGCGCACCTGGTCGGTGAGGTTGTTCGCCATGAAGTTGACGTTGTCGGTCAGGTCCCGCCACACCCCGGCCGCCCCGGGCACCTGCGCCTGGCCGCCGAGCCGGCCCTCGGTGCCCACCTGGCGGGCCACCCGGGTCACCTGCTCCGCGAAGCCGGAGAGCTGGTCGACCATCGTGTTGATGGTGTTCTTCAGCTCCAGCATCTCGCCGCGGGCGTCCACCTCGATCTTCTGCGAGAGGTCGCCGCGCGCCACCGCCGTGGTCACCTGGGCGATGTTGCGGACCTGGCCGGTCAGGTTGTCGGCCATGAAGTTCACCGAGTCGGTGAGGTCCCGCCAGACCCCGGCCACGCCCGGCACCTGTGCCTGGCCGCCCAGCCGCCCCTCGGTGCCGACGTCCCTGGCCACCCCGGTGACCTGCGCGGCGAACCCGTTCAGCTGGTCCACCATCGTGTTGACGGTGTTCTTCAGCTCCAGCATCTCGCCGGCCACCTCGACGGTGACCTTGCGGGACAGGTCGCCCTTGGCGACCGCGGTGGTCACCTGGGCGATGTTGCGCACCTGCGCGGTCAGCCGGCCGGCCATGGTGTTGACCGAGTCCGCCAGGTCCTTCCAACTGCCCGACACGCTGCGGACCTTGGCCTGGCCGCCCAGCTTGCCCTCGGTACCCACCTCGCGGGCCACCCGGGTCACCTCGTCGGTGAACTCCGAGAGCTGGTCGACCAGTCCGTTGACGGTCCGCCCGATCTTCAGGTACTCGCCGCGCAGCGGGTGGCTCACCCCGTTGCTGTGCAGCGAGCGCAGCTCCATCTTCTGGTCCAGGTCGCCCTCGGCGATCGAGGTCAGCACCCGGCCCACCTCGGACATCGGCCGGGCCAGGTCGTCGATCAGCGCGTTGCAGTTGTCGACGGCCGCCATCCAGGCGCCCTCGCCAGCGCCGGTCTCCAGCCGCTCGTTCAGCCGGCCCTCGCGGCCCACCGCCCGCCGCACCCGGGCCAGTTCACCGGTCAGGTGCTGGTTGCGCTCGGCGACCTCGTTGAACACCGCGGCGATCTCCGCCAACGGTCCGTCGCCCGGCACCGTCAGCCGGCGCCGGAAGTTGCCGTCCCGCATCGCGGTCAGCGCGGACAGCAGCTTGCGCAGCTCGGCGGGCTCCGCGCCGCGGTTGTGGCTCACTCGCCGGCCGGCCGCGTTCCGCGGCGCGGTCCCGGAGCGGCCGCCGCGCTGGGCAGGCGGCGTCGTACCGGTTGCGTCCTTGGTGGCCGAACTCAACGGGCCCCTCCCACATCGTGAACTGTCCGGTGGCCGCCCGTGCCGGAGCGGCACGCGCCCGGGCACCGGCCCGGCTGGGCTGCGTACCGGCAGCCCCTCGGCGCACCGGCACCCACATGACCGTACTGCTCGTACCGGTCGTCGCGGACCCCCCAGTCTGGCAGCACCGGCGCCCCGTGCACGGCCGGTTGCGCACGGTTGGTACCGCACCGTCCGAAACAGGTGGGCAGAATCACCCTCTGGTGCCTGTTTCGACTCCCCGCCCCCACGGGGAACCAAGCGGAAAGTAGGGTGGAGCGCTGCACCGGGCCACGACCCGACCCAGCGCCGCCGCCCACCCCGACGGCGCACGGGGAAGTCGGCGCCGCACCCCGGACAGCCCAGGCAAGAGCAGCAGAGGAGAAGTGGCAACGTGGTCACCGCGCGCGCAGCCGCCACCTTCGACCCCGACGGCCGGTCCGCGGCCGCCGCCCGGGGCTTCGTCCGGGACGCGCTGCTCGGCTGGGGCCTGCCCGAGGTCGTCGACGACGCGATCGTTCTGGTCAGCGAACTGGTCACCAACGCCGTCGTGCACGCCGGCACCGCCGCCGAGGTCTGCTGCCTGCGCGAGGAGGAGACCGTCCGGATCGAGGTCACCGACCACCACCCGGAACGCGGCCTGCCCTCGCTCGGCGGGGGCCCCGTCACCGCCTCCGACCGCTACGCCGACCCCGAGGGCGAGGGCGGCCGCGGTCTGCTGATGTGCTCCGCCCTCGCCGAGATGTGGGGCGTCGAGTACGCGGCCGGCCGGAAGACCGTCTGGTTCCGCCTCCAGCTGCCCGCACACGTGGTCGGCACCCGCTACGCCGTTCCCGCCACCCCCGGCAGCGACCTGCCGAGCAGCGCCGGCCCGGTGCACGTCGCCGTCGTCCAACTCGACGAGGACGGCCGCGTCCTGGCCTGGAACCCGGACGCCGAGGCCCTGTTCCGGTACCCCGCCGCCGACGTCCTCGGCCGCCCCTGGGCCGACCTCGCCGTCTGGCCGCAGTCCGCCGACCGCGGCCTCGGTCTGAGCGACACCCTGCGGCTGGCCCGCTGGGAGGGCAGCTACGGGATCCGCCACCAGGACGGCCGCGAGGTCGAGGTGTACGGCGCCCAGGTGCGGGTGCGCGACACCGAGGGCGTCCCCTCCACGCTCTGCCTGCTCGTCCTCGCACCCGACCGCGCCGTCCTGCGCTCCCCCGCCCGCGCCCTGCCCGGCGAGCGCACCGACCCGGCCGGCCCCCGGCTCGACCTACTGGCCGGCCCGGTCGCCACCGACGACCTCGACACCCTGCTGCAGCGCACCGTCGAACGTGCCCGCGACCTGCTCGACGGCGACGCCGCGTACCTGCTGCTCACCACCGACGACGAGGCCGAGTTCGAGGTCCGCGCGGCCACCGGCCTCACCTCCGGACACCGCCGGCACGCCCGCTTCCCGGTCGGGACCGGCAACCGGTACGACTCCGCCCGGCTGCCGTCCGTCCACGAGGACCTCACCGCCCGCCCCACCGGCCTGCCCCTGCTCTCCGACAGCGGCATGCGCTCCCTGCTCACCGTCCCGCTGAAGGTCGAGGGCCGCCTGATCGGTTCGCTCGGCATCGCCGCCACCGCGCCCGGCCGCTACGACAACGAGGACGCGCTGCGCCTGCAGTTCGCCGCCGACCGGGTCGCCCTCGCCGTCGAGAGCACCCGGCTGACCGAGCTCGAACGGCTGCGCCGCGGTTCGCTCTCCTTCCTGGTCGAGGCCTCCGACCTGCTGGCCGGCACCCTGGAGCACGAGCAGACCCTCGCCCTGATGGCCCAGATGGCCGTCCCCACCCTCGCCTCCTGGTGCGCCGTCTACACCACCGCCGACCACACCTCCCCGGCCCGGCTCGCCTTCGTCCTGCACGAGGACGAGGACCGCATCGACCCACTGCGCGACCTGCTCGACAAGACCCCCGTCCCCGAGGCCGGCCCCACCCACGGCGTCCGCTTCTGGGCGGCGCCCGCCGAGACCGCCGAGGCCGGCGGCCTCACCGACAGCCCCGAACTCGCCGGCCTGCTCGGCGAGACCGTCGTCATCGCGCTGACCGCCCGCAACCGCGTCATCGGCCTGCTGGCGCTGGGCGTCCCGGCCGGTGTCCGGTTCCGCCAGGAGATCCTCGAACTCGCCGAGGACCTGTCCCGCCGCGCCGCCCTGGCCCTCGACAACTCCCGCCTCTACTCCGAGCGCACCGCCACCAGCCAGGCCCTGCAGCGAAGTCTGCTCCCGCCGGACCTGCCGGAGATCCCCGGCGTCGAGGTCGACGTCTACTACCAGGCGGCCGGCGAGGGCAACGAGGTCGGCGGGGACTTCTACGACCTGTTCACCATCCGCGAGGGCACCTACGGCTTCGCCATCGGCGACGTCTGCGGCACCGGCCCCGAGGCCGCCTCGGTCACCGGCCTCGCCCGGCACTCGCTGCGGCTGCTCGCCCGCGAGGGCCTGGACGCCCCGCAGGTCCTGCGCCGCCTCAACGCGGCCATCCTGGACGAGGGAGCGCGCAGCCGCTTCCTCACCCTGCTCTACGGCGAACTGACGCCCCGCCCGGACGGCAGCACCGAGCTCTCCCTGGTCTGTGCCGGCCACCCGTTGCCGCTGCGTCTGCGCACCGACGGCCGGGTCGACCGCGCCGCGACCCCGCAGCCGCTGCTCGGCGTCATGGACGACCTCGACCTGACCGCCGAGCACCTGGTGCTCTCCCCCGGCGAGGTCCTGCTGTGCGTCACCGACGGCGTGACCGAACGCCGGGAGGGCCGGAGGATGTTGGGCGACGACGGTCTCGCCGAGGTGCTGACCGGCTGCACCGGTCTGACCGCCGGCGCGGTCGCGGCCCGGGTCCAGCGTGCGGTCGAACGCTTCGCCCCCGAGCCGCCGTCCGACGACATGGCGATCCTGACCCTGCGGGTGCCCAACCCCCGCCAGCCGTGAGCGTTCCACGCTGACGCAGTCACAAATTGTTATCTTCACAATGGTACAAGCGCCGGGCGCCGGGTAAACCGATCCCACCGGGGAATCCACCCGGCGGGGACGTGACCAGCGGGCTCTCCGTTGGTCCATCACTTCCGACCGCAGCCCGCGCACGCTCACAGCCGTGCGCCATCGGCGCGGTCGCGCGCATCCACTCACCGACACCACACCACAGCGTCACTGCGCCCTGCGCGCGCCCAGAGTGAAAGGAGCCTCCGGTGAGCAACGACGCTACCGGGGCAACGAACGCCCGCTCCACCGGAGCCGACGCAGGTAACCTCGGCTACCTCGCCCTCGGCCTGACACTGCTCGCCTACGGTCTGCTCTCCACCGGCATCCTGCACGGTGCCGGAGCAGGGGACGCGGCCCACCTCGCCCATCTGCTCGGCGGCATCACCCTCTTCGTCGCGGGCCTCTGGCAGCTCCGCGGCGGCGAGGGCTTCACCGGAACCGCCTTCACCAGCCTCGGCGCCTTCTGGGCGACCTGGTCGGCCGCCGGCGGCGCGGGAAAGAACGCCGCCGGGCTGTTCCTGCTCCTGTGGGCCCTGCTCGCGCTCACCCTCACCGCGGCGAGCTGGGGCGCCGGTCTGCTCAACCGCGCCGTCTACGGCCTGCTGACCCTGTCCCTGCTGCTCTCCGCCATCGCCACCTTCGGCGGCTACGGCGGGCTGGCCAAGCTCGCCGGCTGGGTCGCGGCGGTCGCCGGGCTCTCCGCCTGGTACTGGGCCACCTCCGCCCTCAGCAACGGCGCCTGGGGAAAGCTCGCCCTCCCGGTCAAGTGAGCCGCTGACGGCTCAACCGACCTGCTCCAACCGCTCCTCGGCGGTGCCGCGGGGTCGGGCCTCCGCACCGGCGGAGACCCGGCCCCGTCGGCGTGCCGCCAACGCCAGGACGGCGTAGGCGAAGAGAAGGATCGCGACGGCGACGATGCCGTCCGCCCAGAAGTGGTTGGCCGTCACGACGACCACCGCGACCGTCAGCACCGGGTGCAGCACCATGACCCACCGCAGCGAACTGCGCGACACCCGGATCACCGCAACCGCCGCCAGCACGCACCAGGCGACGTGCACCGAGGGCATCGCCGACAACTGGTCGGCCACCACCACGCCGCCGACCGCACCCCCGTACACCGACTGCCCGTACACCGCGGCCACGTCGACGAAACCGCTCCCCGGCAGCATCCGGGGCGGCGCCACCGGGATGAACTGCACCAGCAGACAGACCGCGGTCGTGATCACCACCGTGTTCCGCACCCACGCGTACCGCTCCCGGTGCCGCACGAAGACCCAGAGCAGAACGCTCAGCATCACCGCGAAGTGCATGACCGCGTAGTAGTAGTTCGCCAGCCGCACCAGCACCGGGTACGGCGTGACAGCCGCCTGCCAGGAGGCCTCGTCCGGCAACCCGACCACCTGCTCGGCGTGGTGGATCCAGTCGGCCCGGTCCAGCGCGTGGTCCCCGCTCATCACCGACAGGTGCCCGACCAACTGCCAGAGCGCGAACAGCGCCAGCAGCGTGCCGGCCTCCCGCAACAGCGCCGACAGCGACGGCTTCCGGACCCTCGACGCGACGTACGCGCCCGCGTAGAGGCCGGCGGCGGCGCCCCCGGCGGACTGCCAGGTAAGGGTCAGGTTCTGCATTGGCAGAGGGTAACGCAAAAAGCCCCCCTCCCGAATGGGAGGGGGGCTTTTTGGAATGATTGTTCGGCGGCGTCCTACTCTCCCACAGGGTCCCCCCTGCAGTACCATCGGCGCTGTAAGGCTTAGCTTCCGGGTTCGGAATGTAACCGGGCGTTTCCCTCACGCTATGACCACCGAAACACTATGAAACTGTCAACCGCACACCCGAATTCG